>JAFDCZ010000078.1 GCA_019312665.1 Deltaproteobacteria bacterium | reverse complement strand
ATGCGCTGGCTGAAAGCCTGGCCGAGAAGGCGTCGCACGCGATCTTCGCAACCAAACGCCATGTCAACGCCGTGACCGATCAGATGGTCGGCACCATGCGCAGCTGGAGCGACGCCGACGGGCTGGTCACGGCGCTAGGCGACGAGGAGTGCAACGAAGCACGCCGAAACTACCTGCGAAAACTGGCAAAGAAGTAGGCCCACGCCGAGGTAGAGGACCCAAGGGAACCCATCCCACTCCCCGCCTGCACCTGCAACTCCGCTTCGCTTCTCATGGCGGATCGCGGGGCGGGGGGCGGCCAGCGCTGCATGGCTCACCAGACCCTCGAACGCGCGTGCACCCGGTTTGCCGAGTTCGCAGTGCGAGGGCGCGTACTCTCGGGCCTGGCTCCGCTTTTACTTCCGCGCTGGCCGCCCCCCGCCCCGCGATCGGCCGTGTTGGCAATTGGAACCGCTTCGCCGGGGCTGGGCGCAGGCCGGGCGGAAATAAAGCGCAGGCACAGGAAACGTCCGGCGTGCGCGTAGGTTGACCGCGGCGAAGCCGCAAAGGGCAACACCCTGTCCGGCTCTCTACGCGGCCACCCGACCCCCGGCCGAGCCATTCCGCCCGGCCTGTGCCCAGCCCCGGCGACTCCGCTTCACGAACGAGAAGCGAAGCGGCCCAACCCAATCAACGAGTCGAGGAGCAGCGCTCGCGTCTCGACCCGCAGTCCTTGGGAGTCGACAGATTCCTGGGTTCACACGCCTATTTGAATTGCGCGGGCACCGTCTCCGGAATCGTTTCCTGGATGTGGGTTTGCTCGAGCTCGGGATCCTGGCTGATCTCGCTCGGCGTAAAGGGCAAGTCGTTCCAGCCTTCGCTGGAGAACAGCCGCGTCTGATCGGCGAAATGAGGGCTGTCCGGGTTGGTCGATTGCGAGTAGGTCAAGACGGCGCGCACCTGGACGCGATGGGGTTGGAAATCGACGACCTGCAGGATGCTCGTCCCCCCCGTGACCGGCGTGTAACCCGCGCCGTTCCGCGTGCGGGTACCGATGGCGTTGTACACGCCATGGCCGCCGGGCCCACCGTGGATCGGAATGCGCTCGCCCTTGTGCTCTTCGAATTGCACTTCACCTAGCGTCGCATCCAGGGGCAGGCCGAGCGCCTGGACGGCCAGGGTCGCGTCGGCCAGCTCGTTGAGCAGCCGTTGCATGACGGCCGGATCCGACAGGGCAACATCGCGCGGCGTATGCACCGCATCGTTCAGATCGAAGGGAACGGAGAACACACTGCTCGGCCCGTTTGGCCCGATGAAGCCGGGCCAGAACTCCCTCCAGATGTGCGAGCCGGTGCTATCCAGGTTCTGCCGCCCATCCCACCCGGAAAGCGCGGCGCAGGTCGCAGTCAGATCGACCGTCTGTCCGCCGCGCACGACGATCGGCGCGGGGGCCGGAGAGCAGACGGAGAGGACCGCAGCGAGCGCCAATTCTGCGCTCAGGTTCCGATTGCCGTAGACCAGCTCCTGGACGTCTTCCCGCTCGAAGAGCGCTCCCGTGGCCAGGAAATCCTCGATCTGGACGTTCCCGAGCCGCGTACGAAAGCCCTGCTCTGTTCGTTCGCTGCCGATGATGGAAGGGAATCCCTCCAGCGGCTCCGCGGGATTCGAGAGCCAGTAGCTGTTGTTGGAGTTCTGGACGTAGTCCGAGCGGTGGATCGAAGGCAGGTGGGAGGGCCCGAAGATGCCCGGCTCCGGCGAGCCCGGGTCGGTGCCCGACTGGCACGCAGCGCTGGATCCATCCAGCAGATGGACGCCGGCAATCGCCCTGACCGCCGGCGTGAAGAACACGGCGCAATCCGTCATCTGCGCGTCCGTCACGTGGGGAACGGCCCCGATATCCGCATAGTAGGCGTCGCCATGCCGATCGACCGCGATCGTATTCACCCAGGGCAGACCGACGTTTTCCTCGAGGGCGCGTTCCAGGGATTCAACGCTATTGGCCTGATTCATCGCCAGATACTGGTTGATGATCCGGAAATTGTTCTTGTTCGCATCCTGGATCGCGAAGGCGGTCGCCGCGGTCCAATTGAGGATGGGCGGAAGCGAGATCACGAAGCCGAACTCGGTGTCATAGAACGTATGGTCGACCGTACGAATCGTCCCATTCGAATCGCGGACCGTGATCGAAACGGGCACCGGCTGCATCGGGCGGGACACGCCATCGACCAGGTAGGCGGTGGGATCGGCAGGATCGAGCTTCAGCTCACGAAGCACGAAGCGCGCCGCGCTCGAGACCGTATGGCTCCAGGCCACGTCGCGATTGAACGCGATGTTCGGAATCGGCGAACCGAAGATCGCCGCCCCCATCGAGTCGAGCACATCGGGAATCGTGACGTGCATCTGGTAGAAGCGCAGGGTTCCCCGCCAGGGAAAGTGCGGGTTGACCAACAACAGGCCGCGGCCATCGTGGGTCACGTCGCTGCCGAGGGCGACGGCGTTGCTGCCGATCGGATCCTCGCGCTCGAATACGGCCAGCGCGGTGCGGATCACCTCAGGGCTCAACGTCGACGGATCGGGAGCCGGCTGGGGCTGCACGCCGGCGATCGTCGGCGCCGGAGGCATGGCGTGTGTTCCGGTCGAGAAATTCAGGGCACTCGCCAGGGAGATCAAGCGGATGAAGACCCGGACCATGTCGTCCTCATCGAGCGGCCGCACCCACTCGGCGTCCTTGCACCGCACGGGAAGAGAACTCACGCCCTGGTCCCGCACGAAGCGGTTCACGCCAGCTGCGTAGCCTTGAACGGCTTCCCTCACGTCCGGCGACATCGCGTCCTTGAAGCTCTCGATGCGCTCGTCGCTCGCCCAGAAGCGGAAGAAGAGATCCGAGTTGATGTTGCTCGAACCGGAGTTGAAGAAGAAGGCGCGCTCGCCCCGCACGGTGACGACCAGCTCGGCCAGCTCGCAGTAATTGTCTTCGGCAAACGCAAAGCCCACGCCGTAGCCGAGGCTTCCGAAATCCTCGGCGTAGACGTGAGGGATTCCAAAGCTCGTCCGGCTCACCTGGGCGTCGTAGGTCGGCGGGCTCTCACATTGCACGGCGACCAGGGGAATGCACGAAAGGCATAGAATCAGCGTCAGGACAGAGGCTCGGCTGCGGCGAATCATCATGGGGCTCCAGCGTTGAGAGCGGCCGACGGGCGACAGGCCGCCGCGCTCGAAGACCCGGCGCGGAGCCGCTCAGACGTGGGGATGATACCACGATCCCTTGGAAACGTGACGCCGATAAGAGCCCTCACCCACCGGCAAGTCATGCGCACCCGAGTACCGACTTCCCGGTCAACCCGTGTACCCAGGGGGGCCCCTCGGCCCTCGCTGCCTCGAACAGAGGGCTGGTCCGCCCCGCCTCCGCGGCTCTCGTCCACGCACGAGACGCGAAGCGGTCAAAACTAGGCGGACGCACCTCCAAACGAGACGAGTTCGAGGAGAGCGCTCGATTCTTCCAGCGTATCGGAGATGAGCCCGGAGAGATCCGACTCCCTGATTCCGACCTTCTCGAAGACGGCGGGATCGGCCGGATAGGCGAGAGAACCCGGGCCGCCCTCGCCGCCGAGCCTGGCGCACATGCCATCCGCCACATGGACGATCTCGACCAGCCTGCGAAAATCCGGCGCGGCCCCACTGGGGACGTGGTGGTGCTCGATCACCGCGCGCAGTGCCGGCCCGAGGCCGAACTGGTCGACCACGCGGACGCCGAGCTCGCAATGGGTGACTCCGAGATTCTCTTTCTCTGCGGCCAGCCGAGCTGCGGCTGTCCCGGAACCAAGACCCTCCGACGCAGCCAGGACGCTGGGCTCAAAGAGTTCCGCCAGCACGGCACTACCGATATCGTGGAGCAGGCCGCCCATGTAGGCCACCGCCACGAGTTCCTCGCTTCCGACGTGCGTCGCCACGAGCCGGGCAGCCACGGCCGTCTTCAGTCCGATGTCGAATATCTTCGCGTCAGGCCCATAGCCCGCGAGCGGCGCTTGCATCCAGTTGGCCCCGATCGAGAGGGCGGCTGAAACAACGGTCCGCTCACCCAACAACGAGACCGCATGCTCCACACTCTCGATCGGAGCCGCCGGAGCGATCACGGGAGAGTTGGCGATGCGCAGCAGCCGAATCGTCAGGGAGGCATCCTGATCGACGACCCTCACGATGTCTTCGGCCGCGTGGCTGGGGTCACCCGTCAACCTCACCAAGGTGAGGGCGGATACAGACAACGGCGCAAGCTCCCGGACCGCCCGGTCGATGCGTTCTTCCGAGATAACTCTCACCACCCCCACGCCCCCCAACCTACGCGCCCTGAAGCGATGGGCAAATACGCTCCGCTCCGCCTTTGTCCATCGATTTCGTATGCAGCGAGCGCAGCCTTCTCGCCGTGTTCGTGCATGGGACGTTCGCCAGGAACGGGTCAGCTCGTGGCGGGGGAGTCCGCGAACAACGCAAGCTCGCCAGGAACGTCCCCTGCGACCTGCAGGCGGCGCAGGTTTGCGTAGAGGCCGTCGATCTCGAGAAGCTCGGCGTGGCTTCCGCTTTCGGCGAGCTCTCCGCGATCGAGTACGTAGATGCGATCGACGTCTTCGATGGTCGACAAGCGGTGGGCAATGACGAGAGAGGTCTTGCCTTCCATCAGCACGTGGATGCCGCGTTGGACCATCGCTTCGGTCTCGGTATCGATCGAGCTGGTGGCCTCATCCAGCACCAGGACATCCGCACCGTGGGCCAGCGCACGGGCGAAGGAGAGCAGCTGACGCTGGCCGGTCGAGAAGTTGGTTCCCCGCTCGCGAACCTCGGTCTCGTAGCCGTCGGGAAGCGCCATGATGAAGCGATCGGCTTCGACCGCCGTAGCGGCCGTCCGGATGGCGTTGCGATCGAGATCCTCACGACCCAGGGCCAGATTGTCCGCCACGCTCCCGCTGAACAAGAAGACATCCTGCAGCACCATGCCCACCCGGCGCCGCAACTCGGCCTGGGGGATCTCGCGTAGATCGACGCCATCGAGCAGAATGCGGCCCCGGCTCACTTCGTAAAGACGGGTGAGCAGGTTGATCACGGTCGTCTTCCCTGCCCCCGTCGCCCCGACGAACGCGACCTTCTCGCCCGGCGCCACCTTGAAGGAGACGTCCCGGAGCACCCAGGCGCCCTCGCCATCTGCACCGGAATACGAGAACCAGACATGGTCGAACTCGATCTCGCCCCGCGCGGCCGGCGCGGAACTCCCGGCGACGTGGCGCTCCCAGCCGGGCTCCGGATCGCGGATCGCCGGCTCCGTATCGAGCAGCTGAAGGATGCGTTCGATGCTCGCCATCGAGGATTGCATGACCGAATACTTGGCCGAGAGATCGCGCAGCGGCATGAAGAAGCGGCGCATGTAGTTGATGAAGAGATAGATCACCCCGGCGGTGGCCCAGCCGGTGGACGCCCAGATCACGACCGCCACAGTGATGCCGCTTGCGAGTTCGACCACGGAGAAGAGCGCTGAGTCGTACCAGATCGACTTATGCCACGCGTCTCGATGAGCACCGTTCAGATCCTCAAAATCGCGCAGGTTCCTGGCTTCGCGGGTGAAGAGCTGCACCACCTTCATCCCGGTGACAGTCTCCTGGATCGTGGCATTGATTCGCGCCAGCAAGACCCGTGTGCTTCGGAACGCCTCGCGCACCTTGAGGCGAAACACCACGGCCGCAACGACGAGAAAGGGCACGACGGCGAACGTCCAGAGCGCCAGCTTCGCGTTCACCGCGAAGAGCACGACGGCGAAGCCGATCATCTTCAGGATATCGGTGACCAGAGCCACCAGACCCTGGCTGAACATCTCGGCGACGTGCTCGACATCGCTCGTTGCGCGAGTCACGAGCCTTCCGACCGGGTAGGTATCGAAGAAGCCCAGGTGCAGGCCCTGGATGTGATCGAAGACTTCGCGTCGGAGATCGCGCATGGCCGCCTGGCCGGTCGCGACCATCAGCAACATATGGGCGTAGGTGAGGACGGAAGACGAAATCGAGACGACGAGGAACAAGCTCGCGAGCCAGACCAGCGGCGCCCAGCCCTCGGGAGCCCTGAGCAAGGCATCGAGCATGCCGGTACCGCTCGCTTCATCTCCGAGCATGACCTGGTCGATGCCGGTCTTGACGATCCAGGCCGGCGCCAGCTCCAACGGGAACATCGGCACGACCATCAGGATGGTCAGGGCCACCCTCCCCTTGTACGGCTCCACCCAGGCCCAGAGCCGGCCGAGCAGGACACGATCCACGGCCTTGCCGAGCGACTCTTCCTCGAGGATCGCATTCAGGCCCGTTCCCTGGGGCGCGCTCATCCGCGAGCCTCGAGAGCCTGCGCCTGCGCGGCACGTTGATCCAAGGCCGCCTGGTCCTGGGCGAGCCGCGCGTAGAGGCCGCCTTCGGCAAGCAAGCTCGTGTGGGTACCCCGCTCTACGATGCGGCCTGCATCGAGCACGACGATCAAATCCGCATCGCGCACAGTCGTCACACGAGACGCGACGATCACGACCGTACGCCCCTGAAAGACCTCCGAAAGGTTCTTCTGGATCGCGGCCTCCGTTTCGGCATCGACGGCAGAGAGCGTGTCATCGAGGATCAGGATCGCGGGGTCGAGGGCGAGAGCCCGCGCCAGGGCCGTGCGCTGGCGCTGGCCGCCGGAAAGCATCACACCACGCTCGCCGACCACCGTCTCGTAGCGTTCGGGCAACTCCGCGACATCCTTCGCCAGTTGGGCCCGCTCGGCCGCCCGCAACACTTCCGCCGGCTCGGTGGACGGCAGACCGTAGGCGACGTTGTCGGCCAGGGTCATCGAGAACAAGAACGAATCCTGGGGCACGCTGGCGATGCTTCGGCGTAGCGGATGCAGTGCGATGTGGTTCACATCGATGCCATCGATGAAGACGTGGCCGTCCTCGACTTCGTAGAGCCGCGGGATCAGCGACGCCAATGTCGTCTTGCCCGAGCCCACCGGCCCCACGATGCCCAGCACGCTGCCCGCGGCCACATGCAGGTTCACCTCTCGGAGCGCCGGCTCCCGGTCGCTTCCCGGGTAGCGGAACGTGAGATCACGGAACTCGATCTCTCCCCTGGGATCGACCAGATCGACAGGATCCGCGGGATCGGCGATCGCTGGCTCACTGGAGAGCACTTCATCGATGCGCTGCACCGATGCCGTGCCCCGCTGCACGAGGTTGAAGACCCAACCCATGATGAAGATGGGAAAGGTCAGCTCGTAGTTGAACATCGAGAACGTGAAGAACTCGGCGATGGTCATCTCGCCGGCTGCCACCGCCCCACCGCCGACCAGGAAGATGATCCACATCCCCACCATCGGCAGAAGGCTCGTCACGGCGGGCATCGCGCCGTTCACCCGTGCCACCCGTATCTGACGGTGGTAGAGCTCCTCGCACAGGTCTGCGAAGCGCCCGCGGGTGTGGTCTTCCATTGCGTAGGCCTTGACCACGGCGATGCCCGAGACCGTCTCCTGGAGATGATTCGACATGTCGGCAAGACCGACCTGCACGGCCAGGTTGCTCGAATGCATGGCACGCCCGAATGCCCGCGAAATCAGGATGAAGAGCGGATACGGAATCAGGACCAGCGCGGCGAGCTTCGGGTTCAGGTAGAACATTGCCGCCAGCGTGGCGCCCACCAGGACCGGCGTTTGAGCGACCGAGAGAAGCCCGGGCCCCAGCATCAGCCGCACCGACGTCAGATCGTTCACGCAGCGGCTCATCAGATCCCCGGTGCGCCAGCGGAAGTAGAAGGATTGTGGAAGCCGTTGCAGATGCTCGAAGAGATCGTTGCGGATCTGGTACTCGATCTGCCGTGCCGCGTTGAAGATGCGCACCCTGGAGAAGAATCGAACGCCCGAGCGGGCAACGGCGATCACGAAGAGCACGGCGCAGCGGCGGCCGACCTCCTCCGCAGGCATCCCCTCGACCAGGGCCTGGATGCACCAGCCGACCGTCACGGGAAGCGCGACGAAGAATCCCGCGTAAACGATCGTGGTGAGCACGCCGAGGATGTAATCCGTCTTGTTGCGCACCACGTAGTGACGGAGCCGCCGAAACATCATGCGACGGTTCCGGGCGATCGTTCCCCTGTCTTGGGAGAAACCGGCGGCCGCGCTCAACGGCGATACCAGGCCGCGACCCGCTCGCGATCGAATCCGAGGCGCCAGGCCACGAGCGCCATCAGGTTGCGGAATACGGTGCGGACGAAACCGCGGCGCTCGTAACGACGGGCCGAGGTGTGCACCGCTTCCTCGAGAAGAGCCAACCGGCCATGCCGCCGCAGACCCCGCACCAGATCCAGGTCTTCCATGAAGGGAACCTGGGGAACCCCACCCATCGCCTCGAGCACGGGGCGTCGGATGAAGAGGGCCTGGTCTCCATAAGGAAGCCTGAAGAGCCGCACCCTCAAAGCGACCCACGCCTCGATGAAGCGAAGCCTTGCGCCCTCGCCGCTGAAGCGGAACGTGAAGGCACCGCCAGCAACCTCCGGGTCGGCCAAGGCGCGACGCACCGCCTCGGACCAACCAGGCGGGAGCGACGTATCGGCGTGGAGGAAGCAGAACGCGTCGACTGGCCCAGCCGCTGCCACACCCGCTGCCAACTGCCTGGCCCGGCCTGGCTCGCAGCGCACCACAATTGCCCCTTCTTCTTCCGCACGCTGCCCGGTCGCATCCACACTGCCCCCGTCCGCGACGATCACGTCGACTTCCGGCTCGCGGGCGCTCCGAACGGCGGCGCAGATCCGATCGGCTTCGTGGAGCGCGGGAATCACGACCGCAATCCGCACGGCCGCACTCTAGCACGCGGGCGAGCCTCCGGATGGGAGGGCGGTGCCCGCGGGCGGACCGATTGGAAGTGGCCGAGGAACAAGACTGTTTCTACTGAAACGATTGCTTGCGTCCCCGCGGGGATCCTGTCCTGCCCTTCCTTTTGGGCCCGGGATGGGCCCCTCGCCTCGTTAGGCGCCGGGGCAAGGGCACCAAGAGTGCTATCGAATCGGCTCAACGAGGAGACACCATGGCCAAGGATCTGAAGCTGGGGTTGCAACTTGGGTACTGGCAAGCGCAGCCGCCGCCCAATTTCGTCGAGACCGCCCAGGAAGCGGAGCGCCTCGGCTACGACATCGTCTTCACCGCCGAATCCTGGGGCTCCGACGCCTTCACCCCGCTTACCTGGATCGCCGCTCATACGGAACGCATCCGGCTCGGAACCGCGGTCGTGCAGCTCTCGGCCCGCACCCCGACCGCTACTGCGATGCACACGCTCACCCTCGATCACCTGTCGAAGGGCCGTGTCGTGCTGGGGCTCGGCGTCTCCGGGCCCCAGGTCGTCGAGGGCTGGTATGGCCAGCCCTTCTCGAAGCCTCTTTCCCGCACCCGGGAGTACGTGAGCATCATCCAACAGGTGTTGCGGAGGGAGGCTCCCGTCCAGAATCCTGGCCCGCACTATCCGCTCCCCTATTCGGGCGAGGGGGCCTGGGGAATGGGAAAAGCGCTGAAGCCGATCACTCACCCTTTGCGCGCCGATGTACCCATCTTCCTGGGTGCGGAGGGGCCGAAGAACGTCGCCCTGGCGGCGGAGCTATGCCAGGGTTGGCTGCCGCTCTACTACTCGCCTTACCGGCCCGAGGTGTACGCCGACTCCCTGAAGAACGCTCCGGAAGGCTTCGAGATCTGCGCGGGCGTGAGCATCAACATCACCGACGACGTGAAGGCTGGGCTCATGCCCATGAAGACCATGCTCGGCTTCTATATCGGGGGAATGGGCTCGATGAAGCGGAACTTCCACAAGGAGCTCATGGCCCGCATGGGCTTCGAGGCGGAGGCCGCGAAGGTCCAGGAGCTCTTCATGGAAGGAAAGCGCGAGGAAGCCGTGCAGGCAGTTCCGGACGAGTTCTGCGATGAAATCTCCCTGGTGGGTCCGGCGGAACGCATCCGTGAACGCCTCGACGCGTGGAGAGAGACGCCGGTGACACACCTCCTGCTGATGTCTGGCGACCCGAGCCAGATGCGAGCCGCCGCGGAGCTCGTCCTGGGATAGGCACCTGGATGCGGTATGGGCGCGCCAAGCCTTTGGAGTTGCTATCAAGCCACCATGTCGCCCCCCGACGAGAAGAGCGCACCTGCCTATGCGCGTGCTGGTGTCGATCTCGACAAGGACGAGGGCTTCGTCGACGAGATCAAGGAGATCTCCCGGAGCACGTTCCGGCCGGAGATCCTCTCCTCGATCGGCGGCTTTGCGGGGCTCTTCAAGGCACCGGAACGCTACCGCTCCCCGATCTTCGTAGCGGGCGCCGACGGCGTCGGAACGAAGCTGAAGCTGGCCGCGTTGATGGGCCGCTATGACACGATCGGGATCGATTGCGTGGCCATGGTCGTCAACGACCTGGTGGTGCAGGGCGCCGAGCCGCTCGTCTTTCTCGACTACCTCGCCATGGGCGAGCTGGACGAAGAGATTGCCGCCGAAGCCCTGCGCGGAGTCGCCGAAGGCTGCCGCCGCGCCGGTTGCGCGCTGCTGGGCGGCGAAACAGCGAGCATGCCCGGCTTCTACCCCAAGAGTGAACTCGAGCTGGTGGGTTTTGGAGTCGGTGTCGTAGAGAGGGATCGGGTCATCGACGGCTCGAGTATCGGCGTCGGAGATGTGCTGATCGGCCTGGCTTCCAACGGGATCCATTCGAACGGCTTCTCTCTGGTCCGCCGGATCGTCGACGAAGGCATCGCCGCGGGAAAATTCGACCTGCGGGAAGCGCCGCCCGAGCTGAACACATCGCTGGCTGCCGCCCTGCTCACTCCGACGCGCATCTACGTCAAATCGGTCTTGAACCTGCTGCGCGATTTCACGCTCAATGGCATCGTCCACATCACCGGCGGCGGCTTCGACGGCAACATTCCGCGGATCCTTCCCTCCGGCGTGCGGGCCCGCATCGATCTCTCGGCCTGGCCGCGTCCCGCAATTTTCGATTTCCTCGCGAAACACGGCGAGATCTCTCAGCAGGAGATGCGCCGCGTCTTCAATTGCGGCCTCGGAATGATCCTGATCGCTCGCCGCCAGGATGCGGACGACATGGTGGAACGTCTCGGCGGGATGGGTGAACGCGCCTACCGGATCGGCACCATCGAGGCCAAGCAGGAAGACGAGCCGTCGCTGCTCTACGAGGGCGGCGAGAAGAGCCCGGCTGGATGAAGCCCGGGCCCGAGGAGCGCTGATGGCCCGAGCGCGCATCGACACCCAGAACAGCCTTCGTTCGCGCCGCTGGGATGTCCTGGTGTTGGGGAGCGCGCTGCCCGGCATGGTCGTGGCGATCCGTCTCGCCATGGCTGGCCATCGCGTGTTGATCGCGGAAGAGGACGCAACGGCCCGCACGCCGTTGCTGCTGCGTGAGCCCTTCACCGTACCCGGCGTGCTCGGCGGAGGCCTCGCCGATGCAACCCTCCGCGCCCTCGGCATCCCCTTGATCGAACGACGGCGCTTCGCACCGAGCGAGGTCGCTTACCAGGTGCTGCTTCCGGAAGCCCGCCTCGACGTGGGGGATCGGGACCTGACGGCCAGGGAACTCGTCGCCTGGGGTTTGACCAAACCCGAGGATGCGCGCGCCCTCACCCACGAGCTCGAACGCAACGCCATCGCTCTCGGACAGGGATTGCTCGAAGCCCCGTTCGTGAAGCGAGGTGCACGCCTGCCTTCCTTTTCCCGCGAAGCCCCGACAAGCGCAGGGCTTCCGATCGGCGTCTCCGCGGCGGATGGCGAGCTCGCCGACTATTTCTCCCTCCAAATCCGAGGGCTCAGCGAGCTGCCGGGATCCGATCCTGGGCCGGAAGCCGCAACCCGCTTGCTAGGCGCAAGTCTGGCCGGCGGCATCGGCCACTCGATTCGCGAGACAGGCTTGCTAGGTGCGCTGCGCGAGCGCCTGGAATCCCTCCACGCAGAATTCAGAACCATCGGCTGCCCCTTCGAATTCGTCGAACTCGGACAGCATCCGGGCATCCTCCGGGCCGGGCCCGGAGATGTGTGGTTGGGGCGCGCCCTGGTCATCAACACGGTCGATGGAGCGCTCACCAGGGCCCTCCAAGGCTGGGGCAAGCCGGTTCCGCGCTTCCTGGGCGGAGAACCGCCGGCTTTCAGGCGCTGTGCCGTCCACTTCCGCGCGCTCCGGGAAGTGGTGCCCGAGCCGCTGGCACCCCGCGCCCTGCTTCCGGCTCCAGAAGGCAGCCCCTTCGTCAGTCCGATTCGCCTCTCGGTCCATCCCTCGCCGCGGGGCAATCGGTTCGCCGAGTTGGTGGCCGCTGCGACGATCCCGGCCGACGCCGATCCGACACCGGCGGCGGAAGCCCTGGAGGCCGAGGTTCGCGCGCTGATGCCCTTCTCAGAGAAGCGTCTCAAGGCGGGGCCCATGGCCCCCACTCCCGGCTGGGACGATCCCATGCTTCAACCCGCCCACCCGAGCGGTTGGCCCAGCACCGTGAACATCCGCACCCGCAGCCGTGAACCGGTCTTTACCCTGCCCCGCGAGGAGGTGGCTTCGCTCGGGCTCGAGGGCGAGCTCCTGCTCGGCTGGCGGGCGGGGGATGCCATTCGCGAGGAACTCGGGTAGCCCCTACCCTCGGCGTTGCCCCCGGAGGAAATGTTGACTGAGCCTTCCCCCATGCCTGGGGAGGAACCCGGGGCCCTGGCTCCCGGGTCGTTCTCCTCGTTCTGGCGCCTGCTCGCCTACGTGCGTCCGTACGTGGGCCTCATGCTGATTGCGGTGCTGGCAGCACTGGTCTATTCCGGCGCCCGTACCGGGCGGGCCTTGCTCATCCAGCCGCTCTTCGATGATGTCATCTTGCCCCAGGCTTCGGCTGGCAGCGCACCGGCGCTCGGCGATTGGTTCAGCTCGGCACTCGGCACCGAAGGGGCCACCCCTTTGGAAGCCCCGGCGGAGACCGAGGCCCGGCTGTCTGACGACGACGCGGTCGTCAGCAAGGTGAAGGAGACCCTGCCGCGCATCCTGCTCGCAGCCCTGCTGATCCTGACCCTTCTGCCGATCTCCCATTTCTTCCAGGTCTACATTGCCGAGACCGTGCTCGGGCGTGTGTTGGTGGACGTTCAGCGGGATCTCTGTGCGAAGCTGCTTCGCCTCCCGCTGCGCTTCCATCAGGGCGTGAGCCGCGGAGACACCCTCTCCCGGGTGATGAACGACGCCCAGCGCGCGCAGCAATCCCTCGATCTGCTCTTCTCCGACGTCGTCCAGAGCGTGCTCGCTCTCAGCGTCGGTATCGCGACTCTGCTGTACCTCTCCTGGCCACTCACCCTCACCCTGGTCGTCATTGCTCCCCCGATCGCTGGCGCCATCGCGATCTTCGGCCGACGCATCCGCAAGAGTGCCCGCCGCCGGCAGGAGAGCCAAGCGGAGGTCACCGGACGGCTCGTCCAGATTCTTGCGGGAATCAAGGTCATCAAGGCCTTCCGCGCCGAGGCCGGCGAGGAAAGAGCCTTCGACGAACACAATCTCCGCTTCTATCGCCGCAACTTGAAGGTCGTCAAGAACCGGGCCCTCTCCCGCGCGGTCGTCGAGGCGATCACGAACGCGGCAGGGATCGCCGTGCTGTTGCTAGGCGTCGCCGTCGTCGCAGGACAACTCTGGGGCCTCACCGTCGGCTCGCTCATGGCCTTCATCGTCGTCATGCAGACGACCTATCGGCCCATGAAGGAGATCACCAAGGGCTGGACCAAGCTGCAGGAAGCCATGCCCTCCGCGGAACGCTTCTTCGAACTCCTCGACACGGAAGGCGAGCCGGCCGACGCACCCGACGCTGTACTCCTGCCCGCATTGAAGCAGGGGATCTCGATCTCCAACCTCTCGTTCTCGTACGGCCGCGAGCCGGTGCTGAAGGATCTCTCTCTCGAGGTCACCCGCGGCGAGGTCGTGGCCATCGTCGGCCCGACCGGCAGCGGCAAGACCACCCTCGCCGATCTCATCCTGCGCTTCTACGATCCGGACCAGGGCCGCATCGAGGTGGACGGCATCGATCTGCGAAATCTGGCACGCAGTTCCTGGCAGAGTCGCTGCGCCGTGGTCAGCCAGGATCCTTTCCTGTTCACAGGCAGCATCCGTGAGAACATCCGCTACGGCCGGCCAGACGCAAGTGACGACGAAGTCCTGACTGCAGCCCGGGCAGCCCACGTGGACGAGTTCGTGAGCGAGTTGCCCGAAGGCTACGAAACGGATGTCGGCGATGCAGGCGTGCGTCTCTCGGGAGGCCAGCGTCAACGCATCACCATCGCCCGCGCCATTCTTTGCGACCCGGATGTCCTGATCTTCGATGAAGCCACGAGCTCCCTCGACGCGAAGAGCGAGCGCTACGTGCAGGAGGCCATCGAAACGCTCCTCGGCGGACGAACCGTCTTCATCATTGCGCATCGGCTCTCGACCGTCCGTCACGCAGACAAGATCCTCGTTCTCGAGGGCGGCAAGGTCGCGGACGTTGGAAAGCATGACGAGCTGATGGCTCGGGGCGGGCTCTACCGTGAGCTGATGACGCTGCAGGGCAGCCCGGGCTAATCCGCGGGTTCTCCCTCGAGAGGTTCCCCTGCAATCGAGACCCGATTGCGGCCTGCATGCTTGGCGAGATAGAGCTGACGATCGGCTTCGACGATCAAACGCGCCTTGTCTTCAGAGGAACGTGGCGTCATCAGCAGCGCTCCGCCAACACTGAGAGTGACATGCTCTTGCTTACGGCCCGCCGGAACTGGCGTATCCGCAACGAAGCGCCTGATCCGCTCGCCGAATCCATGGAGACTCATCAGCGTCGCGTCGGGAACGATGATCGCGAACTCGTCGCCGCCCACGCGGACCGCGATATCGTTCGCCCGGCTCGTTCCTCCGAGCACCTGGCCGACCAACCGGAGAGCTTCGTCACCCGCCGGATGGCCATAGCTGTCATTGAACTCCTTGAAACCGTCGACATCGATCATCAGCAAGCCCAGGCCATCGTCTCCCTCATGCTTGATGCCCCGCTCGATCTCCTCGGCAAGAGCCGTGTCGAACAAGGACCGGTTCCCGAGGCCCGTGAGCGGATCTCGATTTCCGATCCGGGTTGCCCATAGGAGATCGGTGCAGGGTTTGTTCGGCTTGATGTCAGCCCTGCGCGTGTGGGAGGCAGATCGACTGAGAACCCTGCAGCCAGGCTTTTCACCCAGCCGCACATAGGGGCTTCCCCGGAGCTCCCAATGCGATCGATGAAACGAGTTCCGCGCCTACGCGACCTGAGGCAACGGCTCCCAGCTGTCGATCAGCTTCCCTCCCCGCATGGCGGCGATCGGGCCGAACTGGAGCATCACGAACTCGCTCTGGGTCGGCCGGAAGAAGACCGTGTCGTCGACGGCGAGGTCGACCTGCTGCGAACCGTTCAACATTTCCTGGTTGGTGCTCCGGCCGTAGATGGGGTGGGTGACGAGCCCAGGCGGAGAAACCGGTTCGGCTTTCCAATAGCCACCATAGACGAAGAATGTCCGGGCGCGATTGGGATCCCAGAGCTGGTGAATAGGGCCCATATCGATGGCGGGAAGCTCGAGACCCTCTTTGACCTTGAGGACCGGCGTTCCTATGAAGAGGGCTGGCACATGCTCGGCGAGGGTGTCGATATCGAACTTCAGGGGTTTGACCAGACCAGAACCGATCGCAAGCTCGTTGGAGAGGCCATCGACATCATCCCACAAACGGTAGGTGGGACTGCCCGCGGCGTTCAGGACCAGATCTTCCTCACGCTGATCGCCGGCCTGTGCGCGCCAGGCCTCGAGGAAGCCCCGGTAGCGAGCCTCGACACGCTCGAATTCCCGAGCGCGAAAACCCAGGGCTTCGGGGAGCACTGCGTGAGCGTCGTAGCCCATCAAACCTCCGAAACGGAGGCGAGGATCCTCCCGGATCGCGGCCAACATGCGCGCCAGATCCGCCGGGCTCCCCATGCCTCCGCGTCGAAGGCCGACATCGATCTCGACGTTGAGGGTGAGTTTGAGATCGCGCGCCTCGGCGAGTTCCCGGTACTGCCGCAGGCGCTCGGGGCTGTCGATCAGCCATTGGAGCTGGCGGGCGGGATCGAAAGCACCTGGCCGTAGCCGCTCGTAGAAGCGATTCGCGGCGATGACCGGCATCGGCTTGCCGAGCAGCAGGTCCGAGCCTGGATGGCTGGCGGCCACTGCGTTCAGGAACGGTTGGTGAAAGACCATGAGACGCTGGGTCTCGGCACGTGCCATCACGTATTCAAGCATCGGTGCGCTGGGCAGGGATTTCGCGACGATCCGAAACGCGCGGGGGCCAACGGCGCGCCGAACCGCCGCGATGTTGGCATCGAGCCGGTCCAGATCGACGATCATGGTGGGCCGCGCGAGGCCCTCCCGCTGCAGGGCGGCCGAGAGCTCCGAGAAGTAGGCCTCGTGTCCACCCCGCCCGCGGTTCTCCGGGCGGAGCCACCAGAGCCCGGCCGCCGCACCTGCCGCTGCCAACAAGAAGCTACGCCGCTTCATGAAGCCCCTCCTACGATGCGCTCCGTGTCACGCCGAAGACGGACCGGAGGTGTTCATTGAGCATCCGGCCCGCCGGATCGAGGCTCTCCCGAACTTCCAGAAAATCCTTCCAGCGAGGATAGAGCCTGGCAAGGCTCTGGGAGTCCTGGGTATGCAGCTTGCCCCAATGGGGCCGCCCCTCGTACTTCCGGAACACGCGCTCCATCGAATCGAAGTAGGGACGATATTCCTCATCGGCGAACTGGTGGATCGAGATCGTGCAGCCATCCCGATCATGAAACATGCTGAGCCAAACATCATCCCGTTGGACGTAGCGATACTCGATCGGAAAGATCACCGGGATCCGTTCGCGCCGAATGGTGTCGAGAATCTCCCGAAGGCAGGCGGGCCCTGCATCGGAGGGCACGGTGTATTCCATCTCGCGGAAGCGGGCGATCCGCACATGGGTCAAGACCTGGAAGGACGGCCCGCTGCGCACGATGGGCTCCGTGCCTCCGAGGTCGGAGACGATGCTCTCGTACAGCCGGCTTCCCAACAGGGGCACCCCTCCGACCTTGCGATAGGCGTCACGCAGGGCATGGATCGGGTCCCCTTCGACCGGCACCTCGGGCGTGGGCTCCCGGCGTCCCTCATCCGTCGCGACGACCATCGCCGCCCCGGTATGCGGGAAGGCGTAGAACTCGAAATGGCGATGCTGCTCGCGTCGCTTCTCGATCTCGTCCAACACGTCCTCCAGGATCTCGAACGAGGTGGTCTCGGTGAGATCGAAGGATCGTTGGTTTTGCAGCGTCATCCGGCTCACCACACCGAGCGCGCCCAACGAGCAGCGAGCGGCCTGGAAGATCTCCGGATTCTGCTCGAGGCTGCATTCGATGAGATCGCCCGCGGGCGTCACGAGTGCCAGCCCCTGCAGCATGCTCGAAAGCGAGCCGAAGGACGGCCCCGTGCCATGAGTCGAGGTCGCAACGGCGCCGCCCAGGGCCTGGTATGCGATATCAGGCAGGTTCGGCATGGCCTGGCCAACGGCCTGGAGGGCCGGACCGAGCTGATGGAGCCGCGTACCGGCCCAGACCTCGGCCTGGAGGCGATCCGGATCCGCACTCAGGACTCCGCTCATCAGATCGCAGGCAACCAGCGTGCCGTCGCTGGGGACCAGCGCGGTGAAGGAATGCCCCGCGCCGACCGGGCGGATCACTCCCTGCGCCGTCCGCAGGAGATCGGCCAACGCTGCCTCATTTTCGGGGGCACCGCGCATGACGGGTCGGCAGCCCTGGTTGGCGGCCCAGTTCCGCCAAGGCAATGCCTCACCGGGGTGATAGGCGGGAAGCCGTTCGGAAGGCGGCCCCAAGCTCGTACGGTGACAGGCCGGAAGCAAACCCGTTCCCGCTGCGACGAGTGCAGCATGAAGAAGCTCGCGTCGCGTGGTCGCTCTCATTCTTCGAGATCCAGGGGAATTCCGGCCAGGAACGCCACGAGGTGCCGAAGCTCCTCTTCCGTGCAGAAGCTGCAGGTACCGAGGGGAGGCATTCCGAGCAAGCCGTTCACGGCGTTGGCGAGGAGTTCGTCCAGGCCCTTGACCCGACGCGCCTGCCATTCCTCCTCGTCACCGATCACCGGCACCCCGATGCCCGGCCGGGTATGACATTCAGCGCAGATGCGTTGGAAGACCTGGGCCTCTCGAGCCGTCAGGCGGCTCGCGCCCGAATCTTCTGCCCATCCGGAAGAACCGATTCCGACGAGCGTCAGGCCTGCGAGCGTCCAGCCACACCACCATGCCTTCGACATTGCGTCCAATGCTAACCCACAGCTTCGTCCGAGGGGCGCTCGTTTCCGAGGCTCAGAGGCAAGCAGACCACGCCCTCCTCTTCCTCCAATCTGCGAGCCAATTCCTCGCGTGCGCGAGCATCGCGGGCCAGTACCTGGACCGAGCCATCTCCTTGAGA
>JAFDCZ010000077.1 GCA_019312665.1 Deltaproteobacteria bacterium | reverse complement strand
GGTGGCGGGCGAAATCGCAGCGATGCCGATTGCCTCGCTGGTGGCCACGAAGAAGCTGCTGCTCGAGGCGAGGCTTGGCGCGGTGCGCGCAGCCCGCGAACGCGAGAATGTCACCTTCGAGGGGCTGGCCGGAGGGCCCGCGAATCGGGAAGCGATCGCTGCGTTTCGTGAGAAGCGAAAGCCCGACTTCAGCAGGCTTCCGCCGCAGGATTCCTGACACGCCGCTCGGGCCGGACGGATCGCGTTCGACCGTTCCAGGAGGATCGCCCCATGAAAAGACTGCTGCGTACCCTCGGCATCGTGGCCGCCCTGCTTCTGGTGGCTTCCATCTGGTATCGAAACGAGCTGATCCAACTCTGGCGGACCGCCCACCTCTTCGATGAGGACAGCATCGTCCAGAACTTCCAACACATGGACGAGCTCTCCGATACGAGTCCGATCGAACGTGGCGGTGAAGTTCTCGAGTTCGAGCGCGGTACCTACAGCATGCCCGCGAGCTTCACCTACGAGCAGAAGGTTCTCGACACCGAGGCGTATCTTGCCGAGACGATGACTACCGGACTCCTGATCCTCCACGATGACCGGATCGTTCTGGAGCGCTACGAGCATGGACACTCCGCGGAAGGAACCCACATCGCCTGGTCGGTGAGCAAATCATTTCTCTCGGCACTCTTCGGCATCGCCGTCGGCGAGGGGGACGTGCGTGACATCATGCAGCCCGTCACCGACTACGTCCCTGAGCTCGCAGGCTCGGGCTACGACGGCGTTCCGATCAAGCATGTGTTGCAGATGTCTTCAGGTGTCGGATTCAACGAGGACTACGGGGATCCTGACTCGGACGTCAATCGCATGGGGCGTGCGATGGCGATGGGAAGCAGCCTGCTCGAGTTTGCAGCGACCCTTGAGCGAGTTCGTGAGCCCGGCACCCTGCAGCAGTACGTGAGCATCGATACCCAGGTGCTTGGCACCGTGCTGGTTCGTGCGACGGGGAAAGATCTGGCGGCCTACACCTCCGAAAAGCTCTGGAAGCCCCTCGGAATGGAATCTCCCGCCTATTGGCTGGTCGATGGCACCGGCATGGGCATGGCCTTCGGCGGGTTGAACGCAAGTCTTCGTGACTTCGCCCGGTTCGGCCGGCTCTTCCTCCACCAGGGGAGCTGGAACGGAAGACAGATCGTGCCCAGGGATTGGGTGGTCGCGTCCACCACTCCGGACGCCCCCCATTTGATGCCTGGTCCAAAGCCCGGGACCGACAACACGATGGGCTACGGGTATCAGTGGTGGCTCCCCGAGGATTGGAAGGGCGAGTTCATGGCCCTCGGGGTCTACAACCAGATGATCTACGTCGATCCGAACAACCATCTCGTGATCGCCAAGCATTCCGCGAATCGGAACTTCCAACGTAACGGCTTCGAGCCCACTCGTGAAGCCGTAGCGCTCTGTCGGGCCATTGCCGACGATCTCGCCCAGAAGGGCTCAGCGCGGGCTGCCAGCAAGCGGTGAATCGACGAGCGATGAGTGTGTTGGGAGGTCACCAGCGCACCCTGATCCGACGACCCTCTGCTATGCCCCGCGCAGTTCCGCCAGCTTCGCCTTGAAGTGCGCGTTCTTCGGCTCGAAGGTCATCGCCATCTTCACGTTTCGGATGGCCGCATCCTTGTCGCCTCGCTCGATGTCGTGCTTGGCCAGGGAGAAGAAGCGGCGCCCGTTCGGGGTCGTGCCTTCGTGCTGGTCGCGGGCTTGTTTGTCGGCTCGCGCCACCGCGTCGACCAGCTGGATCCTGGCCGCGCCGCCTTCGTCTCGCATCGCGTCGTAGGCCCGGCGGCGGCGAGGGTCGCGGAGCACCTGGTAGGCCTCGGTGATGCGCTTGGAGATGGTGTGCACATGGCCCGAGATTTCGCCTTCGAGGTCCCGGTTCGCGTCCGGGTGGTAGCGACGTGAGGCCGAGTAGTAGGCCTGCTTGACCTGGGAGCCCTGAGCGGTCGAATCGATCTCCAGCAATTGGTAGTAGTCGAGCTCGTCGAGCAGGCCCACCAGGGCCCGGACTTCAGTCGCCACCAAATGGCCCATGATCTATTCCTCGAGGTCGTCGGCGCTGGCGAGATCGGCGAGGTCGACACTCGCTTCTTCGAAGAGATCATCATCGATCTCGAGTCCGTCGAGGTCCGTCGGGTCGGTTTCGGCAGAGAGCAGGGGCTCGGAGAGATCGCGAGGTTCGACATCGACCTTCAGATCGTGTCCAGTTTCTGCGTTCGGATCGACCTTCGCTTTCGCGGCGCTGGCCTCATCCGAAGGCTCACTGAGGATCATCTCGTCGTCGGCCGTGAGCGCGGCTTCCTCGCTCACGGGCGGAGCCACGGGGCTGGCCTCCTCGGGTGCGTCGGATGGGTCAACCCGCTCTGCAGGGCTCGCCTCGAGGATCTTCTGCATTTCTTCGGGGGAGAGCCCGGAGGAGAGCGCAATCTCGGTCGTCGCCTGTTGGCCCGTTTCCTGGTCGCGGGCGGTCACGTTTACGAGGCCGTCGCTGTTGATCTCGAAAGTGACATCGATCTGCACTTCGCCCCGGCGCGCCTTCTTGAATCCGCCGAACTCGAACTGGCCTAGTAACTCGTTGTCTTCCGCCTTCCGGGATTCACCCTGGTAGACCTTGATTTGAACACTCTCCTGGAAATCTTGATAGGTCGTGAACGCGCGCGCCTGCTCGATCGGTACCGGGGTGTTCCGTTCGATGACGGTCTCGGCGAGCCCGCCCGCCACACCGATCCGCAGAGAGAGCGGCGTCACGTCGAGAAGGAACGCGTCACCTTCTTCGACGCCACCGATCAGCGAGCTGGCGTGAATCGCGGCTCCGAGCGCCACGACCTCGTCCGGGTCGACGTCCGATTTGGGTTCCTGCTGGAAGTATTGGGTGACCGAATCGCGGACGAGCGGCAGCCGGGTGGGGCCGCCGACCAGGATCACCCCGTCGAGATCTCGCGCCACGAGGCCCGCTTGCTGCAGGGCTTCGTCGCAGACCTTGAAGGAGCGCTGGATCAGGTCCATCACCAGGGAGCTGAATTCCTGGATCGTGACAATGCGCTGCAAGGTCAAGCTGTTGCCTTCGCCGTCGGTCGCGATATCCGGAATGCGGACCTCGACCTCGTCTTCCTGGGAAAGCCCCTTCTTGGCGTTTTCCGCCGCCAGCTTCAGCTTTTCGAGGGCATAGGGGTCGCCGCGCAGGTTGATGCCGAACTGGCTGACGAATTCGTCCGCCAGCAGGTCGATCACCCGGTCATCGAAATCGTCGCCGCCCAGGTAGGTATCGCCGCAGGTCGAGAGGACCTCGAAGACATCCCGTCCAATCTCGAGGATGGAAATATCGAAGGTGCCTCCGCCCAGGTCGTAGACCGCCACGCGCTGCGAGAGGCCACGGCCGAAACCGTAGGCGAGTGCGGCTGCCGTCGGCTCGTTCAAAAGGCGCAGGACTTCCAGGCCGGCGATACGGCCGGCGTCCTTCGTTGCCTGTCGTTGGTTGTCGTTGAAGTACGCCGGCACGGTGATCACTGCCTTGCGCACCTCCTGACCGAGCTGCTCTTCAGCGACCGATTTCATCTCCCGCAGCACCATTGCCGAGATTTCCGGGAGCGAGAACTGCTCCTCTCGAACCTGGATGCGGACGGAGTGGTTCGGGCCCTCGACGATCTTGTAGTTGCAGATCGCCTGGGCCTTCTTCACTTCCTCCGAGAAAAAGAAGCGTCCGATCAATCGCTTGGCCGACGAGACCGTGCTCATCGGATCGTGGATGACGTTCGCCTTGGCGGCATTGCCAACCTGGACGGTGCCGTCTTCCTTGAACGCGACCACGCTGGCCGAGATGCTCTCGCCGAACGCATTCGGCAGCACTTCGACGCTTCCACCTCGCGCGATGCTCACGCACGAGTTGCTGGTCCCCAGGTCGATCCCGATGGCGATCTCCGCCATGGATGATTCTCCCGCAGCCTGGGGCAGAGGCACGTCACCCCCATGTGGCGAGTCCACCCCGACTTGCTGCGTATCGGCCGAACCTGCTGTTTCCTGAGCCGTTTCCCGGGCGGGGCGGGTGCGCTACATCCGTCCCCCAGGAGGTCCAGGACCATGTCAGGTCACTCGAAATGGTCGACCATCAAGCGCAAGAAGGGCGCCGTGGATGCCAAGCGCGGCAAGATCTTCACCAAGCTGATCCGTGAGATCGCCACAGCGGCTCGAATCGGCGGTGGAGAGGTGGATGCGAACCCTCGGCTTCGCCTGGCCGTGGACAAGGCCCGGGCCGCCAACATGCCCAAGGACAACATCCAGAAGGGCATTCAGAAGGGCACTGGAGGCGGCGAGGCCGAGGCCTACGAGGAGGCCACCTACGAGGGCTACGGCCCCGGGGGGACCGCGGTTCTCTTGAGCGTGCTCACGGACAACCGGAACCGGACCGTGAGCGAGGTGCGCCACGTCTTCTCGAAGGCAGGCGGCAACCTCGGCGAGAACGGCTGCGTGGCCTACCTCTTCGAGAAGCGCGGCCTGCTGGCGTTCGATGCCTCTGGCGTGAACTCGGACGCCTTGATGGAGGCTGCCTTGGAAGGCGGCGCGGAAGACGTGGTCGAGGGTGAAGACGTGATCTCGGTCGTGACCAGCCCGGTCGATTTCGAGGCTGTGAAGCAGGCCCTCGGCTCTGCAGGCTTCGAGCCCCAGCATGCCGAGATCACCATGGAGCCCAGTACCAGCGTCGAACTCGCAGGCAAGGATGCCGAGGCGATGCTCAAGTTGGCCGACGCCCTGGAGGACCTGGACGACGTCCAGGCGGTGTACGCCAACTACGACATCGCGGACGAGGTGCTGGCGGGACTCGCCTCCTGATCGCGAGGATGCCTGGCTTCCTGCCCCGCCTTTCCTACCCTGCGGTTGTTCCCCAGCGAATTCCTCGCGAAAGTCGGCCCCTCCACCGGATTCTCGAGGCAACTCGGGTCGAGGCATTCGACCGCGGGAAATCCTGAACGACGTGGAGGCCGGCCTTGGGTGACGAGACGCTACGGATCCTTGGGATCGATCCGGGCTCCCATGTGACGGGCTTCGGTGTCGTCGAACGGATCGGTGCGAAGGTGCATCACGTTGCACACGGAACCCTGCGGCCGCCGCGCGCCCAGGATCTGGCGCGCCGCCTGGCCTTCATTCACCAAGGGCTCTCGGAAGTCGTCGCTTTGCACGCACCGGAGCTGGCGGTGGTCGAAAAGGCCTTCGTCGGCTCGAACCCGCGAACCGCGCTGGCCTTGGGGCAGGCCCGGGGTGCGGCGATGGCTGTCTTGGGTGCAGCGGGCCTGACGATCGACGAGCTGACACCGGGGGAGATCAAGCGGGCTGTCGTCGGAACGGGCCGCGCCGAGAAACGCCAGGTGCAGCAGATGGTGAAGCGCTTGCTCGGGCTCGATGTGGAGCCCGCAGAAGACGCCGCCGATGCCCTGGCCGCTGCGATTTGTCGGGGCCACGCGGGAAGGCTGGCGGGTCTGGTTCGCGGGCCGCGTCCCCGAAGCCGGCGCGCGCGTTCCGAGTACGTCGTGCGGCGGGCCCGATGATGCGAGGCTTCCCCGTTGGAGAGATCCGATGATTGCGAGAATCGAAGGCAACCTGCTCGAAAAGACACCGACCCGCGTCGTGATCGACGTCGCCGGCGTCGGCTACGAGCTGCTGGTTCCGCTCTCCACCTTCGCCGCTCTCCCCGACGAGGGGAAGACGGTGGCCCTGCGTGTGCACACCCACGTTCGCCAGGAAGCCTTCGTCCTGTACGGCTTTGCAACCGCCCAGGAGAAGGCGGTCTTCGAACTCTTGCTGCACGCCAGCCGCGTCGGTCCCAAGCTGGCCCAGACGATTCTATCCGGCGTCGAATCGGGAGAGCTCATCGAGGCGATCCGCTCGGGGCAGGTGGTCGTGCTTCGCTCGGCACCGGGCGTTGGCGCCAAGATGGCGGAGCGAATCGTCGTCGAGCTGCGCGATCGCGCAGCGGAGCTCGAGATCGAGCATGCGTCGCCGCGGCGGCCTCGTGTCGAACCGCTGGAAACCGGCGCCCGACAGCAACTGGTGTCGGCGCTGGTCAACCTGCAGACGCCAAAGGCCAAGGCGGAGCGGGTTGCCGATGAAGTCGTGGGTAACCAGGGCGAAGATGCGCCGATCGAGGAGCTGGTGCGATCGGCCCTGCGGAGGCTCGCACGATGACCGCCCCGGAGGATCCGTTCGGCGGCGACACGGTTGCCGAGCCGGAAGAGCCTCTGCGCGGGGATCTCAGCGGTGACGTCAAACCGGGAGAGCGGAGCCTGGAAGACGCGCTGCGGCCTGGTTCCCTCGACGAGATGGTCGGCCAGGATCGCCTTCGCGAGAACCTGGCAGTCTTCATCGCAGCGGCCCGGGGGCGCGGTGAATCCCTCGACCATCTTCTCTTCTACGGGCCGCCAGGCCTCGGCAAGACTTCCCTGGCCCGGATCGTTGCTCGCGAGATGGGCGCCGAGATCCGTGCCACCAGTGGTCCGGTGCTCGAGCGCGCCGGCGATCTCGCCGCGCTGCTGACCAATCTCGAGCTTGGCGACGTTCTCTTCATCGACGAGATTCACCGGCTTCCGGCGGCCGTCGAGGAGATCCTCTATCCGGCGATGGAGGATTTCCAGCTCGACCTGCTGATCGGGCAGGGCCCGAGTGCCCGCTCGATCCGCATCGATCTGCCGCGCTTCACCCTGGTCGGCGCGACGACCCGGGCCGGGCTGCTCACCTCGCCGTTGCGTGATCGCTTCGGCTGGTCTGCGCGTCTGGATTTCTATCCGCCCCACCAACTCGAGGCCGTTCTCAGCCGCTCGGCACGGCTGCTCGGCGTCGAACTCGGCGCCGATGCGGGGGTCGAGATCGCCCGACGCTCGCGAGGCACACCCCGCATCGCCAACCGGCTGCTGCGGAGGGTGAGAGATTTCGCCGCCGTGCGAGAAGGCGAAGATGATGGCATCGACAGCGAGTTGGCGCGCTACGCCCTCGAACGTCTGGACGTGGACGATGCAGGCTTCGACAAGCTCGACCGCGCGCTGCTGCTCACGCTGATCGAGAAATTCCAAGGCGGGCCTGTCGGCCTCGACACCCTGGCTGCGGCGATCGGCGAGGACAAGGGCACTCTCGAAGACCTCGTCGAACCCTTCCTGATCCAGGGCGGTTTCCTCGATCGCACCCCCCGCGGCCGCGTTGCCACCCGGATGGCGTTCAGCCACTTCGGCCTCCAGCCGGGCGACCCGATCATCGGCCAGCGCAAGCTCTTCTAGCCCAGAATCTGGAAGCCGGAAGCCGGAAGCGGGGACGTTCTTTCCGCTGTTTCCGTTGTTCGGTTTCCGCACAGCGGAAACCGAACAACGGAAACAGCGGAAAGAACGTCCCCGCTGCTTCGTCAGCGGCTTCGCATCACGGGTCGGGTTCCGGGGAGACGACCCTGGTTGATGGCGATGTAGACCCGGCCCTCGAGATCGAGGGTGTCGTAGGTGACCAGATCGTCGAGCCCGTCGCCATCGAGATCGGCGATCAGGGCCAGGTCGGAGAACGGGAGGGGCTGGCGGGCGACCGGTGGGCCGAAGCCGGGGCCGGAATCGCCTACCTGGCCGAGGCGGATCTGCACCGCATCCGGGCCGTCGCCGTGGATCAGGTCGTGACGCCCATCGCCGTTCCAATCGCCTCGCAGGTCCGGCAGCAGCCCCTGGACCCGTTGGGTGCTGAAATCCAGAGGCACCCGCAGGGTCGTGGCCCAGCTTTCGACCGGCTGCCCGAGCGTTTCTTCGGGGAAGTGGAGAACGCGCAGGTCGGCGCTCACCCGCCGCGTGGTCAAGACCCGGGCCAGTTGGAGAATGCCAAAGGGTACGACGATCTCGAAGATCTCCTTCCGACCGTCGCCGTCGAGGTCGAAGACCTCGATCGCGCCGAAGCCTCCGTCGTTGGTGAATTCGGCGATCGGCGGGCCGGACGGGTCTGCGCCGCCTGGCTCGGCGGAGCCCGAATAGATCCGGGTCGTGGTTCGGCTCTCGAGCAGGGTGCCGACGCTTCGGTGTTCCACCACCTCGGCGTGGCCGTCGCTGTCCAGATCTTCGATGAAGGCGCGCAGGCGATGGGTCTCGTGGCGCCGCTCATCGTTGAATGAGAACGGTC
This sequence comes from Deltaproteobacteria bacterium, assembly GCA_019312665.1. GTDB lineage: Bacteria > Myxococcota_A > UBA9160 > UBA9160 > UBA6930. Next base: position 10,409 of record JAFDCZ010000077.1, on the reverse strand, counting down.
GAAAGCGCGCGCGACGGGTCGGTTGGTTCCCCAGGCCCGGGGGGCCGGCGTGGAAGACCCATAGGTCGAAGCGGTTGGAAGCGAACAGGTCCGGAATGCCGTCGCCGTTGTCATCGGTCCGAACGATTTCCGGCCACACGAAACGGGCCGTCGCATAGCCCTCGTAGATGGGCCGCGCCGGCGACATCGTCTCGTACTCGCTCAGCACAGGAAGGGGCAGCAGCCGGGGGGGTCGGTCATCCAAGGGAACCAGCAGCGCGCCATTCCAGGTAGGGACCAGCGCCGACAGGCGACCCTCGCCCTCCCAGTCTCGCACGGCCTCGAGCCGCGAGAGCTGGCGGGTGCGGCGAGGCAGGGGGAGGGGAGGGCGAAGCACGATCTGGCGCAATGGCGTTCCGTCGATCAGGCGCAGGACGCGGAGCTCGCGAGGTGTGATCAGCAGCGCCTCGAGGCCTGGTGCGGGATCGAAATCTCCGACGTCCACGGCAAAGACTTCGCCTGGCACGACGAAGCCCGCGAGGCGGCGAGGCATCTCTCCAGTTCCGGCGGCCTGGCCCGGCGGAAGGGCGGAGAGGTGCCGTATCTCATCGGGGGGCGCGCCCTCGACGGAGAGGACCAGGAGCCATTCTCCAGCTTTTTCGGCCACGGAGAAGGCCTCGACGGGTCTGCCCGGCACCCGGGCGGTGCTCAACGCGAAGGGGTCGGCTTCCGCCCGAATCGGCGCGGGGCTCACAAGCAGCCCTGTCAGGGGAAGCGCCAGAGCGAGGCCAGAGGCCAAGATGCAGGCCCGTCGTCCGGGGCTCAGCCTCCCGGCCCCTCCGGCCGATACGGGTTGCGGATCCGACCCACCCATGAAACGCGTACTACTCATTCTCTTCGGGGCCCTCGTGGCAGCTGCCGGAGCCTACGGGCTCGGGACGGCCCTCGCCCCGGGCCAGCCAACGATCGCTGCCCTGGGTAGCGTTTTCGAGGCTGCCGCGGGAGCGGCAGGCATCGAAGGTCCTCTGGCCAAACTGGTCGGTGTCTTGCCTGGTGGCGTCCTCCTGGCCGTTGGGGTCGTGTTGCTGGGGCTCGGCGCCCGCTCCGGAGGTGCCGGTGGTGCTGGCGCGAACGAGGTGCTGGCCGACGACCTGGCGGCCACCGATCCCCGTATGGCCCGAAAGGTCGAGAAACAGGCCAGCCGAATGGCGAAGCGTGGCAGCCCGGTCGAGGCCGCGGAGCTCTGCTTCGGAAGCGGCCTCCACGAGCGGGCGGCCCAGCTCTTCGAGCAGGCGGACGAGTTCGTTCGAGCCGCCGAGATCCGCCACGACCAGAACCGCTTTCAGGAATCCGCGGCTCTCTACGTTCGGGCTGGGCAACACGATACGGCCGGGACGATCTACGCCGCGCAGGACGCCTACGCCGAGGCCGCCGAGTGCTACGACAAGGCCGGCCGCATGAGCGTGGCCGCGGAGATGTACGAGAAGGCCGGGAACGCCAGGAAGGCGGGCGAGTGTTATGCCGCCTGCGAATTCCATCGCTACGCGGCGCGCTCGTTCATCCAGGCTCACGATTGGGCCCGGGCCGCCAAGAGCCTCGAAGACGTCGTGCGCGAAGAGGGTGTGCAACAGAACGACCCCCAGAAGCGCGAAGAGCTGCGCAAGCTGGTGCTGCAGACGGCCAAGCTCTACGAGCGGGCCGACGATCTGAAGGCCGCCGGGCGGGTACTGGAGCACGGAGAGTGCTGGTCGGCCGCCGCCGAGGTGGCTCTCCGCCGGGATGAGATCAGCAAGGCGGCAGAGCTCTTTCAGCGCGCCGGTGATGCGCCGCGAGCCGCGGAGACCTTGCGCCGGATCGGCGAGGAAACCGCTGCTGCGCAGATCCTGGGCTTGCATCTGCGCGATTCTGGTGATCCAGAGGAAGCCGCGCGAATGCTCGTTCAAGCGGGTGACTTCCACGAGGCCGGCGACATCTATCGCAGCCTCGAAGCGTTTTCTTCTGCGGGCGAGTGCTACGAGCGTTGCAGCGAGTTCCAGCAGGCGGGTGAGATGCTTCGGCTCGGTGGCGAATGGGCTCGGGCGGCCGAGAACTACAGCCGCGGCGGAAGCCACGAAGAAGCCGCCGATTGCCACGCGCATGTCGGGGATGCCGAAGCCCAGGCCAAGGCCCTCCAGGAAGCTGGATTGCATCTTCGCGCGGGCCGCGTCCTCCACGCTGAGGGGCGTGACGAAGAAGTGATCGAGGCCCTTCAGCAGGTGCCCGCTCGCCACGGGGATTTCGCGGAATCCAGTCTGCTCCTGGCGCAGACCTTCCGCACCCGCAGCCAGCCAGGCCTGGCGGTGACCCGTTTGAAGCAGGCCACCGCCTCCCTCGACGTGAGTTCGGAATCGGTGGAACTCTTCTACACCTTGGCCATCTGCCTGGAGGAGGCCGGGGAGCTGAGCGACGCGCGCCAGGTCTTCGAGGAGATCCACGGCTCCCAGTACAACTACGAAGATGTCGAGGCCCGCCTTCACCGCTTGCGTGACCTCGAGGAGAGCCTGCCGCCGCGCGGAGCGGGAACCGGATCGGGCTTCGAATCCGCCGGGAGCCCGCCCGAAACGGCCCGCTATCAGATCGTGTCCGAGCTCGGCCGCGGAGGCATGGGCATCGTCTACAAAGCCATCGACAGCGTGCTCGACCGCAGCGTCGCATTCAAAGTCCTGCCGGACGCATTGAAAGACAATCCCCAGGCGCTCAAGAATTTCCTTCGCGAAGCCAAGAGCGCGGCCAAGCTGAATCATCCGAACATCGTCACTGTCTACGACGCGGGTGAACAACAGGGCCGTTACTACATCGCGATGGAATACGTCGACGGGACGACCCTCAAGGAAATCGTCAGGCGTCGCGGTGTGATCGCTCCCACCGGTGTGCTTCACGTAGCGCTCCAGCTGTGCGAGGGGCTTCGCTATGCGCACTCCCAGAAGGTCGTGCACCGGGACATCAAGACCGCGAACGCCATGTGGACCCGGGACAAGAAGGCCAAGATCATGGACTTCGGCCTGGCCAAGGTCGTCGAGGAAGTGCGCAACCACACGACGCTGGTGAGCGGTACGCCGTACTACATGAGCCCTGAGCAGACCCTGGGCAAGAACGTCGACCACCGGACCGACATCTACAGCCTGGGGGTCACCTTGTTCGAGTTGGCGACCGGCACGCTTCCCTTCAAAGAGGGCAACGTGCCGTATCACCATGTCCATACGGCGCCGCCCGACCCGCGAGAGGCCAACCCGAAGCTCCCGCAGCCCCTGGCCGACCTGATCTCCAAATGCCTGTGCAAGGATCCCGCAGATCGCTTCCAGAAAGCCGACGAGATGGTCGAGCTGATCCGGGGCCTGATGAGCCGGAGCGCCAGCTAGGCCCCAATCACCCGAGAAAACCCCGACCCTACAGGCCGTTACCCCGACACCAGCGTGATGCCCGGGTCACGCTCGTGACGGAAATGTCACTCGATTCGGGGGAGTCAAGGGCAGGTTGCTCACCCTGGCCGCCTGTGTTGTGAGATCCATCACGCTAACGGTCTGGTTTCACTCATCAATCAGATCTTCATCTGAAAAGCCTCTCTTGGGGCCCCCTTGGCACAGTGCTTGCTTTCCCTTCCTCGGGGAGCGGCTCCAAGGCCGCGAGGGGGGACCGATTGAGTCAGCGAACCATCGCAGAGAAGATCTCTTGCACCGGGATCGGCCTGCATACCGGCGCTCCGGTCCAGCTTACGTTGCATCCGGCCCGGGTCGGCAGCGGCATCGTCTTCGTGCGCAGCGATCTGGCCCACCCGGTGGAGATCCCGGCCCGCCGCGATTCCGTGACCTCCACGGTGATGGCGACGACCCTGGGCCGTGGCGACGCCACCGTCAGCACGGTCGAGCACCTGCTCTCGGCTCTCTACAGCCTGGGCGTGGACAATGCCCGAATCGAAGTGGATGGCCCCGAAATCCCCGTGATGGATGGCAGTGCGGCCTCCTTCGTCTTCTTGATCCGTTCTGCGGGCCTGTTCGATCAGAACGCTCCCCGCCGCTTGCTGCGCATCCGCGAGACCCTCGAAGTGCGCGATGGCGATCGCGCGATTCGCATCGAAGCTGCTCGCTCGCTGCGTGTCACCTACTCGGTCGATTTCGCTCATCCTGCCATCGGTCGGCAGAGCCTCAGCGATGTGGAAGTGAATGGGGATACCTTCGAGCGCGAGATTGGCCGCGCCCGCACCTTCGGCTTCCTGCGCGAGGTGGAAACCCTGTGGCGCAACGGCCTGGGTCGCGGCGGCAACCTCGACAACACCGTCATCATGGACGACCACCGTGTGCTCAACGATGATGGCCTGCGCTGGTCCGACGAGTTCGTGCGCCACAAGATCCTGGATCTGATCGGCGACATCTCCCTGCTAGGTGTTCCGCTCGCTGGCCATATCACGGCCGTGCGCGGTGGTCACGCACTCCACCAGGCCCTGGTGGAGAAGATCCTCGCGAACCCGCATGCCTGGGTCCTCGAAGGTGGCGACGCGGACACGGCGGCCCTCGAGCACCTGCCCGTGGGTGCCCCGGCGCAAGCTTCGGCGTAGCCGCAACCCGCCCCGGCTCATGAAGAACGCGAGGCTGGCCTCCTGCGGGAGGCGGCACCGGCGAGCGGTCTTCCTCGCGATCCTGATCCTCGTGGTAGCGACGGGCGTTCCCAGCCTTGCCGATGATGAGACCACGGAAGTCCGCGAGCCGTCGTTCAAGCTCTCCTTGCCTGGAACCTGGAAGGCCGTGCCGCCTTCCGAAGTGGGCCTGTGGCAATACCGCGAAGAGAAGACGGATGCTCAGGTTTCCGTTTCCGTCGCGTTCCCTGAGCCGCCCGTTCCCAGGGATGAGATCTCCCGGTTCTTCGACGATTTCGTGGCGAGCCGGCGAAGAGCCGTCGTCGCCCAGTCGCCCAAGTGCGAGTTGTCAGCTTCTGAGAAGCGGGAGCACCTGGATGCGATTTCCGGCACGGCCCTGGGCGCTTGCGGTCCTGGGGGCCCCCGCATCGGAGATCAGGTGGTCGTCAGGTCCGACCTGGTCGCCTCGTTCTTGTTGGAGGCGTCCGACCTGTCCGAGCAGGATTTCCGGGCGCTCTTCCAATCGATCGTGAGTGGCTCGGGGCTGGCCCGACCCAGGGATCCGGTCCGCGGAGAGTAGTCCGCCTCTGACGCCGGGATCTTCCCGACCACCGAGGGGTTCGCAGCGCCGAGCTATTCGTCACCCAGCCGGTCGAGCCGGTCGAGCCGGTGGGCGAGCTCGGCGATGGCGGGCTTGTCGGTGAACTGGACGCCCATGCCCGGGTCGCGGCGCACGTCGTCGGCGCTGGGCGGTTGGCTCCAGACGACTCTGGCTTCCATCTCGATCAGGTCGCTCGGATCCTCGCTCAGCCGAAATCGAACCTTGAGCAGGCTGCCTTTCGGAAGCGGCGATTCGGATTGGATGAACATGCCCCCTGCGCCTAGGGTGGTGGCGTACTCGCAGCAGGCTCGTCCGTCCGACACGTAGTCGACCATGACGCGCATCGTCTTTCGGCGGAAGCGACGCGCGCAGCGCTTGTCGTCGAGGTTGGCCAACGGGTCCCGTTTTCGTGTGCTCAAGGTTCGTGGCTCCAGGTTTCTGGCGGGCGAAGGTCCGGCGGAGGAAGGCTCAAAGCTCCTGGCGCCAGGCATCGATCAGGCGACGCAAGAAGAGCTCCGCCTGAGGTTCGGCGAGAACGCGATCACGCAGATCGGATTCGGGCGGAAGGTTTTCCGAAGTGCTTCCGTTTTCGGTTTCGAGCCAGGCAAGGAAGGCGCTACGCAGCTCGCCATCAACCCGCTCGAGCGCGACTCCGGCGGCCTCGACCCGGAGCTGCATGCGCCAGGCATTCCAATCCACCTCGGCCAGGGTCTCAGGCGTGAGCTGGCCCAGACTCTTGCGCAGCCGGCGGCGGGTGCGACGTCCGATCGTTCGGGACATTTCGTTGACCAGGTGTCCGTCGCCTTGCACCGATTCCACCTCCAGGATGAGAGCGGCCGCCAGGCCGAGGGCTTGTCCTGCCTCCTGGTTGGAAAGGGGCACCAATGCCGGCGACGAGAGTTCGCCTTCGGCCTCGATCAGAGCGGAACGCAAGCGCGTGACCGGATCGGCTCCTGGTGTCTTGGGCGGCCCGTCTCCGGCCGCGCCTACGCCCAGGGCCTCGCCGATCTCGTCGGAGGCTTCGATGGCGAGCTGGCGTAACGCCTCGAAGGTCGGGTTCTGCAGGAATGCGCCGCCGGGGGAAGAGGGCATCCGCGCGGGCGCCTCGACCCGTTCTTCGGGCGTCGCACAGCCGAGGGCGCGCAACAGGGCCAGGCCGATGGCCGTGGCCTTTTCCTGTTCCCGCCCACGGGCGACCCGAAGCAGGCCACGCAAGGAGGCCAGCCGCACCGGATCCCGTTCGAGGAGGGCCAGATGTCGCGCTACCGCATCGTTCCAGTGGTCGGGCCGGTGCACGAGCAGGTCTGCCAATGCCTCCTCGGCATCGATGAGGCTGGGGTCCCCGGCGAGTGCGCGTTCGTACACGCCGATGGCACCGTCGACATCCTCGAGAGGGCCGGCGAGGAGTCTTCCGAGCTGGAGAAGCGCGGGGGCGACTTCGCTCTCGGCATCTTGGGGAGCGGCCTCGATGAAGTTTCTCAGGACGTCGGCCGATTCTCGCCACTCGCCGAGGGCGCGGAGCAATCGCGCTGCCGAGAGGGCTCCTTCGGCGCAAAGCGGATCACGACTCGCCGCTGTGCGGAAGCTGTCGGCGGCTGCGCGACCATCGCCGCGCGCTTCCAGGGCGCGGCCGCGAATCAATGCCAGGCGAGCGACTCCCGGAACCTCGCCCAGGGCTTCGATTCCGCGGGTGGCCTGCTCGAGGGCATCGTTGGCGCGGTCTTGCTCCCAGAGCAGATCGCAGAGCAGGATCCATCCCTCGCTGTTCTCGGGGCCATGCTCGACGGATTCGCGGAGGAGCGCTTCGGCCGGCTCTTCACGTCCCGTTCGCGCTAGCTCGAGCTGCGCGGCATGAAGCAGGCGCCCGGCTCGCACCGAGGCATCGGAGGCTCGGACGGCCCACGCCTGGAGGGCGTCCACGGCTTCGTCGATCTGGCCAGCGCGTTCGAGCAGTTCGGTCAGCCCGCGGTGGGCATCGTCGAGTTGTGGGTCGAGTTCCAGCGCCTCCTGGAAGCGTTGCAATGCATCCGGATGCTCGCCCTCCAACTCCAGGGCGCGGCCGAGGCGGGCCAATTGGGCGGCGCGGTCCGGCCTCTCGTCGGCTCCAGCGAGCAGACGTTCGAGGGAGGTTCGAGCCAACGCAGCATCGCCTACTTCCAGCGCGGTTTCGCCATGAGCCGCCAGGGCAGTCGCATGGTCGGGATCGATCGCCAGGACGGCGCCGAAGAGCGAGAGCGCCTCGGGGCGATGACCCAGCTTCTGGGCGGCCAGGCCACCGGCAAGTGCGGCTTCGCATCGCGTCTCCGGGGCAAGGGATGCGTCGTCGCCGTGCTCGATGGCGCGCAGGGCTGCCCGTTCGGCCTGGGCATGGCGGCCTAGCTTCGCCGCCACGACGGCCAAGGCCGCCTGGGCTTCGCAGAGCGCGGGGTCGTCGGCGACCGCGCGGTCCAGCAAGCGGGCCCGCTCCTCATCGGAATCCGTCCGCAGCGCGGCTGCCAGCCGCCGCTCGGCGGCCTGGTTGCCATGGGTGCATGCGGCGGCGTGGGCAAAGGCGTCTCCGGCGTCACTTCGCCCGAGCCGGTCGCGCAAGCGCGCGGCGGCGTCCCAGGCGGCCAGGTGCTCGGTGTCGAGGGCCATCGCACGCTCGACGCGGGCCAGGGCGGCCTCGTCCCGTCCGAGCGATTCCAACGCAAAGGCCAGCTCGAGATGCTCGTCGACCGATGCGCCGGAGCCCTCGGCATCGACCCAGCTTGCGAACACCTCCGCGAAGCGATCCGGTTGCTCGGCCTGGGCGTAGAGCCGGGCCAGTTCGTGACGGGCGGCGAGCGTCAGTGCGGCGACCTCGCTGGCCGATTGGAAGGCGGCGAGGGCGCGGTCGAGATCCTTCAGGCGATCGCGAGCGATCGCGGCAACCTTCAGCCATGCCTCCTGGCGGCGCGCGGCTTCCCGGTCGCCTAACACAGAGACCTCGCTCTCGTAGAGGTCTGCGGCACCGCGCCAGTCTTCCATCGTTTCGAACAGGGCCTGGAGCGAGCGGAGTGAAGTCAGATCGTCCGGGTCGGCTTCGACAGCCGCCGCAAAGGCACGGCTCGCCCGGGTGGTCGAATCGAGTTCGCGCCAACACAGCTCGCCGAGGGCGCGGTGAAGGGCGGCACGCTCGTGGGCCGACGCATCCGGTCGCAGCTCGATCTCCCGCTCGAGGGTGCGTGCCACATCGCGTTGGCGTCCGAGTCGCTCGGCGCATGAGCGCAGGCCACGCAGGGCATCGAGGTGCTCCGGATCCGCGCCCAGGGCCTGCTCGAAGGCTTCGGCAGCCCGGCTCAAGCGATGCAGCCGTTCCAGGCGGAGTTGACCCAGTTCGTACCACGCGGTGGCATCCGTGGTCGCGTCTTCGGAAAGACGGCGGCTGAGGCGTGCCTCCAGCTCCACGGCTTCGCCGAAGTGGCGAAGCAGATCGAGCAAAGCGTCTTCAGCCGGCCGGCTCGGGGCTTCGGCTTCGCCTCCGCTTTCGCCGTCGAGACGTTCACGTAGATGCCGCAACGCCAGATCCGGACGTGCAAGCTCCTTGCGATAGCTCTCGGCCAGCAACCAATGCAGCTCCCGACGTCGTTCGACGAAGACTGGAGCCTGGGGATCGAGTGAGGCGAGTTCTGCTTCCGCCACACGTGCCCAGAGGTCACGCCGGCCGAGGCGGGGCAGCAGGTCTTCGAGTTCGCGAAGGATCTCGACGCGATCGATCCCTTCGCCGGCATCGGGGAGGGCTTCCCACAGGTGCTCGACACTCGTTCGCAGCTCTCCGAGAGCGCGGGATGCGCCCGCCGCCGCGCGACGCCAGCCCAGGCGGGCGTCGTCTTCGCAGACGCCGGCGAGTGCGACCAGCACGCCAGCTCGTTCGCGTGTTCGACCGGCTTCGCGGTAGAGCCGTTCCAGATCGGTCAGTACGGCGATGGCGTCGGGATCGGCGTTGCGTGCGGCTTCCAGCGCTCGGACGGCGCGGCCCGGCGCACCGAGCTCCTGCTCGAAGAGTCGGGCGCGTTCGCACTCGAGGGCCGCCCGGCCGTCGGCCGCCGGATCCAAGGCGATCTCTTCCTCGATCGCGCGTAGTAGAGCGTCGGTTCGGCCGGCCGCTCGGTGGACTTCCGCAATGCGCGCGAGGACCGTCGCATCGTCCGCACGCAGACTGCGCAGGCGGGTCAGCCAAGGCAGCGAGGCCTCCAAGCTGCAGTGGGTCGCGGCAACGCCGGCACCCTCTTCGAGCAAGCTGGCGCGTTCGGCTTCTGCGGAGGCGGGCAGCCGGCCGGTTTCTCGCTCGATGCACTCGAGGACACCCCACCAATCGCTCTGCTGTTCGAGCAACTGGCGCACGCGGGCGCGCAACTCCCCATCGGAAGGATCCAAAGCGACGGCTTGCTGGAAATCGGCGAGGGCATCGCCGGGCCGCGCCAGGGCATCCGCCTCGATGGCTCCACGACGGGCCAGCAACCGTGCTCGGGGCAGCGGGCTGCGGGTGCGCTTCAGCGCCAGGCTCAGTAGCTCAAGGGTTTCTTCGTGAAGCTCGCCCTCGGAAGCCAACTCGATGGCCTGGTCGAGAGCCTGGGTCTGCTCGGGCTCGAGCTCGATCACACGGCGAAGGTGAACGAGGGCGTCGGCGCCGCGCTCGCCATCGCTGGACAAGAGCCCCGCGAGCTCCATGCGCAGCGGGATCTCAGCAGGGCCGCCCACCCGCGAAAGCTCGGCTTCGAGCAGGCGAATCAGCGGTTCCGTCTCGCTGAGCTGGCGGTAGAGCTCGCGTAATGCGCTCTCGGCCGCACGGTTGCTCGGGCGATCCGCCAGGGCCTGTCGATAGGCGTCGGCGGCGCCGGAGGCGTCACCCTCTCGGCGCAGGGCGTCCGCGATGAGCAGATTCCACGTCGCTCGCTCTTCCGCCACGTCGCAATGTCCGGCGGCTCGTCGTGCAAGGGCAACGAGGTCGTCACCGCGTCCTGCGCGCTCGTAGAGATCGGCCAGGGGCTCCGCCACCACGGCGAGGGTCAGATCTCGAGCAGCGGGAATCTCCAGGTTGGCGATGGCATCGTCGAGGCGATCCAGCGGGCCCGCCTGCAACGCAGCCATGCGCAGGCGCAGGGAGGCGTCTCCACCTGCTTCGAGATCGGCCGGTGTCAGCTGGACGACGCGGCGTTCGAGGAGTTCCACGAGCTCGCCGTGACGGGCCTCGCGTTC
>JAFDCZ010000220.1 GCA_019312665.1 Deltaproteobacteria bacterium | reverse complement strand
GAAGCCCGCATAGGTCGCGACGACGACAGCGCCACATGACAGGACGATGCCGAACACGTTTCGATGCGCATCCCGTCGGAACGCGAGCCAGCGCGACCCAGCCAGACCACCAAGCCCGATACCGAGCAACACGACACCTAGCATGACGGCGAAGGTCAGGCTGGTGCCGTGGACGAAGAGCACGAGGAAGCGAAACCAGACCACCTCGAGGCCCAGCAGGCTGCCTCCCGCCACGAAGGCTGCGGCGAGAAACCAGAGTGCTCGTGGGGGAATGGGGGCCAACGGAGCACTGATCGCGCTTTCGCCGGAAACATCGAGACGTCGTGAAGCCATCCATGCCAGCCCTGCAGCCGCCAGGTTCACCCCGCCCGCAACCCATGCGGTCGTTCGAATACCGAACTGGTCGATCAAGACGACTTCGCCCACCACGACGCCGACGACAGCACCGAGGGTATTCCACCCATACAGAAGGCCGAGGGCGCGCCCGAATTGTTGGTGGCGGCGGTGAAGAGCGGCGACCAGCAGAGGCAAGGTTGCCCCCATCGCGGCGGACGGCACGAGCAGCAGCAGGAAGGCGCTCCCGAGGCGAATCGCGTTCACAGCAAGGGGTATCTCGAGAACCGGTCGCAGGATCGGGGAAAGCAGGGGAGACAGCATCGGAAGCAGGTGGACGAGAGAGATCCCAGTGACGGCAATCGCGAGCTCGAGCCCTGCGTAGAGCGCGACGGGGCGTCGCACCCGATGGCCGAAGCGGGCCATGATTCCGTTCCCGATCGCCAGGCCTCCCATGAAGCCAGCCAACACGAGGCTCGACGCCCAGATGGAATTCCCGAGCGCCAGACCGGCCTGCCGAAACCAGAGCTGTTCGAAGGTCAAGGCGGCCGCGCCGGACAAGAAGAAAATCGCGCAAAGGATCGAATTCACGGAGGGCTCCTGGACCCGTTGGGAAGACCGGCCCCGATCGCAGCCGTGCGGTCGTACGGATGGGATGCGCTCGCGGGCTTCCACCAGAAGCGGCAGTGGCGCATACGAGGGAGCCGGTCAGCCGGGAAGGGTACCACCTCCGCGGGAGGGAATGTGGCCACACCTGCCGCTCACGCCGGCGCACCAGGTCCGCATCCCGCTTCAGCTCCGGCTTGATTCGCCGCTATACTGTGTGGCCGCTCGCGCCAAAGTGAGATCGGCCCATGCCGGGCAATTGCGGCAAGATCCTTCTGGGGAGAGCACCGTTGCTGCAACGATTCCTCGAAACTCCCTCCCACTTCTTCGGGTAGGGCCGCAGGATGGCGCGTAGCGCGGGACGTCAACCCGCCGCCTCTACCCGTTCGCCTGGATTCGTTGCCGGTTCACCTGCCTGGTTCGCGGTGATCTTCGCCGCCTTCAGCTTGATCTGCCTGATCGTGTACGAACCCGCCCTCGAGGGGCCCGTGGTCTCAGACGATCGGATGTATCTGGAGAGCCCGTACGTTCGAGAGCTCACGACCGAGAACGTCCAGGAGATCCTCGACCCCCGCAGCGACATCACGATGATGACCGCCAACTACGCACCGTTTCATCTGCTGGCCAACGGCGTCCAGTGGAAGATGTTCGGGGAAAAGCCGCTCGGCTATCACGTCACCAACATTCTCCTGCATGCGCTGAGTGCCACGCTGCTGATCGCCCTCTTCCTGCGTTCCGGCCTTCCCGCCGGCGCTGCATTCCTGGGGGGGGGCTTCTTTCTGCTCCACCCCGCAAGCGTAGAGGCGGTCGCCTGGATGTCGCAGCTCAAGACGCAGCTGGCGATGGCGCTTGGACTGGTCGCGCTGCTGCTGCGTACCCGCCCCGTGGTCAGCACCACGGCCTTCGCGCTCGCGCTGCTGGCGAAAGCGCCAGCCGCTGTCGTGCTTCCGGTCGCCGTCGTCTGGGAGTGGTGCCAGCCGAGCGAGCCATCCCAGAAGAAGCGCTCATGGTCGGTCCTGATCGCCTGGAGTGCGGTCTTCCTGGTCTTTGCGGCGCTGGAGATGACAGCGTTCCTGCAGGCCCATACCGGGGTGTCTCAGCCCACCACCGAGGGGGGCGCTCCGCTCTGGAGTTCCCTCTCCATCATGGCGCGCTATCTCGCGATGGCCGTCACCTCGTATGGGACCTCGGCCTTCCATGAACCGTCGCCTGTCACCACTCCCTGGGATCCGTGGGTGCTGGCGGCGGTTGCGGCAATCCTGATGTTAGGTGTACGGACGCTCTTCTGCCTTCGGGAGCGGCGGCTCGAAGCGGCCTGGTGGCTCTGGGCCGCTCTCTCCTTCCTGCCGGTCTCGCAGATCTTGCCCTTCGTATATCCGATGGGCGATCGCTACCTCTACGTCATGCTCCCGGGCCTGATCGGCGGAACCCTGCTGCTCGGCCAGAGCCAGGCGGGGCGGGTCCCCGCCCGCCACCGGCACTCCGCTGCACTGGGACTGGCCGCGTTGACACTCCTTGTGATGTTCGCGTTCACGTCGAAGAGCTACCAACGCGCCGCGATCTGGACCTCCGACCAGCGCCTGATCGCCGACTCGATCCGGCACTACCCGATGGGCAACAACGCCCAATTCGCCCGGGCCCGCGAAGCCGTCCGCGTGGGCGACATTCCGGCTGCCGTCGCGGAGCTCCGGAACGCAGACTCGGAAGGGCATCTCGACTTCGACAACATCTATGCCGATCCGGTCTTCGCGAGTCTCGTCGGAGATCCGCGATTGCAGGTCCTTCTCGACCAGATCGCGCGCCGGCAGATCGAAGCCTACGGTCAGGCCGACCGGATCACGGAAGGGGGTCTGATCCGGCTGGCGCGCGCCCATCTGGTGCTGCGTCAGCCAAAACAAGCGTTGGAGGCGACAGCTCGCGCGCAGCGGGAGGGCGGCCGATACGCAGAACAGGCCGAGAACATCGCGCGACAGGCGAGGGCCCTGGAGCGAAGCCAGCGCTAGCCCGGCCGCCGGTTCCTGGACCGTAGAAAGAGAAAAGCATGGATCTCGACTCGAACAGCCTGGAGCGCCTGGTCCCGGATCGGACGATGGGCGGAGACGTCACCGGACGGGAGACGTTGGAACTCCACCTCGAGCGCTACCGGTTTGCAGCCCACTTGGCAGGGCCGGGCCGACTGCTCGATATGGCATGCGGCGCCGGCTATGGCACACGGCTGCTGGCAGATGCCTGCCCTGAGCGGGCGGAATCGATCGGAGTCGACCTCTCCGAGGATGCCGTCGCCTACGCGCGCGAGCGATACGGGCGAGCGGGAGTCGAGTACCGGGCTTGCAATGCGATGGAGTTTTCCGATCCGGAGAGCTTCGACACCATCGTCTCACTGGAAACCATCGAACACCTGCCCGACCCGACGGGATTCGCCAAACATCTGCTGACCTTGCTGCGCCCGGGCGGACTGCTCGTCGCCTCCGTACCGACCACGCCCTCGGTCGACGCCAACCCGCACCACCTTCACGATTTCACCGAGAAATCGTTCCGTTTGCTCTTCGAGCCCGCCGGCCTGAAGGAGGTCGCCCGGCTGCCCCAGGTCCAGCCGTTCGAGGTCGGCGGCATCCTGCGGCGCAGCGAGGCACGCCACTCCGAGATCCGCCCCAACCTGCTGCAGTACTACGCAACCCACCCGGGGGCGGCGTTGCGGAGGGTCTACGCGACGCTTCGCTTCGGATTCACCAACCGATACCTCACCGTCGCCTGGAGAGCGCAGTGATCGTCATCATCCCCGCCTACAACGAGGAGACACGCATCGGCCCGGTCATCGAGGCGATCCGCTCCACCGGGCTCGACCTGGAGATCGCGGTGATCGACGACGGCTCCCGCGACGGCACGGCCGAGGCCGTGACGCGCGCCGGTGCCATCGTGATCCGGCATCCCTTCAACATGGGATACGGTGCAGCGCTCCAGACCGGATACAAATATGCGCTCCGGCAAGGGGCCGACCTCCTGATCCAGATGGATGCCGATGGACAACACGATCCGGAGCAGATCCCGAGACTCGCGGAGCCGATTCTTCGCGGGGAGTGTGATCTGGTGATCGGCTCCCGCTTCCTGGTTCCGACCGGCTACGAAATGGGGGCGCTCCGGACGCTGGGGCGACGGGTCTTCCAGGGCCTGGGGCGGATCGCCGGCGTCGAAGTCACCGATCCGACCTCGGGCTACCAGGCGCTCAACCGGAAGGTGCTCGCCCTCTACGCCCGGGACGATTTCCCCCACGACTTCCCGGACATCGACGTCCTCCTGATGGCAGCGCGCAGTGGGCTTCGCATCCAGGAGGTTCCCGCCACCATGCAGGAGAGCCCGCGCGCCTCGACGCTCCACGGCGGCTGGCGCGCATTCTACTACGTCTACAAGATGTTGCTCTCGATGTGGGCCCTGACGGCCCGACCGAAAGGGAAGCACTGATGGACCAAGAAACCCTGCTGGCGATGCGCGAAGTCTTTCTTGCCGCGCCCGAATCGGGGCGCGCCCAGATCTTCGCCTGGATCCTCAGTCTCAGCCTGCTGATCGTGGTACTCGTTCTGGTGCGAAGACGAACGCTCCGTGCAGAGTACACACCGATCTGGATCGGCGTCTCAGTCGGACTCTTCCTGGCGGTAGCGGATCTCGATCTCCTGCGAAGCGCCGCCCGCATGTTAGGTGCGTGGACGATCAGCTCCACCATTTTCTTTCTCGGGCTCTGCTTCCTGCTCGCGATCTGTCTCAACTATGCAGTTCGCCTCTCCCAGGCGGGAGACCGCATCCGAGAGCTGGCCCAGGAGATCGCGTTGCTGCGACAGCGGATGGATGCTGGTGCCGTGGGGACCGAGGAGCCGGGACCGAGTGGCCGAGCAAAGCTCTGAGGAGGCGCTCGAAGGGGAGCTGACCTCGAGCCAGCTGCCGGGGTTGGGTGGCACCCGCACCTTCGTCGTGCTCGCCCTGCTCTTCGGAATTGGCTTCGCGCTCTTCACTCCGCCGTTGCAAGCCCCGGACGAGGGACGGCACCTGATGCGGGCGTACTTGATCTCGACCGGAGAGCTGCTCGTCGAGCCGAGACCCAACGGGCCGGCCCAGGGCATGGTGCCGACCAGCCTGCTGGAGATGGGCCGCAAGTTCAGTGGCCGACTCTTCCGTCAGCCGGACGAGAAGGTGAGCTGGAACGATCTGTCTGCCGAGTTCGACAGGAAGCTCGCTGTGGAGCAAACCACCGCGATCCCGCTTCCCAGCCAATACAGCCCCCTCCCCTATCTCCCCCAGGCGTTTGCAATGGGGCTGGTTCGCCTTCTGGACGCAGCACCGGTCTACGCCCTCTACCTGGGGCGGGTGCTCAACCTGTTGCTCTTCGTGGGGCTCGTGGCGCTGGCGCTCGCCATGCTCCCGGCCCATCGGCTCGGCTTCCTGCTGATCGCCACTCTCCCGATGACCCTCTTCGAAGCGGCTTCGTTGGGCGCCGACGGGATCACCGTTGCGCTGGCGCTTCTCTTCGTCGCGCTCGTGCTCCGCGAGGGAAGCCGCGCGGGTCCACTTGCGAATCGAGCAGTCATCGAGCTCGTAGGGGTCGCCATTCTGCTCTGCCTTTCGAAGGTCGGCTATTGGCCGATCACCGGGGCCGTCCTGCTGCTGCCGGCGAGCCGCTTCCCGACCCCCCGGCGAAGGCTCGCGGTCGTCGGCCTGGTGCTCGCGGCCGGACTGCTTGCGACGGGCCTCTGGCTGGCGGCACTTACCGGCATCGAACAGCCGCCCGCCGTGCACGGAGCCATCCCGAGCGCTCAGGTGAGCTGGATCCTCGGCCATCCGACGGATGCTTGGGGCGTCCTCCTGCGAACGATGGCCGAGGGCGGCCCGGGCTACGTCCGAACCTTCATCGGCCAGCTCGGCTCCCTGGACGTCCTGCTTCCCGCCAGCGTCTACCTGGGTTACCCGTTGCTCATCCTCTTCTGCGCGCTGCTCGACGGGGGACGGCGCAGCCCGGTGCGGGCTGGAGCCCGAGGCATCGCATTGCTGCTCGCCGCCGCAACCTTTCTCAGCGTGATGCTCCTCGCCTACGTCGGCTGGAATCGCGTCGGAAGCCCCCTCGTGCAGGCTGTGCAGGGGCGCTACTTCATCCCGTTCGCTCCGCTGCTGCTGATCGCCCTCCACCTGCCGAACCGTCAGGACAGCGCAGGCCCCGGCCTGGCGATGAGAGCGCTGGCCAGCCTCGGCTCGCTCACCGTGCTGGGCATCGCCCTGAGCTCGCTCGTCGCCCGATACTATCTCCCCTGACGGGGAGGCGGGTTGGCGACGCATTGGCCGGTGCCGACCTCAGGGATGTGTTTTCGGGCACGAGGTCGCGTATCGTCCGAAGCCCGATCGCTCCACCGTTCGTCCAAAGGAATCCACCATGCCCGGCCTCGAAAACAGAATGGAAATGTTCGACCTCAGGATGTCGGAAGAGGCGCGCCCGCTCTTCGACAAGGTGACGGCGTTCATCCAATCCGAGGTCGTACCGATCACGGACGAGTTCTTTCGCCTCGGTGAGAACCGGGAGGACCGTTGGTCGTGGGTTCCCGGCCAGCTGGAGCTGCTCGACGAGGTGAAGGACAAGGAGAAGGCGCAAGGTCTCTGGAACTTCTTCCTTCCCGATGCTGAGAGCGGACTG
>JAFDCZ010000076.1 GCA_019312665.1 Deltaproteobacteria bacterium | reverse complement strand
TTCCGCGATCGGTTGCAGACACTCGGCATCACGGTCGAGCTCGACGTCGAGGGCGTGGGCCCGATGCGCGGCGACCCGGAGAAGCTGCGCCGGGTGATCATCAACCTGATCGGAAATTCCCTCGACGCCTTTGCCGAAGCCCACACCGAGCACCCGATCCTCGTGATCCAGGCAGGCGAGAACCTCGCCGGTACGGAAATCTGGCTGCGGGTGAAGGACAACGGCCCCGGCATGGAGCCCGAGCGGCTGACTCGGATCTTCAGCCCGTTCTACACCTCGAAGGAGACGGGCACCGGTCTGGGTCTGGCGATCTCGAAGAAGGTGGTCGATGCCCATGGCGGCTCGATCGAGGCCCACTCCGATCCGGGCAACGGCACCGAGTTCGTCCTCACCTTCCCCAAAGAGATCCGCGAACAGCCGGGGAGCCCCTCATGAGCGGCCGGGTTCATGCCAGCCGCGGCATCGGGATGAGGCGCTCGGCGCGCCGGCGTAAGCATCGCGGCGGCTCCGAGAAGGCGGTGCGTGGCGGATCGGGAAGCGGTGACGATTCGCGACAGGATCGGCTGGCGGCAGCTCGCCAGCGTGCCAGCGCCTCAGCGAAACTCGTCAAGGATCTGATCGGCCTGCTCCTCGTAACCCTCGTCGTCGCCATCTTTGCCGGCCGGGCCGCCATGTGGGTGATCACGATCGGCGTCTGCGTGATCGTCGGCGACTACGTGAAGAAGGTTCTGGAGCCGCAGCTCCGGGAGCGTTGGATCGAGCGCGAGGTGCAGCGGGAGCTGGACCACGAAGTCGCCGCCCATCGTCACCAGACCCTGGGCGAGCAATCCCGGCACATCGAGCACCTCGCAGCGGGCGTGGCCCACGAGATCCGAAACCCGATCACGGCGGCCAAGAGCCTGGTCCAGCAGATGGGCGAAGACCCGCGCGCTGCGGAGAATGTGGAGTACGCCCACGTCGCGTTGGAGGAGTTGGAGCGGGTCGAGAAGAGCATCTCGCACCTGCTGCGCTTCGCCCGCGAGGAGGGCTTCCAAGGCCAGCCGCTCGTGTTGGCGGACGTGATTCGCTCGGCCCTGGACACCTTCCATGAGCGCATCGACTCGGAGGGTGTGCTCGTACAACTCCGCCTCGACGAGGAAGCAACGATCTACGGGGATCCCGAGAAACTGCGCAGGGTCATGATCAACCTGATCGCCAACGCCCTCGACGCCATGAACGAACGAGATCGCCGGCCGGTTCTCAGCGTCGAGTGCGGAACGAACCTTGCGAACGACGAAGCCTGGTTGCGTGTACGCGATCACGGCCCGGGCGTCGAACCCGCGGAACGAGACGACATCTGGAGCCCGTTCTTCTCCTCGAAGAAAGGCGGAACCGGCCTGGGTCTCGCACTCACCAAGAAGATCATCGAGGCCCACGGTGGCCAGATCGAGCTGGAGAGCCCGCCAACGGGCGGTGCCGCCTTCCTCGTGAGCCTGCCCACACGACCCTCGAGCCGCATGGAGCCCGCATGACCGGTCCCAGAATCCTGATCGTCGAAGATGAGCGTGCCATCCGCCTGGCCTTGTCGGGCCTGCTGAAGCGCGAAGGCTTCACGAGCGAACAAGCCGGCGACGGCCGCGCCGCCATCGCGCTACTCGAAGCCGAATCCTTCGATTTCGTGCTCACGGACCTCGCCTTGGGCGAGGGCCCGAGCGGAATGGACGTGCTGCGTGCCGCCAAAGCGAGCCAGCCCGAAACACCCGTCGTGATGATCACGGCCCACGGCAATGAAAAAGTGGCGGTCGAGGCCATGAAGGCCGGCGCCGACGACTACGTCCCCAAGCCCTTCGACAACGACGAGATCCGCCTCGTGGTGCGGCGTTGTCTCGAGCGCACACAGCTCGCACGAGAGAACCGGCTGCTGCGCGCGCGCGTCGAAAAAGACTACGGGATGGGCAACCTGATCGGCTCGGGCCCGGGCATGCGTCAGGTCTTCGAAACGATCCAGAAAGTCGCCGAGACGGACCTCACCGTGCTGATCCGCGGAGAAAGCGGAACCGGCAAAGAGCTCGTGGCCCAGGCGCTTCACGAGCAAAGCTCACGCAAAGGACGGCCCTTCGTGGCCGTGAATTGCGCTGCGATCAGCCGGGAGCTGGTCGAAAGCGAGCTCTTCGGCCACGAGAAAGGTGCCTTCACCGGCGCCGACGCACGCCGGGTCGGCCGCTTCGAGGCCGCCGATGGCGGCACGATCTTCCTGGACGAAATCGGCGACATGGCGCCGGAGACCCAGGCAAAGGTGTTGCGCGTCCTGCAGGAGCGCTCCTTCGAGCGGGTGGGCGGCGTCCAACCGATCGACGTCGATGTGCGCGTGGTCGCGGCGACCCATCGCGATCTCGAAAAAGATGTCGCGAGCGACCGCTTCCGGGAAGACCTCTACTACCGACTCAAGGTCGTCGAGTTGCCCCTTCCTCCGCTTCGCGAGCGAAGGGAAGATCTCCCGGCCCTGACCGAACGCTTCCTCGGACAACTTGCCGAGCGCCTAGGACGCCCCGCCAAGCCGCTCGGTGAGGAGGCCCTCGCCGCCCTCGCCCGTCACTCGTGGCCCGGCAATGTTCGCGAATTGCGCAATGTGATCGAGCAGGCTGCGGTGCTTGCCCCCGGCGAGCGAATCGAACCCGGCGACCTGAACCTCGGTACGGGCCCGAGCCGGAACGCCGCCGCTGCGACAGAGCCCCACGGCGATCTCACCTTCTCCGACGCCAAGAAGGCATCCGTCGAGCGTTTCGAGCGGAACTACCTGCTGAGCGCCTTGCGACAGAACGACGGCAACATCTCTCGCACCGCCGAAGCCATCGGCATGGTGCGCCAGAGCCTGCAGCAGAAGATCCGTGACCTCGACCTCCGGGACGAGGATTGGAACGCGGACGAATGAAAAGAAGATCAAGGCTCCCTTTCGAACGAATGACCCGCGCCCAGGCCCAGAAGGACACAACATGACACAACGACCCGGTTTCTTTGCACGACTGTTCGGCTTCATCTCCGGAATCGCCACCCATTGGATTCGCGGCCGAGAGGAGCAGAACCCCCAGGCTGTTTTCGAAAACGCCATCACGGAGCGCGTGGGCCAATACCGCGAGCTCAAGGAAGCGGTGGCCGGCATTCTCTACATGCGCAACAAGCTGGAAGGCGATCTCGCCGATCGCCGCGGCGAACTCGCGCGCACCCTCGAAGACATTCGACGATCGGTGCAGCGCGGTGACGACGACGTCGCGCTCACGTTGATCGCGCACAAACAGGCCCTGATCGAGGACATCGAGCGGGCCGAAACCGAATTCGAGACGCTCAAGTCCGAGGCGGAAGAAGCCAAGACCAACCTGGTGCGCTTCCGCGAGGAAATCCGAGCCCTCGAGCGCGAGAAGGGCCGCATCGTCGTCACCCTCGCCAACGCCAAGGCGCGGCGGAGGATCCACGAAGCGATCGACGGCCTCTCGGTCGATGCCGACATGCGTGCCCTCGAAAGCGTGCGCTCGCACGTCGCCCGGCTCTCCACCGAAGGTGAGCTCGACCGGGAACTCGGCGCGGATGACGATCTGCAAGGCCGGCTCAAGAGCATCCGACGCGAAGCAACCCACGAGGCGGCCCGTCAAGAACTCGAACAGTTCAAGCGCCAGATGAGTTCCGCCGCCCTGCCCGCCCGATCGGCGCGCTCGCTTCCGGCGGTGCCTGTGGTCTCGCAATGAACGCCGGCGTCCGAGACGATCGCTGGCTCCTGGAAGAGGAGCCGGAGTTCACCCGCATCGTGCAAAGGGTGGAGGGTCAAGCGCGGGCCGAGGAACGTGTTCGGCTCCTGGCCCTCGCCTACCTCGTCGTCCACGGGCTCGGTGCGGCCGCGGCAGCGGTCGTCTTCGTGGCCCTGGCCGGCACCGGCCTGGTCAGTGGCGACCCGACCGCAACTTGGGTGCTCGGCGGAATTGGCGCCGCCGTGGCCACCCTGGTCGGGGCTCTCGCGATTCCTGGTCTGGTCACCGGCATCGGCTTGCTCCGGCACCGCCCCTGGGCGCGAACCTCGGGGATCGTGCTCGGCGCACTCTCCCTTCTGTGGGTGCCGCTCGGCACCCTCGTCGGCGTGCTGACGCTCTACGTGCTGCTGCAGGACGACGTGCAGGAGCTCTTCTCCTGACGAAACGAAAACAGCGGAAGGAAGGTCTCGGCCTCCGCTAGCCTGCGGCCATGACAGAACCCGTTCTCCTCGTCGAAAAGAAGGACGGTCTCGCAACCGTCACGCTGAACCGGCCCGATGCGCGCAACGCGCTCTCGAGTGCGCTGCGCAGGGCCATCGCAGCGGCATTTTCCGAGCTGCCCGAAGATCCCGAGGTCGGCGCGATCGTCCTGACCGGGGCCGGCACCGCGTTCTCAGCGGGTGTCGACCTCAAAGAACTCGGCAGCCAGGGGCCCGATGGCGGCGGCGGCGGCGACCTTCCGGTCGTCGAGGATGCGATCCGCGCGATGGAGGCCTGCCCGCTTCCGATCGTCGGCGCCATCAATGGATTTGCCATCACCGGCGGCTTCGAACTGGCGCTCGCCTGCGACGTGCTGATCGGCTGCCCGGAAACCCGCTTCGCCGATACCCACGCAAGGGTCGGCCTGCTTCCGGGCTGGGGGCTCTCCCAGAAGCTGCCCCGCCTGATCGGAATCAACCGGGCCAAGCTCGTTTCGCTGACGGGGAATTTCGTGGACGCGGAAACTGCAGAACGCTGGGGGCTGCTCGCCCAGCTCGTTCCGAGCGCCGAGCTTCGGCCAACCTGTGAGGCGATTGCCCGCGACATGCTCTCCTGCGTGCCCGAGGCGATGCGGGGCTACAAGAAGCTGATCGACGAGGGCTTCGGCATGAACTACGTGGAGGCCCGGACGTACGAACGCCGCGAGTCGGCTGAGCACATCAAGAACGTCAGTGCAGACGACGTGGCGGCTCGTCGCGCCGGAATCCAGGAACGAGGTCGCGGACAGAGCCGCTGACCCGTCGCGGGCGCCTGGCGACCTCAGGAACGCTTCAGTTTCACCCGGAAGGTGAGATCCACGCTCTCCTCCGTTTCCTCCAATTCCTGGAGGGCCCGGCGCAGCGGCTCGGGCAGATTCTCGGGAGCCAGCTCCACTTCGAGGACCAGCGGTGCAGCGGCGGACTTCTCGAAGGTCAGAGGGGCCAGCTCCAGCTCTTTCTCGTCCGCATGCGGTACGGCCGTCTCGAACTCGTCGGCTTCCATCGCCGTTAGAGCCGTCTCGGCCTCGCCATCTGCGGCAGCCGACGCCAGGTCTCCGGCTTCAGCGGCATCAGCCTCGTCGAGGATCAGCGGCGACCGCGCCTGAAGCGTCGTGCTGAGAGGATCGGTGTGCTCGACCTGCGGATCCAGAACATCCGCACCGGTCTGGATCTCACTTCCGATCGGCTCGCACTCGAGCACAAAGGTCAGCTCGAAGGTCTCGATCTGCACGATGTCGCCAACGGTCAGGATTCGCTGATGAACCCGTTCGCCGTTCACGAACACACCGTTGACGGAGTCGAGGTCGCGAACCTCGTAGACATCGTTGCTGCGAACGAAGAGCGCGTGGCGGCGGGAGATCTCTCTCGCCCCCAGGAAGATCTCGCATTCGGCACCACGCCCGGCGCATAGCTCGTCTTCGTCCCAGGCCAGGATCCGATCGAGTTGTCCAGAACGTTGCACGATCAGTCCCGGAAAACCGACCCCGGGCGCCACCGCGTCCCCGGTCGCCTCCTGAAGTTCGGGCTCAGGCTCACCCGATTCGAGAATCTCATCCGGTTCTCCGAGCCCGTCTTCCGTCAGGCCGACACTCCACAACGCGCCGTCTTCGAGAGGCACAGCTGCCTCCGCCAGATCCTCGTCGCTGATCGAAAATGGATCGACATCGGACAACTCCTCGGGGCCCTCCCACGCGGCAACCGCCGCGAGCGCCGTCGAAGCTTCCACGGCCGTCTCTGAGGAAGTGCCCGACGCCAAGGGCTTGAACGCCAGCTCGGTGCTCACCTCGGGTTCTGAACTCACCGGGGCTTCGGCACCAGGAGCACCCACACGCAGGGTGTGCCGGCCGATCCGGAGCTCGTCCGCCGGTCCGATCTCAACACGCCCCTCGATTCGTTGGCCCCCTAGCCAGATGCCGTTCTGGCTGCCCAGGTCCTCGACATAGACCTGCTCCCCGACGCGCTCGAGCAGCGCATGGGTTCGGCTGGCCGCACGATCCCTCACCACGATGTCATTTTCCTCGAGCCGGCCCACCTGAAGGCGATCCGAGCTGAACGGAATCTCGGCGAGCGGCTCGCCGTCGATGGAAAGGTGGACATGCAGGATCGTGCTCATCGGATTTGCTTCCGTCTGGCGAGGTTGAAATGCCTGCGCGGCATCCGCGAGACACCCCACTCAAGGGCCTGCCCGGCTCATCGGCTCGACACCCGGCCGCACTTGATGGCGTTTGCCGGGCTGCCGGGCCCAGGTTTCCAGGGCCTGTATCCGCTATGATGCACTGCGTCAAACCCGCGAGGCAGCTCTCGCCTCACCCCGGAGACCCCATGGCACGCTACGCCTACGAACGCCTCACCGCCCTCGACAACTCCTTCCTGCTCCTCGAGGGGCCCAACACCTTCATGCACGTCTCCTCGACCGCTCTCTACGAGAGCGGCCCGCTCCGCACGGAGCAAGGCGGCATCGACATGGCGCAGATCAAGCGAGGCATCGCGTCGATCCTCCACCGGATCCCCCGCTACCGCCAAAAGCTGGCCTGGGTGCCGATCGAACAATCGCCGGTCTGGATCGATGACTCGGATTTCAACCTGGACTACCACGTCCGCCACACCAGCCTGCCCAAGCCCGGCGACAACGAGCAGCTCAAGCGACTGGCCTCGCGAATCATGGCCCAGCGCCTCGATCGAACCCGGCCGATGTGGGAGATGTGGTTCATCGAGGGGCTCGAGGACGACCGGTTCGCCGTCGTGAGCAAGACCCACCACTGCATGATCGATGGCGCTTCCGGCGTCGATCTGATGAACGTCCTCATGCAGGACTCTCCTGAATTCGAGATCCACGACGCTCCGCCCTTCGTGCCCCGGCCCGCTCCCAGCGGAGCCGAACTGCTCCAAAACGAAGTGTTGCGAAGGCTGAGCTTGCCGCTCGATCTCCTGCGCGGCGCGAGGGACCTCTGGCAGGAAGTCGGCGAGCAGCAACGCGACGTCATGAACCGCTTGCGAGCCGTCGCCACCACCCTCGGCACGACGTTGCGACCCGTTTCTTCGACTCCGTTCAACCGACAGATCGGCCCGCATCGCCGCTTCGACTGGCATACGATGGAGCTGTCCGAGGTGAAACGCGTCCGCAAGAGCCTCGGCGGTTCCTTCAACGACGTCGTATTGACCATCGTCACGGGCGCTGTGCGGCGCTTTCTCGAATACCGCCGTGTCGACCCCTCGAATCTCGAGTTCCGCGTGATGGCCCCGGTCAGCGTGCGGACCGAAGGCGAAAAGGGTCAGCTCGGCAACCGGGTGTCGGCCTGGATCTTGGCATTGCCCCTGGATACCGACGACCCCAAGGAACAGCTGGCGCGAATCTCCGAGACCACCCAGGAGTTGAAGACCTCGAAGAGCGCAGTCGGCGCCGAGGCCCTCACCCAGGTTGCGGAGTGGACACCGGCCACCCTCCTCTCGCTAGGCGCGCGCAACGCTTCGCGTCTACTGCCCTTCAACCTCGTCGTGACGAACGTGCCGGGCCCCCAGGTGCCGCTCTACATGATGGGCGCACGGATGAACGAGATCTACCCGCAAGTGCCACTCGTCGATCGCACCGGCCTCGGGATCGCGTTGTTCAGCTACGACGGCAAGCTTTGTTGGGGCTTCAACGCGGACTACGAAGTCCTGCCCGACCTGACCCGCTTCATTGCCTTCCTCCGCGAGAGTCAGGAAGAGCTGCTCAAGCTGGCCGAAGGCCCGATCGAGTTGCGGCCCAAGACCCGCAAGAAGCGCCCCTCGAAGGAGGCCGGCTCCGCGGACGCCACCTAGGAGCCTGAAGGACCTCACGCCCGCGATGCGCGGCTGCCAGGGTATGCTTGCGGTTCCACCAGCAGGAGTCGCGAGAATGCAGGAACTCGACAACCGCGTTGCCGTCGTGACCGGGGGTGCCAGCGGGATCGGGCTGGCGCTGGCCAGGGCGTTCGTCCGTGAGGGCATGAAGGTCGTCCTCGCCGACGTCGAGAAGCCGGCGCTCGAGCGGGCCTGCGCAGCCCTCGACGGCGAGGTGACGGGGATCGTTGCCGACGTTTCCGAACCTGCATCGATGGAGACCCTCGCAGACCAGGTGTACGACACCCACGGCGTGTGCCATCTGCTTTGCAACAACGCCGGTGTGAGTGTCCCGAACCTGAACCTGTGGGAGACCGAGCCGACGGATTGGAAGTGGGTCCACGGCGTCAACGTCCAAGGTGTGGTGCACGGCATCCAGGCCTTCGTGCCGCGCATGCTCACCGGCGGTGAGGAGGGTTTCGTGATGAACACCTCTTCCGGCGATGGCGGGATCGCACCGCTGGCCGAGCAATCGGTGTACGCCTCGAGCAAGGCGGCGGTATCGATCCTCACGGAGTGCCTGGCCGCACAACTCGCCGGCCAGGAGACGAAGCTACGCGCGGGGATCTTCTATCCCTCGGGCGGAATGCTGAATACGGGCATCTGGACAACGAAGCGGAATCGACCTGCGGAGCTGGCTCGCAAGAACCCGGCGCCCGAAGGCTCCGAGGTGAAGTTCGACGACTTCATGGCCGGCATGAAGAAAGTGGGCATCGACCTGCCCGTGCAGGATCTGGACGAGCTGGCCCGTTTCGCGGTCGAGGGCATCCGCAAGGGAGACTTCGTGATCATGATCGGCCGCGAGACGATGGAAGCCCAACTCGTCGAACGCGCCCGGAAGCTCGCCCGAGGTGAGTGCCCGACCGGGCTGCTGCCCCAGATGTAAGGCCTCAACCTGCTCCGAGCAGTTCCTCCAGTGCGAAGACGTGGGAATCCTCGGCGCCCATCTCCCGAAGCGCCATCGCCAGCCGCATCACGTACTCCGGGTTGGGACCACTCGGCCCGTGGGAACGGCGCACCTGCTCGGCGATCTCCGAGAGTGATGCGGGCCCGAGGTAGTTGGAGTTGGTCGCGGTCGCGACGTACAAGACACCCTGCGTGACCTCTTCCGGATCGCGGAGATGAAAGCGCTCCTCGGCCCGCTCGTACCCGCCCTTCTCCCGCCAATCCAGTTGCGCCATCACTTCCGGAACCTCTGCCGCCGCAACCCGATAGGCCGCACCCCAGCACACCGCATCCGCCTCGCGCACCAGGGTCACGACCCGCCCGGGAGAGCCCGGAACGCCTCGGTGATCCGTCGAGCCTTGCCAGAAACGGCGCGTCCAGCCTCGGATGCTCGCCGGCCTGCGTTCGAGGAAGGGAAACGAGGGGCGCCAGACCAGCGAGCCGTAGCCGAACACCCAGAGCTCTTTCATCGGATCTGGCTCGAGCTCTTCCAGAGACTTGCTCACGCGGAGGGATCGTCCCAGAGGTACCGGATCCCGAGGACCTCGAAGACCCCGACGCCCCCGTCCCGAGGCCTCGGCACCCGGACTTCGTCGCCTTCCGATTTTCCGAGCAGCGCTCTGCCCAGCGGAGACTCGATACTGAGCCGTCCTTCCGGAAGGTCGGACTCGTCCGGTCCAACCAGCTGGTATTCGGTTTCGTTGCCCTCTGGATCCTCGACGCGGACGAAGGCGCCAAAGAAGACCCTCCCTTCCTGCTCACGAGAGGGCGCAACGACCGTGAGCTCATCCATCCGCTTGGCCAGGAATCGCAGCCGGCGGTCGATCTCTCGCAGCCGCTTCTTGCCGTAGATGTACTCGGCATTCTCCGAGCGATCGCCCAGCGCGGCGGCCTCGGAAACCTCGCGGGTCACGCGGGGGCGCTCGACCTTCCACAAGCGGTGCTCCTCCTCCTGGAGCTTCTTGAATCCCTCGGCTGTGATGTAGCTGCCCACGACGCCCCGAAGCTAGCGGCTAGTCTCGCGAGGGTGGATGAGCTCTTCGATCGCGTGCGGGAGGAAGCCGCCAAGAGCGCCTGGTCCCGTGGCGTGGAGCTGGCGCGTTCGGACGCTGTGACCCGCGAAGGGGGAGCGGACGGCGAGGAGATCCTGCGCGTGCGTCCTTCCACGGGGGTGATCCATCCGACCGTGGTGCTGTATGTGGAGGATGCCGAGTGGGAGTGCGATTGCCCGGGTGGCGAAGACCCTTGCGAGCATGTGGCCGCCAGCGTGATCGCACTTCGCCGCGCCGCACGTGAGGGCAAGGAGCTCCCGAATGCAGGTGAGGGAAGGAGTGGGGGACGCATCGTCTATCGCCTCTCGCGCACGGGCGATGGTCTCGGCTTCGAACGCTTCATCGTGGATGGCGAGAGCGAGCGGCGCCTCGAAACGACACTCACCGCCCTCGCAACCGGCCGCGTCGAAGGCCCCGCAGTAGGTGCCACCCAGGCCGATCTGGCCGTCGAGCGAGCCCTTGGCACACGCCACTCGGGGCCCATGCCGCGCGGCGTGATGCGCAGCCTGCTCGCGGCGCTCGAGGGCTGTGCTGAGGTCGAACTCGACGGCGAACCCATTCTTCCCCGCCGAGAGCCCGTGGTGACGGTCGTGCGCCTGACTTCCGCGAGAGGCGGGTTCCGTTTGCAATCGGCCCTCGAACCGGCGATCGAAGAAGAGTTCGGCGCTGGCTTCGTTCGCTGCGGGGACGAGATTCGCGAACTGGCGCCCAGTCGGCTCACCGGCCGCGAAGCTGAGGAGTTGGGCCGCGGACGAACCATCGACGCAGAAGAGCTGCCCGAGTTGTTGGCCAACGTCCTCCCGGACCTCGAGAGCCGTGTCGAAATTCGCATCGAGACGGATGCCCTGCCCGACACCCAACGCGTCCCCCCACGGCTGGTCCTGGAAACTGAACGCCAGGGAGACAAATTGGCCGTGCTCCCGCTGCTCGTCTACGGCGATCCTCCGATGGCGCGGGTGGACGCGGGCCGTCTGGTCCATCTCGGGGGTGCGGTGCCGATCCGGGATGAAGCCCAGGAGAAACGCCTGACTGAACGTCTGCGAACGAGCCTGGGACTGGCGGTGGGACACCGTTCTGTGTTGGACGCAGCGAGCGCCCTCGAGTTGGTTCCGGTGATGGCGCGGCTCGCCACCGTGCGCGGCGAGCCTGAGCGGATCTTCCACCCGGTCGCCGGCCTCGACGCTCGTCTCGAGATCGATGACGATCGCGTTTCCCTGCACTTCGACTCCCAGGAAGGTCAAGGCCAGGCTTCCGCCGAGGCGGTCCTCTCTGCCTGGCGCCGCGGCCGCTCGCTCGTCCCGCTCGAGGGCGGCGGCTTTGCTCCATTGCCCGCCGATTGGCTGGCCCGCTACGGCCGCCAGGTCGCCGACCTGCTGGCGGCGCGGGACGCCGACGGACGCGTCACTCCGGCCGTCCTGCCCGATCTTGGTCGATTGTGCGTCGATCTCGACCAACCGCCCCCACCTTCCCTCGAACCCCTGCTTCAGCTCCTCGAGGGGCCGGGAACGCTTCCCGAGGCGCCCCTTCCTGCGGATCTTCGCGGTGAGCTTCGCGACTACCAGAAAGAAGGCACGCGCTGGCTGGCTTTCCTGCGCAAGGCCGGGCTCGGCGGACTGCTCGCGGACGACATGGGCCTCGGAAAGACCCTCCAGGCCCTCTGCGCGATCGGCCCGGGCACCCTGGTCATCGCACCGACCAGCCTGCTCGCCAATTGGGAAGAGGAGATCCAACGCTTCCGGCCTGGCCTCTCGGTGCGCATCTATCACGGCGCCGGACGAAGCCTGGAGGGCTCGGCCGACGTAACCCTCACCACCTACGCCCTGCTGCGCCGAGATCGGGAGAGCCTGACCGCGCACCACTGGCAGGCCGTGATCCTCGACGAGGCCCAGGCGATCAAGAACCCGAGCAGCCAGGTCGCCCAGGCGGCCTATCAGCTTCGCGCGGACCAACGCATCACGCTGACCGGCACGCCGGTCGAGAACCGTCTCGAAGAATTGTGGAGCCAACTTCACTTCTTGAATCCCGGGCTGCTTGGCGGCCGACGGGATTTCGAAGAACGTTATGCGGGACCGATCGGCGATGGAGACGAAGCGGCACTCGAGCACCTGCGGATGCGACTACGACCCTTCGTGTTGCGCCGGAAGAAATCGGAAGTTGCGCCGGAGCTTCCGCCGCGCACGGAAATGGTGCTCCACTGCGTGCTCTCCGAAGAAGAGCGCGCCGTCTACGATGCGGTGCTCGCAGCCACCCGCAACGACGTCGTCCAACAACTGCAAGGCGGAGGCAACGTGCTCGCTGCTCTCGAAGCCCTGCTGCGTCTCCGCCAGGCGTGTTGCCACCCGCAGCTCCTGCCCGGGCAGAGCCTCGACGTCTCGGCCAAGCTCGCGCTCCTCTCGGACAGGCTCGAAACCGCCGTCGCCGAGGGGCATAAGGCGCTCGTCTTCTCCCAATGGACTTCGCTCCTGGATCTCGTCGAGCCGCGGCTCCGCGAAGCGGGACTCGGATTCACGCGTCTCGACGGTTCGACCCGCGATCGGGGAGCCGTCGTGCGCGAGTTTTCCGCAAGCGACGGGCCTCCGATCTTCCTGATCTCCCTTCGTGCTGGGGGGACCGGGCTGAACCTCACCGCTGCGGATCACGTCTTCCTGCTCGATCCCTGGTGGAACCCTGCGGTCGAAGCGCAAGCGGCAGACCGCGCCCACCGGATCGGCCAGGAGCGACCCGTCTTCATCCACCGGATGGTGGCGGAGAACACGGTCGAAGAGCGGATCCTGGCGCTCCAGGACAAGAAGCGAGAACTCGCCGACGCCGCACTCTCCGACGCCGGCGCCGCCGGACGCATTACGCGGGAAGATCTGCTTGCCCTTCTCGCCTGAGTTCAATTGCCGGGGTAGCTTCGCCGGCGATGAATGACGGCACGGATGAAATCGAAGCGCGCGTTCGCCACGACATCGATCACCACGGGTGGCACATCGTGCTCATCCCGCCGGAAGAGCCCGCACCGGGCTGGGCTCATACGATCGGGCTCTTCGAACGCTTCGAACAACCGGAGCTCCTGACGTTCGGGATCGATCTGCAGGTGTTGGCCGGCTTGCTCAATCACCTGGGCGGAGCGATCCAAAGTGGCGCACGGTTTGCCGCGGGAGACGAGCCGACCGGGCTTCTCGAGCGGGCTTCGCTTGCCTTCCGCGACATCCTTCCGAAATGGCGGGAACCCTTCCTGGGCAATGCCGCATGGCATTACAAACGTGACGACGTTCCCGCCCTTCAATGCTTCTGGCCTGATCCTGGAGGGAACTTCCCGTGGCAACCGGAATCTGACCCGGCTTGGCGAGGGGACCAGCCTCTCTTGTACGAAGCCAACACCCAGGCCGCCCTTCCCGAGCCATTGATCGAATCCCTTCGGCGAGAAGGCGCTCTGTAGCTGGTCCCCACCCGTGCCCAAACAGGCACAGATCAGCCGATTTCACGCCGATGGGCTGGACGAATCGCCCCAGGACGGAGTACCTACCGCTGCGTCGCTGGAATCATTGTCTCGAGGTCGCCCCATGTTCGCCCGTCTATTTCTGTCCGCCCCGATCCTGGCCCTGCTGATCGCAGCTCCGGCATTTGCCGAGAACGAGCTCGACACCGGGGATACGGCCTGGATCCTGGCCTCCACCGCGCTGGTCCTGTTCATGACGCTGCCGGGCCTGGCGCTCTTCTACGGCGGCCTGGTGCGGACCAAGAACGTTCTCTCGGTCTTGATGCAATGTCTGGCGCTGGCGGCCGTGATCACCGTGTTGTGGACAGCCTTCGGCTACAGCCTGGCCTTCAGCGAAGGCGGCACGCTGATCGGCGGGTTCGAGAAGAGCTTCCTGCGCGGCATCACCGCGGACACCCTCACGGGAACGATCCCCGAGGTGCTCTTCTTCGTCTTCCAGATGACCTTCGCCATCATCACACCTGCGCTGATGATCGGCGCCTTCGCCGAGCGAATGAAATTCAGCGCGATGATGTGGTTCTGCGTCTTGTGGCTGGTGGTCGTCTACCTCCCCATCTGCCACATGACTTGGGGAGGCGGCTGGTTCAGCGAACTCGGTGTGTTCGATTTCGCAGGCGGAATCGTCGTGCACATCACCGCGGGCATCGGCGCGTTGGTCGCATGCATCGTGATCGGCCCGCGCAACGGCTACCCGAAGACGCCCATGCTTCCGCACAACCTCACGATGTGCGTCACCGGCACCGGCATGCTCTGGGTGGGTTGGTACGGCTTCAACGGCGGCAGCGCCCTCGGAGCGAACGGAGGCGCAGCGATGGCCGCCGTCGTCACGCAGATCTCCGCGGCAACCGCCGCTTGCACGTGGATGGCGATCGAATGGGTGCGCTACGGAAAACCCAGCGTGCTCGGCATCGCGACGGGCGCCATTGCCGGCCTGGCTGCCGTGACGCCTGCGTCCGGCTACATCGGGCCTGTCGGTGGGCTGGCGATCGGCCTCGCCTCGGGCGCCCTCTGCTACCTCGCCTCCACCAGCATCAAGCGGACACTCGGCTACGACGATTCCCTCGATGTCTTCGGCGTTCACGGTGTGGGCGGTTTCGTGGGCACCTTGCTCGCGGCTGTCTTCGCCTCGGAAATCTTCGGCGGCAACCAGGGCGCGCTCCCCATCGCCTCGCAGTTCGGAATCCAATTGCTGGCGGCCGTCGTGACCGTGGTCTACACCGCAGCCGCAAGCTGGGTGATCCTGAAAAGCATCGAGGCCCTGATCGGCCTGCGTGTCCATGAAGAAGATGAAACCCGCGGCCTCGATGTGAGCCTTCACGAGGAACGCGGTTACGACTACTGAGGCTGGCGCATCTCATGACACGCGTTCGGATGGGCTTCTACTTCGGCACCGATGATGGCCACAAGCTGGGCCCTGGAAAGGTCGCCCTGCTCGAGGCCGTCGAAGAGCATGGTTCCATCTCCGCCGCCGCCCGCGCGCTAGGCCTCGCCTACGGTCGCGCATGGGAGCGCATCAACGATCTGAACGAGTGCTTCAAGACCCCGGTGATCGAAACCTCAGCCCGGGGGGCGGTGCTCACCCCATTCGGTGCAGAACTCGTCGGCACCTTTCACTCCATGGAAGCAGCCGCCCTGCGAGCCATCGGGCGAGACCTGAAGAAGCTCGAGAAGCAGGTGCGCTCGCGCTGAAGCCTTGAAGGACGCTCCCTCATCGAGCTATACCTCCGCAGGAATAACTCGAAGGACGCCGCCCCTTGCACCGATGGCTCATCGTCTGCCTCCTGCCGCTGTACCTGCTTGCGCCACCGGTTTTCGCGGAGCCCGAGGAAAGCGTGGTGCGAGAAGTCCTGGCGATTCTCCACTCCCGCGGCATCGTCGATGATGCCGAGTACGTGGGTCTCACCTCTCGCCAGGAGCGATGGGAAGCCCAACAGGAGGACGTCCCCGGGATCGAGTGGTCGGGTGATTTTCGCGCGCGCTACGAGCAGTTCTGGTTCGACGAAGATTCGCTCGGCTTCGATCTCGGCAACCGTTCGCGGGCTCGCTATCGCCTGCGGCTACAAGGCAAGGCCCGCATCAACCCGTGGGCATCGGCCACCTTTCGGCTGGCGTCCGGTGGCGCCGTCCGAAGCGCCAACCAGACCCTCGGGCGACGCGCCGACTTCGACCCGGATGGCCTCTTCATCGATCGTGCCCACCTCGATCTGACCGCACCGGAGGGCTTTGGCCCTCTCGGTGGCCGCACCCGGCTGCGGCTTGGAAAAATGGGCGTGCCCTTCCGCTGGAAGCACGGCCCGGATTCGATGCTCTGGGATCGTGACATCTCGGTCGAGGGCGCAGCGCTCAGCTGGGACTCGGCCAGCCAAGGAGAGACGGCGTACTTCGTTCGTGCGGCCTATCTGATCGCCGACGAGAACGCGACATCCCGGGATCCCCACGTGATCGGACTCCAGGCCGGGGCCACGCTCGCGCCCGCCGAAGGGTGGGAGCTTGGCGGACGGGTCACCCACTACGAATGGCGCTCCCTCGATTCGGATTTCCTCGACCGATCGACCCTTGCAGGCAACCAACCCCTGGGGTTGAACGGCTCCGCGAACGGTGGCACCGGCGTCTCGGCTACGGAGTTCGCGGCCTACGCTCGCTGGGACGCCCACGAAGACTGGCCCGTGTTGCTCTATAGCCACTTGTTGCGAAATCATGACGCGGAGGATCAGGACCTCGCCTACGGCGTCGGAATTCAACTGGGCGACAAACGTCGAGTAGTCCAGCTCAAGGCGGGCTACTTCCGGGTCGAAGCCAACGCGTGGCCCGGCCGGTTCGTCGATTCACCTCTGCTCGCGGGCCGCGCAAATCAACAGGTCTACGTCGCGCAGGCCATTCGCGAGGTTCTCCAGAACACGGATCTGGAACTCACCCTCTTCGTCGGCAATCCGGTGGAAACAGGCTCCGCCTTCAACAGTTCTCTGTTCGGATCGGAACGCATCCTGCTGCAGACCGACCTGATCGTGCGCTTCTGAGGTGCATCGAACGCTTCGCGCATCATTCACGCAATTCTTGTTGCTGGCCGTCCTGCTGATCGCGTCGGCGGCAAACGCAGAGAAACCCGAGCGCTTCGTGCTCCTTCAATCCACGACGTCGACTCAGAACACGGGCCTCCTCGACGATCTGATCCCCCGTTTCAGATCTGCTACCGGCATCGACGTGCGGGTGGTCGCTGTCGGCACGGGCCAGGCGCTGAAGAATGCGCGAAACGGCGACGGAGACCTGCTTCTCGCGCATGCGCGCGAACGGGAGGACGCTTTCCTGGCAGGCGGTTTTGGCATCGAACGGCGTGACGTCATGTACAACGATTTCGTCCTCGTCGGGCCCGCCGAAGACCCGGCCGGCATTCGAGGCGGGGAGGATGCGGCCGCTGCACTGCAAGCGATCGCAAGCCACGAGGCCGCTTTTGCCTCCCGCGGTGACGACAGTGGCACGCATACGAAGGAGCGCGCGCTCTGGGCGGCTGCCGGGGTAGACCCGGGCCAGTCCAGCCGCACCTGGTATCGAGAGACAGGAACCGGAATGGGCGCCACGCTGAACACGGCCGTGGCGATGCAGGCCTACGCCCTGACGGACCGCGGCACCTGGATCAGCTTTCGGAACAAGCGCGGCCACGCGATCCTGGTCGAAGGCGATGCGCGCCTCATGAACCCCTACGGTGTCATGCTCGTGAACCCCGAGAAGCATCCGCACGTCAAAGCAGAAGACGGCCGGACCTTCATCCGCTGGTTGACGGGCCCTGCCGGTCAGAACGCGATCGCCGCCTACCAGATCGACGGCGAGCAACTCTTCTTTCCGAACGCGAAGGACGATACGGGGGCCGCTCCCGGGAGCTAGCAGAACGCCTGCTCCAGAGAGTGAAGCCTGTCGGAGTTTCACCCCCGCCCCGGGTCGCCGGCATTGTTGGGCCGCCTGCCCCTACACGTTCAAAGCGTGCGCTGACTCAACGAGAGGCAGCTGCCTGCGCCGCGATACCCGAGAAGATCGGGTCGAGTTCCTCCGCGAGACGATCGAGTTCATCGCTGCCGTACGGCGCAAAGACGGCACTCGGCTTGCGGTAGGCAAGTGCGGATTTGCCGTCGGCATTCTCGACGAGGTAGAAGCGGAGCGGTGCCTCGACCCCGGCAGGGAGGCTTGCTGCAAGCATGCGTACGGCAAAATCGGGGCGGAAGACACCCACGATCCGGTTCCCGGGAATCGTGACGCCGCGTCCCGCTGCGCCAACGCTGGCTGAAGCCTGGGTGACCAGGCCCATCTTGTGATCGGTGATCGCCTGCTCGACTCGGCCCACCAGTTCGCTGAAGGCATGGGGTGTCTCGAGGACGACCATGCCCGCCATCGGGAAGTCCTCGACATCGAGAGCCGCCGCCGGGGCCTGCCCGATCAGAAACATCAAGACCGCGAGTAACGATCGGATCGGCATGGTCGTGGGGATTTCCTTCGTTCGAGAGGCTCGGGCTCGTTTCGCAGCCTAGCTGAGGGCTCAATCCACGCCGAAGTCGAGGGCCACTCCACGAATTGACCAATCATTGGTACGCTCACCACGAGTCGCGGCCCCCCTGCGACAAAGGAGAACACCATGGCAGCACGAAAGAAGGCAGCGAGAACTCGTAGCTCGAACTGGTTCATCAAGGGCGTGGCGCGGCTCGAGAAGGAGCTGCCGTCGAACCTCCGGCGACCTGTCCGCGAGGTCCGCAAGCAGCTCGAAGACATGGAGAAGCAGATCGAGAAGCTGCGCAAGGACGCTGAGAAACGCCGAAAGCGCCTCGAAGCGGATGCGGAGAAGCTCTACCGCCGCCTCGAACGTGCCGTGCGTGGGAAGCCCGCGCGCAAGAAAGCGGCGAAGAAGACCGCGCGCAAGAAGAAGACGGCCCGTCGGTCCACCGCCAAGAAGAGCACGGGCAAGAAGGCGTCTCGCAAGAAGGCCACGCGCAAAGCATCTGCCAAGAAGGCCACGCGCAAGAAG
>JAFDCZ010000380.1 GCA_019312665.1 Deltaproteobacteria bacterium | reverse complement strand
TTTTCCTTGGTCGGTGGTGGCTATCGCGGGGCTTTCGCTCGTCGCTCTTGCGACAACGCTATGGGTGCGGCGGTCTTCGCCGAGCCCCGTCATCGATGGGGTGTTCATCGTCATGTTCGTGGCATGGCTCTGGACTTGCCTCCAGGTCGTGCCGCTGCCCTTCGGGGTTGCAGAGGCGCTGGGTTTGGGGTCCGTCGAGAGCGCTGAGCGCCTGCGGGGCTTAGCGTGGGCGGGCACCATCCCGCTGACGATCTCCTACGATCCTGGTTCAACTGAGCTCCAGATCCTGATCGGCATCGTCATCATCGCGGCGTTCCTCGCAGCGAGGCTCGGCGGACCGGCTGGGTTGAAACCGATCGCCATGGCCACGGTCACCTCCGCCCTGCTCGTTGGCCTTGAGGGCCTGGCTCACCGTGCCTCCAACGCAGAGGCCGTATTTGGCATCTACTCTCCAAGATTCACCGAGCCCCAATTGCTAACGCCATTGATGAACGGCAACCATCTTGGCGGCTTCGCTCTGATGGCTGCGTTGATCGCAGCCGGTCTCGCGGCCCAGCGGGGCGGACGATCCAGGACCGTCTGGGCCGTCGCGTCGACCGTGTGCGCGACCACCGTTGCTTGGACACTTTCCCGCGGCGCAATTGGAGGCCTCTTGTTTGGCTTCGTTTTGCTCGCCGCCTGGTTGATCGGAAGCAAACGATCCGACAGGCGAGGTGCAGCAATTCCCCTGGCCGTGGTGGGTGCCGCCATTGCCGGCGTCTTCGCGTTTGCAGGTCTCGAACCGATCCTGCGCCGCTTCGAGGCGCAAGGTTTTGACAAGCTCGCGGTGGCGGCGCGCGGCTTTCGGCTGCTTGACGGTTCCCCATGGTGGCTCGGGATCGGTCGGGGGGCCTTCTCCTCGGCGTTCGTGGCCGAGGAAGGATCTTTGGGGCGATATACCCACCCCGAGAACATACTAGTTCAGTGGACGACCGAATGGGGGGTCCTCGTCGCGGTAGCGCTGTTTACGGTATTGGCACTCGCGCTGTTGAAACGACTCCGTGCAACCGAGGAACCGTTGGTCGCCGCGACATGCATAGGGATCCTCGCCTTGAGCCTCCAGAACCTGGTCGACTTCAGTCTCGAGATGGCCGGCATCGTCGTCGTAGTGACTGCTCTGCTCGGCGCGCTGTTGCCCGCGTCGAGCACGTCCCACTTGGAGCGCTCCCTACGACTTTCCTCGGTCCTCTTTGTAGTCTTTGCGGTGGTGCTTGGAGTGGTGGGACCCCGCGTCCTCGAAAGTGACACGCAGTCAATCGTCGATCGGTTGATGCGAGCAATGGAGTCCGACCGCGAAGACGACTTCCAGGCCACCCTAAGCCATGGACTCGCGCTTCACCCGGGCGAACCCGCCTTCGCGCTCCTCGCCGGAACCTACGCCGGATCGAAAGGACGCCGAGATGCGCCGCGCTGGCTGTTGGTCGCAATGGAGGAAGCTCCGGGTTGGGCGGCCCCGCATGCGGTGGCTGCACAATGGCTCTTCGTGGAAGGGCAGCTCGACCAGGCGTTGCTCGAAGTCCGAGAAGCAGAACTGCGACACCCCGGCAGCGCTAGCAAAGAGCTCTGCGAGGTGCTGGCTCGCTTCCCGCTGATGGAACACCTCGAGCGGGCCGCGCCCGGCCCAGGCCTGCGCGTGCCCTACCTCGATCGCGCCACGGCCTGCCCCGGGTTGCCTGCCAAGTTGCGAGCCGAGGTCGACGCCGCGATTCTGCAGAGCGAGCCAACACGAGCAACGGCGGTCCTTCGCCACGCGCGCCGGCTCGCTTCGCAAGAGCGGTCCGATCAGGCGATGGCTCTCCTCGAGCAGGCCCTCGAACGCAACCCTGACAATGGCAGCCTCTCGGTTGCAATCATCCGAGCGCACCTGAGTGCTGGGAACGCAGAGGCGGCAACGTCGGCCTTGAATGTGGCGAGGTCGAGAGGCCTTGATAGCCGATCCTTGACTGAGGCCCAGGCACGCATCGAGGCGGCGCGGGGCCAAACCGACCAGATGAGGGCTACGATTACCCGTCTCCGTGGGCAATCGCGGGGCGATGCCCGCCTGGTCGCCGCGTCCTTCATCCTAGAGGGCCA
>JAFDCZ010000379.1 GCA_019312665.1 Deltaproteobacteria bacterium | reverse complement strand
GTAGGGATGGGATCCGCGAGCCATACCAGCTCTCCCGTCCGCGCGTCATAGGCCCGCACCACACCGCGCGGCGACTCCACGCGCTGGTTGTCTCCGAGCGCTGAGCCCACTACGACCAGATCGCCTGCGACCACAGGCGGTGAGCTGATCGTGAACGTCCAGGGGGTGTCGATCCTGTCCATCCCCTCGCGGAGGGACACTTCGCCTCCGCTGCCGAAGTCCGCGCACACCAGGCCCGTTCGCGCGTCAATCGCGAACAGGCGAGACTCGACCGTGGCCGCGAACACGCGTGTATGACACGCAGCCTCCTGGTCGAGGTTCGGGTCCTCGTAGGATGCGACTCCGCGCGATGTGAACTCCGGATAGCGACGCCCCTGGACCGTCGCGTCGAAGCGCCACAACTCTTCGCCGGTCTCTGGGTCGAGCGCGAGGATGCGACCGAGGGGCGTTGGCAGGATGAGCTGCCCGTCCACCAGGATCGGCGTCGCCTGGAAGGCCATGTGCCCGGGAGGCGGCGGATCTGCATCGAGGTCTCCGGTGCGGATCTTCCACGCCACCTCGAGATCAGCGGCGTTTCCGCTGTCGATCTGATCGAGCGGCGAATAACGACTGCCGCCCGCATCTGCGCCGTAGAATGGCCAGCCAGCAATACCGCCGCCGGACGGAAGGGACGGCTTGGCCGTACACGCCACGAGCGTGGCCGCCATGATCAGGGCTACGCCCAGCTGAAAACAGTGTCTCATGATGGATCTCCTAGACGCCAAACCCGCGCAGCAGCATCGTCACCACCGTCTCGCGAACCTTGGCATCATCCATGGGCTGGGGGTTCGGGTCGCCATGCCGGTGCATCGCAAACCAGGCAATGGTCTCGATGACGAGCCGGCCGGCGATGGCCGTATCGGGTACCGGAGGCAGAGCGCCGGTTTCGATGCGCCGAGCCAGGTAGCGCTCCCAGCGCCGGTTCAACCCGCCCCTCGCTCCCCGATGGTAGAGTTCTGCAAGCGCGGGCCAATCTGCCGCGCAGCGATCGAGTAGACGGATCGCGCGGCGGTTCCGCGCCACCAGGTCGTACTGCTCTCGTACCAGCGTCTCCAACTCGCCGCGAACATCTGCCGGCGCCCGCTGGCGCTTCACGGCCCGCACGATTTCGGGCGTCTGCATGCGATCGCGCATCAGCCGATTCACACGCTCGACCAGGGCCTCGAGCGGCGGCTCCGCCACGGGCCCGTCGCTCTCGGGTAGCCGCTCGTCGAAGGCCGCACGCACGGCCAGGTCGAAGAGCGCCTCCTTGCTGGCGACCGAGCCGTAGACCGTGCCGGGGGAGAGGCCCAGTTCAGCGGCCACATCGGCCACCTGGGCGCGGCGGTAGCCGCGTTGGGAGAACTGGCTGAGTGCTGCCTCAGCCAGGGCGGCCAGCCGTCCCTCGGGTCGCTTGCGTGCCATCGCGGTGAGTATAAACTAAACCATTCATTTATTCTAGAATTCGAGAAACATGGATCGAACCTGTCGGCTGCCCGACAATCGGTGGCTGGCTGACAGCCGCACAATGCTTTCGAATCGATGGGCCCTCCGAGGGCAGGGAGCACACCGTGACCCATCTGGACCTCGAGTCCCTGGTAGCCATCGACACCCATGCCCATGTGGAGCAGGACTCCCGCGGCTGCTTCGCGCTCGATCAGGAGCTGCTCGATGCGTCGGCCAAGTACTACCGCTCCCGGAAGATGGCGGCCGTCATCTTCACGATCAATGCGACCACCGGGCTTGGTCACCCACCGATATCGAGCGAAGAGATCGCGGACGTCGCGGCCGATTTCCCCGGCATGACGATCATCCTCGCGCATCCATCGGTTCCCTGGCAGGGCGAAGCCATCTCGATAGCCACCCACAGGCCGAACGTCTACATCGATCTCTCCGGCTGGTCGCCGAAGCACTTTCCGCCGCAGCTGGTCCGGGCTGCGAACGGCCTGCTTTCCCGAAAGGTGCTCTTCGGATCGGACTATCCGGTTCTCACACCCGACCGTTGGCTGGCCGACTTCGAAAACTGGATCTCAAGCCCGAGGTTCGGCCGCGCATCCTGAAGGAGAACGCGATCGAGGTTCTCGGTCTCCGCTGAGGGT
>JAFDCZ010000001.1 GCA_019312665.1 Deltaproteobacteria bacterium | reverse complement strand
GTACGCAGGTCTGCGTACCCTCCATCAGAGCACCGACGGTCTCACGGTCATGGGCTTTCCCTGCAACCAGTTCGGCGCCCAGGAGCCCGGCACGAACGAGGAGATCCTCGAGTTCGCGCGCTCCAAGTACGATATCGATTTTCCGATGTTCGCCAAGATCGATGTGAACGGAGAATCCGCCTCCGACGTCTACCAGTTCCTCAGAGCCGGCAATCCGGATGAGGAAGGCAAGGAGGAAATCGCCTGGAACTTCACGAAGTTCCTGGTCGGGAAGGACGGGCAGGTGCTCGCCCGCTACGGGCCGACCGCGAAGCCGGAAGACATCGGGAAGGCTCTGACCGAGCACCTCTGATCGGCTGGCGGGGGTGCTGCTGGACTTCTCCCGCTAGGATCGTCCGATGGCAGCACGTAAGAGCGCGAGCAAGGTGGCGAAGAAGGCGGCGGGAACGAAGAAGCCCGCGGCGAAAAAGGCGGCGCCCAAGAAGGCTGCGCCGAAGAAGGCTGCGCCGAAGAAGGCGGCAGCCAAGAAGCCGGCCGCCAAGAAAGCCCCCGAGAAGGGGGCCTCCGTAAAGGACGTCCACATGGGGCATATCTTTGCCCTGAAGCCCCGGGTCGATAAATCTTTCCGCCAGGATGACTTCCGAAAGGCGAAAGAGATGCTCGTCGACGAGGCCTACGAGAGCCCTGCAGCGGCGGCGCGAGCGCTCGCTGAAAAGGCGCTCGAGCTGACGCGAAAGGGCCCGCCGAAGCGCGGCTTCAAGAGTCGCTGAGCCCAGCGCCCTGCGGCGTCAGCTTCCCAGCTTCGAGTAGTCGACCGTGCGCCATCGCTCCGGCGTGATGACGAAGACGAGGCTGTCGTCGTTTCCAGAATTCGCCACGTATTGGTCGCCGAATTCCTTGCCCAGGTAGCGGTGGGCCATCGGGCGGGAGTCCCTCTCGAGTTCGGCGGGACGGGTTTCGGTGATGGCGCCCTCGACGCTCACATACTGGTAGGGCGGAGCTTCCGTCTGGGCACAGAGGGAGAAGCGGCCTGCGGTAGCCAGGGCCTGGCCCTTCTGGGATTCCGGGCTGGTGAGCACCCAAAGGCCTTTCTCCGGCGTGTAGTCGTACCAGATGGGGACGCATAGGGGCGCGGCATCCTGGCGCTCGATGCCGATGATGCCCACGTGCAGGTCCATCAGGAAGGCTTCGCGTTGGGTCTGGCTCATGTTGAGGGACATGGGGGCTCCGGGTGTTCGAAGGATGTTCGGTTGGATACGGTCGGTATTGCCCATCGTAGGGCTTGTCTCCCGCTCAGGTCTACCCCAGCATGGCGGCAAAGGAGACCTCGATGGACATCCAGGGATTTTGTGACCCCCGCTTCGAGTCTGTTCGACAGGCATTCTTGGCGAACTTCGACGGAGGGAACGAAGTCGGTGCTTCGGTCGCCGTGACGCTGGACGGCGTCCCGGTGGTCGACCTCTGGGCCGGCGATGCCGATTCGAACGGGCGACCCTGGCAGGAGGACACGATCGTCAACGTGTACTCCACGACCAAGACGATGGCTGGAACGTGCATGCTGATGTTGGCCGATCGCGGGAGCCTCGAGTTCGACGCGCCGGTGGCGACGTACTGGCCTGAATTCGCGGCGAACGGAAAGCAGGGAGTGCTGGTCAAGCACGTGATGAGCCATAGCGCCGGGCTCTCCGGCTTCGATCCGCCGCTCGAAACCGCGGATGACCTCTACGACTGGGATGCCATCGTTTCTCGCTTGGCAGCGCAGGCGCCCTGGTGGTCACCCGGCGAAGGCTCCGGCTACCACGCGGTAACCCAGGGCTTCCTGCAAGGTGAGATCGTCAGGCGAGTTACAGGCAAGAGCATCGGCACGTTCTTCCGTGAAGAAGTGGCCGAGCCCCTGGGAGCGGATTTCCATATCGGTCTCGACCCGGCCCACGACGGGCGCGTGGGAGAACTGATCCCGCCCGGTTCCGGCCCGAACTCCGCGCAGGGAGACCCGGATTCCATCGGCGTGCGCACGATGACCAGTTGCCCGATCACCGGGAAAGAGCCG
The DNA here is from genome assembly GCA_019312665.1 of Deltaproteobacteria bacterium. GTDB lineage: Bacteria > Myxococcota_A > UBA9160 > UBA9160 > UBA6930. The sequence continues at coordinate 108,494 of JAFDCZ010000001.1, read as the reverse complement.
CGGACTTCGGCCTGGCGTCGTGCCGAGATTCCCGCAGCCGGAGGGCAGGGCAACGCGCGTTCCGTAGCGCGCGTGCACTCGGCCCTCGCTTGCGGAGGCGAGGTCGATGGAGTGCGGCTGCTTTCCGAGGCCGGCGTTGCGCGTGCCCTCGAGGAGCAGACCCAGGGCAAGGATCGGGTGCTAGGCGTACCGATCCGTTTCGGCATGGGCTTCGGCCTGGTGGGTCCGACCTTTCCGCTCAGCCCGAACCCGCGAACCTTTTTCTGGGGCGGTTGGGGTGGCTCTCTCGCGGTGATCGATCTCGACGCTCGAATGTCCGTCGCCTACGTGATGAACAAGATGGCTGCGAACATCATGGGCGATGTTCGTGGCGGCAGCATCGTCCTTTCCGCCTACAAAGCGCTGGAGGCCTAGTCCATGTCTGATCCGAAGCATTACGACGTCGTCGTCGTCGGGGCCGGCTTTGCCGGTCTCTACATGCTCCATCGCTTGCGCAGCGAGGGCTTCTCCGTGCGGGTCTTCGAGGCCGGGAGTGGCTTGGGCGGCACCTGGTTCTGGAATCGCTATCCGGGTGCACGCTGCGATGTCGAGAGCATGGAATACTCGTATCAGTTCGACGACGATCTCCAACAAGAATGGGAATGGACGGAACGCTACGCGTCCCAGTCCGAGATCCTGCGCTACATCGAGCACGTTGCGGATCGTTTCGATCTTCGCCCGGACATCCAACTCGATACACGGGTCGAATCCGCGCATTTCGACGAGACCACCGGCCAGTGGCAGATCGTCACGAACGCGGGTCGGGCGACTGCCCAATTCGTCGTCTTCGCGACCGGTTGCTTGTCCTCCGCCAACACGCCCGATTTCCCGGGGATCGATTCGTTCGAAGGGACGATCTATCACACGGGCCAGTGGCCCCACGAGCCTGTTGATTTCACCGGCCAACGGGTGGGCGTGATCGGCACGGGTTCTTCCGCGATTCAATCGATCCCCAAGATTGCGGAACAGGCTGAGCAGCTCATCGTCTTCCAGCGGACGCCGAACTATTCGATTCCGGCCCACAACCACCCGATGGATTCGGAACGGCAACGCTACGTCAAGGAGAACTACGCGATGCTCCGTGAGCAGGCCAGCCAGACGCCCTTCGGTCTGGATACCTCGCCGAACGAAGCCATGGCTCTCGAAGTGACGGCCGAAGAGCGCCAGAGGGAATACCAGGCCCGCTGGGATCGCGGGGGCCTTTCATTCATGAGTGCTTTCTCGGATCTTCTCTTGAACCAGGAATCCAACGACACCGCAGGGGAGTTTCTCCGCGAGAAGATTCGCGGAGCCGTGGACGATCCGGAGCTGGCGGAGCTGCTATCGCCGGATACCGTCGTCGCCTGCAAGCGTCTTTGCGTCGATACCAACTACTATGCGACCTACAACCGGTCGAACGTCACGCTCGTAGATGTCAGCGAGGTTCCGATCGAGGCGCTCACGCCAAAAGGCCTTCGGCAGGGTGGCCAGGAGTTCGAGTTCGACGCCATCGTCTTTGCCACGGGCTTCGACGCGATGACGGGTGCGCTCCTGCGGGTCGATATCCGCGGGAATGCGGGCCTCACGCTCCAGGAGAAGTGGGCCGAGGGCCCGCGCACCTATCTGGGCCTGGGTACGGCAGGTTTCCCGAACTTGTTCACGGTCACGGGTCCGGGCAGCCCTTCGGTGCTCTCCAACATGGTTCCGTCGATCGAACAGCATGTGAACTGGATCGCCGATTGCATCGGCTACCTCCGTGAGCACGATCTGGGGCGCATCGAGGCCAGCCGCGAGGCGGAAGACGCCTGGGTCGAGCATGTGAATGCAGTTGCGGGTGAGACGCTCTTCCCGGGATGCAACTCCTGGTATCTCGGCGCGAATGTGCCCGGCAAGCCGCGGGTGTTCATGCCGTACCTCGGCTTCCCTCCCTACGTGGAGAAATGCAACGAGGTCGCTTCGAAGGGTTATGAGGGCTTCAGCCTGGCCTGATTTCGCTCAGTGGCTTGCTCGAAGCGCTTGTCCCGGGGCCACGCCTTCCACGAGCGCATCATCGCGCACGACGAACGTCCCCCCGACCAACACGTGGGGAATCCCTTCCGAAGGCTGGTGGGGATCTTCGAAGGTGGCGCGGTCGCGGACGGTCGCCGGGTCGAAGACGACCAGATCCGCATCGGCGCCGACCCGGATTCGACCCTTGTTCCGCATGGCCGGAACGAAAGCCTCGAGACGCCGCGCAGGATCCAGGGACATCTTGCGCATTGCGCTCATCAGGTCGAGTGTGCCGCGCTCCCGGACATACTCGGCAAGCACACGAGCGCGTGTGCCTGCACCGCGAGGGTGCGGGCTCACGTCCAACATGGGCATGCCGTCGGAGGCGATCATCGTCAGCGGATGGGAGATGGCCGTGGCGACCATCTCCGGCTTCATGAAGTGGATGATGACTGTGCCTCCGGTCTTTCGGTAGCGGGCGAAGCTCTCCTCCGTGAGACGCTCACCGGTCGCCGCCCATTGGAGATCGCCGTAGTCCGTTTCGCGCTTCTCGCGCCAGCCCTCGTCGAAGAGCGCTGATTCGATGGCGGTGGAACCCGCGGTGTAGGGATAGGCCTCGACCGTGACATCCATGCCTTCCGATCGCACCTCTTCGATTCGCTTCAGGTACGCGGCGACCGCGTCCTGGCTCGAGCTGTTGACGTGCACCACGTGCAGGGCTGCACCTGTCTGGCGAGCGAAGCCCAGCACGGTTTCGAGAGGTGCCATGTCGAGCGGACCGTCCTGGGCGGGCAGGTGGACGAAACAAGGGACGCCGCGCTCGGCAGCGAGCTCGAAGACCGCAGTGATCTCTGGGCCGTCGGCGCCGGGTGTGTAGGCGAGCCCCATTCCGATCCCGATCGCCCCCTGGTCGAGTTCCTCAGCGAGGGCCGCCACGATGCGGTCGCGATGCTCCCGATCAGCGACGACGTGTCCGTACTTTGGCGCAGGGAAGGCCCACATTCGAAAGCCGGTCCACAACAGACGGAGCCCGCGCTCCATCGCGCGCGCAGTCAAGAAATGCTCGAGCCCCACGCCGTCGAAGACGTAGGCCCGTGCCGGAATATGCCCGGCCGAGGCACCGAAATGGATGCGCGCCCGACCCTCGCGTCGCGCAAGGAAACCATCCAGATGGTGGACGCCCGCTTCGAGTTCGAGGGCAGACGTGACACCATCTCGGGCCAGGTAGTCGTAGCTACGCGGCTCCTGCCCGTGGATATGCAGATCGATGAAGCCCGGTGCCACGACCAGACCGGAGACATCGATGACCTCGATACCCACCAGCGGCGTTTCTGAAATCTCGCCGATGCGTCCCTCGTGGATTCCAATCCATCGCACAGCGTCGAGATTCGTTTCCGGGTCGAGCACCCGCCCGCCGGCCAGTACGAGTTCCCATCCGACTTCGGCGGAGGAGGCGGCCGGGCTCGACAGGAGGAGGAAAACGAGGCCGAGGGGTCGGAGATGGCGCATCATTCAGAAAGTCTCGCACGTTCGTGAGACGATTGGTGCGAGGAGGCCCGATGACCGAACGAGACCGGCGAACCCTGGTGGCCCACGGCGCACTCGTCTTCCTGGTCGGGCTGATGGCGGGTTTCCCATTCGCCTTCGAGATCCTGGGCCGGGCTGAACTCTGGCCGATTCCCGGCGGCTTTGATTTCGATCCCCCGGGAGACGTGCGCGGTTGGAGGATGGCTCATCTGGAAGGGATCCTGAACGGCATGCTCCTGTTCGGAGTGGCGGCGGTGGCGCCCCTTCTTCAACTGGGCCCCCGCGGCGCGGCATGGGTGACGAGGGGTCTGCTCGTCTGCGCGTGGGGCAACATCATCGCGTCCTGGATCGGGCCGCTCTCGGAAACCCGCGGTCTGGCCTTCAGCGGTGCCAGCTGGAACAGCCTCGTCTACCTGCTCTTCATCGCTGCGATCATCGGCATCGTGGGCGCGATGGTGGCGATCTACGCCGGCGCCCGGCAAGAGCGCTGAAACTCGTTTCGGCTCGACGAGGTCAGGTGACCGCCGTGACCTCGTCGATTCCTGCCTCGATGCACTCCAGAAGCCGGTCTGGATCAGGGACGGCGCGGCAATCCGTGTTGATCCCGAGCTGTAGCTGGCCGTCGTAGCTGAAGAGCGTCACGTTGACGGCGGCTCCGGCCATGGGCCCAAAGGGGAACATCTGCTCGATGCGGGCACCGCCGGTGTAGACGGGAAAGCGCGGGCCCGGCACGTTGCTGGTCACGAAGTCCACGGATTTCATCATGCCGCTGACGAATGAAGTGGCCGCCACGACGCCAAGCCGATTGATTGCGCCTGAGACCTCTTCCATCAAGGGAAGCGCGGGCTCCGAGCGTTGGCCTTGCACGAGCTTCCGGATGGCCCGCATGCGCTCTTTCGGGTCCTCGATCCCGACCGGCACATCGAAGCGCGCCGGGACGAACTGGTTTCCAGCCTTGTTGCCTTCGTCGCCGGAGCGGATGTTGATCGGCATGTTCATGCGCAAAGCTTCGACGCGATGCCCATGGCCCTCGTGGTAGAGGCGCAGGCCGCCTGCGATGGACGCCACGAAAGCATCGTTGAGGGTTCCATCCACCGCCTTGGCCGCAGCGCGCAACGCGTCGAAGGAGACGAGGAGCGCATCGAGGTGGATCGAAAACGAGCGCTCGGTCCATAGCGGAGAGTGCGGTTCGGTGGCAGGCTTGACCAGGCGACCCACGGAGCTCGCTGTTTCAGCCAGCTTGCGGGCGGTTCCGGCCGGATCCTTCGCGGCTTCCCACAGCCCCCGGCCAACGGCCTCTCCGATCTTCCTGCCGCGTTGGGTGGCGGTCTTCACGCGCTGTTGTACCGCCGAGGCCAGATGCTCCATTTCCGTGGCGCGGGGCGAGGCGTCCGGGGTCTCGGCCAGAGTTCGCGGTCGATCCCAACCGGGTTCCGGATCTCGCGAGCGCTCGATCAGGGAGTTGGTCATGCGCACCATTCCGACACCATCCGAGATCGCGTGATGGATCTTCATGATCACACCGGCGCGTCCGCCTTCGAGGCCTTCTACGAGATGGAACTCCCAGAGCGGACGATCCTTGTCGAAGGCCTGGCCAGCGATCGGGGCGGCGAGGTCGAGCAGGTCCCGGAGGTCACCGTCGCCCGGCGCTCGCAGGCGGCGTAGATGATAGGTGCGGTCGAAGAGCGGGTCCTCTTCCCAACGCGGTGTTGCCACGCCCAGCCCATCCGCGACGACCCGTTGGCGAAGCCGCGGGATCTTTTCGACCGCGCGGTCGAAGGTGGCCTCGAAGCGCTCCAGATCCGGTGACTGGTCGAGGATCCAGACACTCAACACCGTAGATCGCAAGACCGGATCGCGTTCGATGTTCCACATCAACGCGTCGCCGTCGCTCATCCACTCTTCGTAGGTAACAGCCATGGGGGCCTCCAGGGCCCCAGTATACGATAGGAGGCCGGGAAGAGGGCGGTGCGGTTCCGCCGTAGCCCATCGGACGACAGCCAGCGCTGGGAAGCCCAGTTCCTTCACATAGAGCACCAGCTCGTTGGCGTAGGTTCCGTGAGGCATGACAGGCCACCGTTCTCGGTCGTCTCATCGAGTGCTACGAAACGGCCCTTGATGAAGTCATGCCACACTCAGCATTCCACGGGCAGAAGCCCGACGAGACGTACTGCGGGACCCAGGCGGGTTGCGCCAGAGCCTCGGCCAGGATCCTTCGCTCTACCCCAGCCTCCAGCTCCGGGGCCTTCCCGGCCGCCCCTTTCGGTGCTCGAGATGGAAGCCATCGGCTCCGTCGCGCAGAAACCGCTGTCGCAGCTTTTCGGCCGCACTGATTTCGTTGCCGGCACGGTGAGGCGCGATGCACCGCGCCGGCATGCGTTCACGGTGCATCCGGGGCCGACGATGCGTCCCGCCATGATCTGATCGTGCGCTGCTTCGGTTGGTGCCGGCGTTCGCAGTATCGACCCGTGACGGCTCAGCCTGTACCAGCGAACTGCTTGCGCAGCTCGCGCTTGAGGACCTTTCCGCTCGGGTTGCGCGGTAGTGCTTCCACGATCTCCATCCGTTCCGGGATCTTCTGCACCATCAGCTCCTTGCCGCGCAGATACTCGACCATCTCCTCGAAGGCGAGCGGCTCCGTGGCCTCGCGGAGCACCACCACTGCACACACCATCTCACCTCGTACCTCGTCGGGAACGCCGATCACGCTGGCGTCGGCGAGCTTCGGATGCTCGAGCAGGAGACCTTCGACCTCCGGCGCGCTGATGTTCTCGCCCTTGCGGATGATGACGTCCTTCAGGCGGCCCGAGACGGTGATGCAATCCCTCTCATCGATGAAGCCGAGATCCCCCGTGCGATAGAAGCCCTCTTCATCGAAGGCGTCAGAATTCAACGCTTCGTCCAAATAGCCGAGGAAGAGCTGCGGAGCGCGAACGCGAAGCTCGCCCTCCACGCCGACCGCCGCGAGAGAGCCGTCGGCCATGACGATCTTGAGTTCGGTCTCCGGGAGATTGAGCCGCCCCTCGGTCGTCGCTAGTTGCTCGTCTGGATCGTCGAAGCGGCCGAGGGCCAGGACCGGGCACTCGGTCATTCCGTAGACAGAGAGGATGCCTGCACCGCACTCGTCCTTGAGCGCGTAGTGGAGAGGCGGCGGTTTCGGGGCTCCGCCGCCCTGGAAGACCCGAATGTTCGGAAAGATCGGCTTCTCTCCCCGTTTGCGTTGGGCCTCGAGGTACATGCGATGGAACGCCGTTCCCGCACCGGCATGGGTCACCCCGTGCTTGCCCAGGAAAGGAATCGTCGTCGGAGGATCGAAACTCTCGACGATCAGATGACTCGCGCCCGTCGAGAGCGCTGCCACGAGCGAGTTCACTCCACCGAGGTGCGTCACCGGGAAGACCAGGCCGATGCGGTCCGAGGGCGAGAGCCCCATCGCGTCGGCCAGGCCGAAGGAGGCGGCCAAGAAGCCTTTGTCGGCGTGGCGGGCGCCCTTCGGCTCCGATGTCGTGCCCGAGGTGTAGAAGATCCAGCGTAATTTGTTGCCGGCGCTTGGTGCGGGCGGAAGCATCGCCGTCGTATCGGGAAGCTGGCTCTCCCAGGGCTCGTCGGACGTGATCAGCACGTCGAGGCCTTCAATCTTCCCGGCCAGTTCGTTCGCCATCTCTCCATACTCGAAGCCACGGAACCGCTCGATCACGATGAGAAGCTGCGCACCGGTCTGACGCAGGCAGTGGGAGACTTCGCGTCCGCGATAGATCGGGATGATGGGATTCTGCACGGCACCGAGCCGCGAGAGCGCTGCGAGGAGCACGAGGGCGTTGAAGCAGGTGGGGAGGATCCAACTGACCGCGCTGTTCTCACGCACGCCCCGCTCGTAGAGCGCGGCGGCAAGATGCTCCGCAGCCTTTCGGTACTCGCCGAAGGTCATTTCAAGGCCGGATTCGTCGATCCCAAACAGACCTTCGGGGGTCGCCTCTGCCCGAGCTTCAACGAGTTCCCACAGGGTGTCCGTTCGAATCATGTTCGTCACCGCTCTCTCTACCTCCGCGCGTGGGTTCGCCCGGGTCGGAACAGGGACCCGCGGATCTCGCGCGTCGATCCCCTGGGCGAGCGCATTCAACCGCGGCGCAGTGTTATGCCGAGCCAGTCGACCTCAGGATCTTGATGGAAAAGGGGCGCTCGGTCTGCTTCTGGAAGAAGCCCCAGGGCGGAAACATCTCCGTCAGCTTGGGCCAGAGAGCCTTCCGTTCTTCGTCCGTGACGTCACGGGATACGGCGGCCGCCCTCTTATCGTCGAGCTGCACCCAGCACGCCGGGTTGGCATTGAGGTTGAGAACCCAGGCGGGGTGCGAGTCATAACCCGCCAGCGACCCGACGACGATCATCTCCTCGCCGTTCTGCAAGAAGATCAGGGGTGTGGTGCGCTTCTCACCTGACTTGTGTCCAACACAGGTCAGCAGCAGGGTCGGGAGCCCCGACGGACCGGCACCCGTCGACCTGCCCTCGGGGTTGGCGAGGTAGTCCTCTACATCCGCCCTGGAATCACCCCGGATGCGCGCCAACGAGGAGGTTTGATCCTTCAGCACCTCCCAGTCTTCGTCGGACAGGAAGTCCGGTTTCTCCATCTTCTCGCGATTGGACATGTTGAGCCTCTCCCAGATCGTCGATTCAGATCGCCAGCCCGATGCTCGCGCCGTGCTGGGAAGCTTCTGCCATGAAGCGCGGTAGCCACGCCGAGCCGGCCACGTAGACCTGAGGGATGCTGCCCTCGGCCGCGAGTTCATCATACAGGCCGTGTACGGGCACGGATCCGTAGGCCAGGACCACGCTGTCGAACCCTTCCTTCCGATAGGTCTTCTCACCGAAGGACGAGACGAATTCGAGGGCGTCCGTCTTGACCTCCTTCAAGACCAGGTTTGGATGGACGGTCACACCACACTTCTCCATGTGGGCCAGGACCATGGCGATCGAATATCGGGAGATCTCGTAGCCGAGATGGAGGGATTTGTGGAAGACCTCTACCTGCTTGCCTTGGGATGCCAGGTATTCGGCGATGCACGGCGTTTCGTAGTAATCTTCCTGCGATACGACAGCAACGCGGTCTCCGGTCGCGGCCTTGCCCTGCATCACATCCCAGCCCTGCACGACATGAGGCAGGTCGAACCCGGGAAGCTCATGAGGTACGCGTGGTATCGAACCCGTTGCGATGACCACCGCATCTGGCGACAACGCCTTGATCGACTCGATGTCCGCGTGGGTCTTCAGTCGTAGATCGACTCCCAGACGAACCATCTCGTTTTCCTCGAAGTAGAGCTGGTCTTCGAAGTCGTCGCGCCCGGGGGCCTTGGCTGCGATTCTCAGTTGCCCCCCCAGTCGCCCGCCCTGCTCGAGGAGCGTCACCTGGTGGCCACGCATGGCCGCCCAACGCGCGGCTTCGCATCCAGCAAGGCCAGCGCCGACCACCACGACCTGTTTCGATGTCGCCGCCGGTTTGAACTGCTCCTCCCAGCGCAGCTCATGGCCGACGACCGGATTGATGGAGCAGGTGGGAGCGTAGGGAAAGGTCCTGGGCTCTGACGCCTCGTCGATGCAACGCGTGCAGCCGATGCAGCGGCGAATCTCCGACAGGCGGCCCTCGCGCGCCTTGTTGGCAAAATCGGTATCGGCGATGCCTGCTCGCACCATGCCCACCAGATCGCAAACCCCCTCCTTCAGCAGTCGCTCCGCCACGACGGGGTCGTTGACGCGTCCGGAAAACAGGACGGCGATCTTCGGATCCAGGTCGGTGCGTGCCGCTTTTCCTACCTCACGAAACTCTGCATGATCGTAGTAGGACGACGGAACGTAGGACGGTGCACCCCAGCAGTGACCGACATCGATGTCCACGAAATCGATCAGGCCGGTATCTCCGATGTATTGGGTCATTTCGCGCATTTCGAGATGCTCGGCACCACCCTGTCTGAACTCCCTGCCGGAAATGCGTATACCCAGCGCGAGTGAGTCACCGATCCGTTCGCGGACTCGCTCCAGCACGGCTACCGCGAAGCGGGTGCGCTTCTCAGCGCTGCCGCCCCATCGGTCGGTGCGCCTGTTCGTCACCGGAGACAAGAAGCTGTAGGCCAGGGTTTCGTGGGCGCAGTGGATCTGGATTCCGTCCGCGCCGATCTCCTTGGCGACCGCCGCCGCATCGGCGTAGGAATTGATGCACCACTCGATCTCTTCTTCGCCCATCGCGTGCGGAACGTAGTCCTGGGCTCCGATGACGGGCACTGACGAAGGAGCCCACACCGAGCTGAGATGCGTCAATTGAGCGATTGCGACGGATCCTGCGTCGTGTACCTCCTCGTAGAATTTCTTCATCCCCTCGACCCAGGGCGGATTCTGATAGGCGGCGAAATGCGCGGCGAAGCCTACCGAGAGGCCGACTTCGTCCGGCGTATCCGGGGGAAACGGGAGGTTGAGAAGCCAGGTTTCGCTACCGATCCAGCCGACACCGCCGCGGGCCTTGGCACCGTGATGCGCGATGAAGTTGTCGTCGACTTCGCCGGGAACCATCGAGGAGTTGATGGTATTGGTGGTCTCGCAAATCCGGTTTGGCACTCGCATCGACCCCACCTGTAGTGGGGCGAAAAGGTGCTCGAACTGCGTCTTGCTCACGGAGTTCTTCCTCTCGTCTGCCTAGCGACGGCACGTCGGGTATGCCCGCGAATGCGATTCACGATACGGTACGACGTCGAGGAAGCATGGACAACCGGCCGTTTCGCCAGAGGGCCCCGTTTTCCAGGAGGTGGTTCGGAAATCCCGGTTGCGAGCGTGGGCTGATCTTCGAGGCCACGACGGCATCGACGAACGAAATCCCAGGTCAGAGAGGAGAAGAGCGGTGAGGTTCGGATTCCACATGTTCATGGTCGACCCCGCCGAGTTCCTGGATCTCGCCCGCACCGCCGATGGCTCGGGCTGGGACAGCATCCAGGTTGCCGATGCACCGTTCTTTCCGGAGGTGATCTCCGTCCCCTATCCCTATACGCCGGATGGCAAGCGCTTCTGGCCCCTCGATCAGCCGGTCCTGGACCCGTGGGTTGCCATCACTGCCATGGCTACGGTGACGAAGCGCATCCGCTTCATCCCGTCGGTACTCAGGCTGGCCGTCCGCCAACCCCTGCTGGAAGCCAAGAGCCTGTGCTCGGTGGCAGCGGTCTCGGGCGATCGCGTTGCCCTGGGCGTGGGTCTGGCCTGGATGCCGGAGGAGTTCAAGTGGCTCGGGCAGGACAAAAAGACCCGGGGCGCCCGCCAGGATGAGGCCATTCAGATCCTCCGCCTTCTCATGAGAGGCGGCATGGTGGAATTCCACGGCGAGCACTACGACTTCGACCGCCTGACGATGGCGCCAGTGCCGAAGAAGCGCATCCCCATCTATGTGGGTGGTACCACGAAGCCCGCCCTTCGGCGCGCAGCGCGCCACGGCGACGGCTGGATCAGCGTCATCCACTCCATGGATGAGGTCGAGGGGCTCATGGCGGAGCTGAACGGATTTCGCCGGGAGTTTGGGCGCGAGAACGAGCCCTTCGACGTCATGATGCATTGCCCCGACGCCGAGACTGTGGACGACATCCATCGCCTCGAGGACCTGGGGGTCACCGATCTCCAGGTCACCCCATGGAGCGAGCGCGTCCTGGCCGAAATGGGGGTGGGTGCCATCATGCAACAGCAGCCTTCTCTGGCCGTAAAGCAGGCAGCCATCGAGCGCTACGCCGACGAGGTGATCGCCAAGTTCCCTGGCTCGGCCGCGTGACGCGCGTCTCGAGCGGCTACTCGAACTACGTCCTCGGCCTGCTCTTCGTCGTCTACGTCTTCAACTTCATCGACCGGCAGGTGCTCTCGATCCTGCTCCCCTCCATCAAGGCGGAGCTGGACGTCTCGGACACCTACATGGGCTTCCTCACCGGGCCCGCCTTCGTCCTCTTCTACACGTTCGCGGGGATCCCCATCGCACGGTTCGCGGACCGCACCTCGCGTCGCTCGGTGATCGCCCTGGGTCTGGTGATCTGGACCACCATGACCGCCGCCTCCGGACTCGTCAGAAGCTTCTGGCAGTTGGCAGCGGCGCGGGTCGGCGTGGGGATCGGTGAAGCGGCGGGAAGCCCGCCGGCCCACTCGCTCCTCGCCGATTACTTCCCGCCTGAACGGCGCGCCACGGCGCTCTCCATCTACGGTTCCGGAGTTTATCTAGGCGTGGCGGTGGCCTACCTCGCGGGTGGTTACATCGGGCACCACTTCGGCTGGCGCACGGTCTATCTGGTGATCGGAATGGCCGGCTTTCCGTTGGCCGCGCTGGTTCGATTCAGCATCCGAGAGCTGCCGCGCGGCTACTCGGACGCGGCCGTAGCGCCAGAGAGGGATGAGGCCGTCTCTCTGCGGCAGGTGCTCCGCGTGCTCGGGCGCAACCGCTCCTTCGTGCTGGTGGTGCTCGCGACCTCGGTCATGTCTCTGTCGGGCTACGGCGTGCTCACCTGGGGTGCGACCTTCCTCATGCGTGTCCACGGTATGGGAATGGTGGAGGTGGGCGTGTGGTTCGGCCTTGCGATTGGCATCACCGGAGGCCTCGGCGCCTACCTGGGCGGCCGCTGGGCCGATGCCTTGGGGCGCCGCGACCGGCGCTGGTACGTCTGGCTGCCGGCGATCGAGTTGGCAGCAGCCGTACCCTTCGTCGTGGGTTTCGTCCTGCTCGAGAGCAGGATCGCCGCGCTCCTCTGCTTCATTCCCTTTCATCTGCTGGCGAGCATGTACCTCGGGCCAATGCTCTCGACGATCCAGAACCTGGTCGTCCCGCACATGCGGGCGACGGCCTCAGCGGTGAACCTCTTCGTCGTCAACCTGGTTGGTCTCGGAATCGGGCCGCTCTTGATGGGGTTCCTGAACGATCTGCTGGCAGACGACTACGGACAGGCGGCCATCCGCTGGTCGATGCTCTTCGTGGGTATCGTAGGTGGCGGCTCCAGCATCCTGTTCTACGCCGCGGGTCGGAGCCTGCGCGATGATCTGGATGCGGCGCAGCGGGCCGCCGCGGGTCAGGAAGCCTGATCGGCCCAACCCTGCTCGAGAGGGACGAGCCATGACATGTGGAGCTTCCGTGCCCGAAATTTCCATTCACCATCGACCCTCTGGTAGCGATCCTCGTAGTAGCCCGATCCGATCATGCTGCGACCGTCGGTCGTGGCTCGCAGGTCGAGGTAACAGGTCCCGCTTGCCTCGTCGCCGGCGAGTGTGATGACATGGTTGGAGACGAAGGGCTGGAAGGCGCCGTTGCCTAGCACGCGTTTGTAGGTCTCGCCCAGCGCCGCCCGCCCTCGGATCACCGGCGGCTCGCCCGTGTCCATTTCGCAGTCTTCCGTGAACAGGCTGGCCGCAGCGGCGGCCTGCTTCTGCCAGACGTGGTGGGCATAGCGGCAGGCGAGATCCCGAATGGCCTCCCGATCGGCGAGTTCCTGGAGCATCGCGTCGGGCCGGGTGCGGCTCATGTTTCCTCGTCCAGGGCGTCGGCCACCAGTTCTGCGATGTCGGCCACACGGATGCTGCCCTCGGGATCCTTGGCGCCCAGGGCCTCGTCGAACATCTGCATGCAGAAGGGGCACGAAACGGCTGTGGTGCTTGCCTTGCTGGAGCGGATGTCTTCCAGGCGCTGATGGTTGATCCGCTCCGGGGCCGAATCGTCCATCCATGCGTAGCCTCCTCCAGACCCGCAGCAGAGCGCGCGAGATCGGCTTCGCTCCATCTCCCGGAAGCCTCCGGGCTGGGAGAGCCCGCGGAGGATCTTGCGCGGCTCATCGTAGACTTCGTTGTGACGGCCGAGGTAGCACGGATCGTGGTAGGTGAGGGACGGCAGCTCTTCGCGGAGGCGTAGGCGCCCGCTGCGAACCATGTCGGCGATCAACTGGGTGTGGTGGACGACCTCGTAGCGCCCGTCGAAATCCGTGTACTCGTTCTTGAAGCTGTTGAAGCAGTGGGGGCAGGTCGTGATGATCTTCTCTACGCCGTATCTCTCGAACGTCTCGATGTTCGTCTTTGCGCAGGTCTGGAAGCTGAGTTCCTCGCCGGCCCGACGCGCCGGGTCGCCGGTGCAGGACTCCTCGGCGCCCAGCACGGCGAAGTCCACACCCGCTGCCTGCAGCACGCGGACCATGGCGCGGGTGACCTTGATGTTCCGGTCGACCAGGGCACCGGTGCAGCCGACCCAGAAGAGGTATTCCGCAGTGTCGCCTCGCCCCAACACCTTGATGTCGAGATCGGCGAACCAGCCCTCGCGGTCGTGGGGCGTACCCACCCAGGGATGCGCTCGGTCTTCGATGTTCTTGAGGAACTGCCGGGTCTCCTCGCCCATGCGTGCCTCGGTCATGACCAGGTTGCGCCGCATGTCGATGATCGTCGGGATGTGTTCGACGAAGACAGGGCATTCCGTCTGACAGGCACCGCAGGTGCGGCAGCCCCAGATCTCCTCTTCCGTCACGGCCGTTCGAGGTGTCGCTCCGGAGGACGGCTCGACGAGCCGAGGCAGGTCCGGTTCCGATCCCGGTTCCGGTTCCGATCCCGCAGAAGCACTCAGGAAGGCGGGGCCCGTCTCATGCAGGTGTTGCTTCAGATCCTGGACGAGCTTCCGCGGGCTGAGAGCGGCGCCGCTCAAGTGGGCCGGGCACACCTCTTCACAGCGCCCGCAGTTCACGCAGGCGTCCATGTCGAGCAGCTGCTTCCACGTGAACTGATCGAGTCGTGCCACGCCCAGGTTCTCGAGGGCGTCCGGGTCGCTGTCCAGCACGGCTTCGATGTCTGGGTGCGAGAGCTTGCCGCTGCCGTCGAGGTCGCGCAGGAAGATGTTGAGGGGTCCGTAGAGGACGTGCCCCAGCTTCCCATGACTCAGGTAGCCGATGAAGAGGAAGGCCGTCGTTCCGTGGATCCACCAGAGGGAGCGATGAATTGCGCTCAGCGGGTCGCTGCCGAGGCCGTCGAGCAGCAGCGCCACCGCATAACCTCCGGGGGACCAAAGTGCGAGGTCGGGCTGTTGGTGCAACTCGGTGACGGCGATGCGGCAACCCTCGAGGATGAAGCCCTGGACGAAGAGGACCAGCAGGAGGCCCAGACTGAACCAGTCATCCATGAAGGAGTGGAGATGGGGTGGCTGCAGAACCAGCCGTCGCCAGAGCGCCATGCACAGGCCGATGATGGCGAGGATTCCGAACACGTCGCTTAGCAGCGAGTAGCCCTGGTAGAAGGAGCCGCGCAGGAAATGTATGCCCGACCACTCCTGCAGCGAGATCATCGAGGTCGCCACGAACTGGGCCAGGAAACCGTAGAAGATGAGCACGTGGATGAGGGCCGGGAACGATCGCCGCCGGTGCCGCCGGTGGCCGAAGACTTCCATCAGGAGCCCACTCGCGCGCTCCCAGATGCGGTCCCACCGCGCTTCGGGGGTTCCGAGGCGCCACAGCCGAGCTCGACGGAACACGCCCCAGACGAAGAGGGCGACCGCGACGAGCGCGAGCAAGTAGAGCAGCCCGCTACCGACGATGTTCCAATAGATCTCGCGGGTAGGCTCCATCGCGGTTCCTTCTCGCTCCAGCCGGAGAGGGGGGTCGCAAGCTAACGGCCGGCACGGTACGACGCCGGCCGATCGACGTCTCGCCGCAAGGTCCGAGGGCTACATCCCCCGGGGGAGGCCGGCCGTTCGGTGGGGGAAGGAGGTTGACTCGTGCTAACTCTCGAGTAAGCTACTTTCTTGTGAGTTAATAGCGGGGCGACAGCACCTCCCATGTCGATCCAGATCGAGGAGACCTTCCAGGTCGCGGTGCCCATCGAGGCCGTCTGGCAATTCCTGCTGGACCCGCATCGCGTCGTCACCTGCATGCCCGGAGCGGTGCTGGAGGAAGTGGTCGATGCCCGCACCTTCAACGGCGCGGTGAAGATCAAACTGGGCGCCATCACCACGCGCTATCGCGGGCGGGTGCATCTCCGCGATGTCGATGAACAGGCACGTCGCGTGTGCATGGTGGCGGAGGGTCGAGAGACCGGCGGCGGCACGGCCAAGGGCACGGTCACGGCCGAGCTGCGCACCCTCCCAGATGGGCAGACCGAAGTGGTCACCTCGGCGGAGGTGGATCTCACCGGCCGCGTGATGCAGGTCGGACGCGGAATGATCCAGGGCGTCTCGAGCCAGCTCTTCGGGCAATTCGTTACCCGGACGCGCCAGGCCCTGGAAGCGCCGGCCTCGGACACCTTGTCAGAGGCCCCGGTTGCTGACGAGTCGGTTCCCCTGCTGCGCGTGATCCTTGGCGTCATCTGGGCGCCCGTCGCAGCCTTCTTCCACCGGCTCTTCGCTCGGCAGACGGGCTGAGAGAGGGACGAGCGATGCCCCGCTACCGGGTTGTTTGTGAGGGGGCGGCCCCTGTCGGACGGGGCGGAGTTCCGGGAGTTGACGTTGGGCGAGAGCGCGAAGTGGTGCGGAGGTTGGCATGACTGGGGCGCTTCAGGATGTCGTCGTCCTCGACATGACCCGCGAGTTCTACGCCTCGTTGGCCGGAGCGCTGTTGGGTGATTACGGCGCGACCGTGATCCGGGTCGTAGATCTCTCCGACGCTCGAACGGTCGATCACGGCCGCGACGGCATGCATCCACCCGAGCGATGGAACTCCCTCGACGAGCTCGCTCACCGCAACAAGCAGAGCCTCGCCGTGGACCTCGTTGAGCCTGCTGGCCGCGAGATCCTGGAGAAGCTGGTTGCGGGGGCGGATGTCTTCCTGACAGATGTGCCGTCGGCGACCCTGGATGAGAAGGGCTGCGACTACGAGAGTCTGTGCGCCCTCAAGCCGGACATCATCTTCACCCGCGGTAGCGGTTTCGGCCCGAAGGGGCCGGATCGCGACTTGCCCGCCTACGATGAGCTGGCAGCGGCGCGTACCGGCGTGATGCCGACCCTGCCCCAGCCGGGCCAGCCGCCTGTCTACACCGGCGTCGGCCAGATGCACACGGCGGTGATGCTCGCCCTCGGCACGATGCTTGCCCTCCACCATCGCGAAGAATGTGGGGAGGGGCAGGTGGTGGACGCGTCCCTCTTCGGCGGGAACATGTATTCCCAGAGCCTCGACATGCAGGCCTATCTTGCGATCCGGGACGATCGCTTCCTCGAGCCGCTCTCACGTCTCGATTCCGGCAATCCCATGAGTGGCCCGATGTATCCCAGCTCCGACGACCGATGGGTCACCCTGGCGATGCCGGATACGGACAAGTACTGGCCGGCCTTCGCCGAGATCGTAGGCCTCGACGTCGCCGATCCCCGCTTCGACAGCCACGAGAAGCGCTGCGGAGAGCATCGTCTCGAGATGATGCAAGTCCTCGACGAGCGCTTCCGGACCAGGCCGGGCTCCCATTGGAAACAGGAACTCGACGCGAAACAGCTTCCCGCCGACGTCATCGAGAAGTACGAGTACCCGGCCTCGGATTCCAACGCCGAAGCCAATCGCTACATCCTGAACCTCGAGCATCCGACCCACGGCCCGATCCAGAGCCTGGGCTTCCCGATCCACATGAGCGAGAGTCCGGCGCGTCTTCGTCGGACGGCTCCCTGCGTGGGGCAGCATACGGCCGAGATCCTGCGCGAACGGCTGGGCTACGCGGAATCCCGGATCCAGGAACTCGAAGCCGATGGAATCCTGGGCGCGGAGCCTGGGGCATGAAGCAGGCACTCGAAGGCATCCGCGTTCTCGACCTGACGCAGTGGCTGCAGGGACCGGTCTGCGCGCAATACCTCGCGGACTTCGGCGCCGAGGTCATCCACGTCGAGCGTCCCGGGGGCGGCGACGGCGCGCGCGGTGTGCGCAGCATCAAGGCCTTGGCCATCGGTGATTGGAACCAGTACTTCCTGGTGATCAATCGCAACAAGAAGAGCCTGGCGGTCGACCTCAAGAAGCCGGAGGGGCAGGAACTCTTCTATGAGCTGGTTCGGAAGTCCGATGTCTTCCTGTCGAACTTCCAGCGCGAGAATCTGAGGGTTTGGGGACTCACCTGGGAGAAACTTCGCGAGATCAACCCACGCCTCATCTATGCCACCAACAGTGGTTACGGCCATGCTCGCGAGATCAACCGGCCGTCCTACGACATCAACGTGCAGGCGTTGACCGGTCTGATGAGCCGGCAAGGCGAGCCGGGAGAGCCTCCCATCTATCTCGGCATGGGCTCCGGCGATACCTACGGGGGCCTCATGTCGGCCCTGGGAATCATGCTGGCGCTCCATGAGCGCCGGCGGACGGGACGCGGCCAATCCCTGGATGCCTCTCTCTACGGCGCACAGCTCTTCATGGCCGCCCCGACACTCCAGCCCTTCCTGGCTTCGGGGAAGTCGCTCTATTCGACCCAGCAGTCGAGGAAGCAGGCAGGCAACCCGCTGTGGAACCGTTACCAGGTGAAGGACAAGTGGATCTTCCTCTGCCTCGAAGATACCGACGAGAACTGGGCCGCGCTGTGCGAGAGCCTCGAGCGGCCGGAGCTGGCTAGCGATGCGAGGTTCGAAAGCGCGAGGAAGCGGGGGGAGCACAATGCCGAACTCGTTGCGCTCCTCGACAGCGTTCTGCAGGAGCAGAACTCCCAGGAGTGGATCGATCGCTGCAGGTCGTTAGGCCTCCCCGCCGCTCCGATCCAGAACCTGAAGGACGTCTCCGGGGATGCTCAGGCCTGGGAGAACGACTACCTGCTCGAGGTGCATTGCGGGGAGGTGAATCGTGAAGTGGATATCCGCGGCCTGCCCATCACCCTGAGCAAGACGCCCGGGCGGGTCGAGAGTCTCGGCCCCGAGCTCGGCCAGGACACCGAGCTTCTCCTCATGAATCTGCTCGAGATGGAATGGGATCGCATCAGCGAGCTCAAGGAGCGGGGTGTCATCCCGTGAACGACACGATGACGGGTCCGCTCGCGGGAATCCGCGTGCTCGACATGGCCACCATGCTGGCGGGCCCCTACGGGGCGACGCTGATGGGGGATCTCGGTGCGGACGTGATCAAGGTGGAATCCCACCGGGGCGACGACAGTCGCCACATGGGGCCCGAGCGCGACGGAGAGCGTTCGCCCTTCCTCAGCCTCAACCGAAGCAAGCGGGCGATGGTCCTGGAGTTGAAGACCGATGCAGGCCGAGAGGTCTTCGCGCGCCTGGCCGCGACGGCGGACGTCCTGATCACGAACATCCGGGAGCCGGCGCTCTCCAGGCTGGGTCTCGATTACGAGCACGTGCGGAAGCACCGCCCGGACATCATCTGGATCGGCATCACGGCCTTCGGCGCCGACGGACCCTACGCGGGCCGGCCTGGGATCGACTTCCTGGCCCAGGGCTTTGGCGGGTTGCTGGCGCTGAACGGAGAGCCCTCGGGAGAGCCGGTGCGGGTCACCGTTCCGATGATCGACGTGATGACCTCTCTGCTCGTGAGCACGGCCGCGCTCGCGGCGCTCCGGACGCGGGACGAAACCGGCGAGGGGCAGCGCATCGACATCTCGCTGCTCGACGCTCTGCTCCATGCCCAGGCCAGCTCTCTGGGCACCTATCTCATTGCCCGGGAACCGACTCCACGAACCGGAAACCGCAGCCTCTACTTCGCGCCTTCGGGTATCTACACCTGCGGTGATGATCGAAAGGCGGTCATCACCTGTCCCTCGGAGAAGTTCTTCCGCAACCTCTGCACGGCCCTGGACGTCGAGTGGGCGGATGACGTGCGCTTCGAGAGCATCGATCGCCGCCTCGCCAACGAGGACGAGCTGGATCGCCTGATCGACGAGCGCTGCAAAGACTTCACGGTTGACGAACTGCAGAAGCGGTCGGTTGCTGCGGACGTGCTTTTCGCGCCGGTCAACGGGGCCGTCGAGGTCGCGGAGGACCCGCAGGTCCGGCACAACCGGATGATCGTCAGCGTGCACCATCCCAAACTCGGGCCCATGGACGTCACCGGAGTACCGATCCACTTCCATGGTACGCCCTGTGAGGTGCAGCAGCCGCCGCCGCTTCTGGGCGAGCACAGCGAGGAGCTGTTGCGCGAGCTGGGCTACGCCTCGGGCGAGATCGCGGATCTCGTCTCGAACGATGTGGTCGCGACGCATGCGGAGATCGAGGAGGCGCGAAGACGTTGAGGCATTCCCACCCTCGCAATCAGGCAGCCGCCTTCCGACTAGTCGTCATCTCCCTCGTAATCATCGATGAGCTGTTGACGCGCTTGGCGTTCGTTCTCGCGAAGGCTCCAGAAGCGGGGAGGGCGCTTCTCGGTGAAGGAGGCTCCACCCTCCTTCCCTTCCGGCATGTCGAACCAATCGGGGTAGAACTGGCTGGAGATGACACCCATCTCGGCGTACCCGTCCATCTCCTGGTCGAAGCTTGCCTTGAGGATTTCGAGGCAGCCCGGACTCACGGCCAGGAGTTCCTCGCACCACCCGTCGATCTCCTCCTCCATGGCTTCGAGAGGAACGACCTTGTTGACGAGTCCCATTTCCAGGGCCTGCTCAGCGGGATAGCGCCGGCAGAGCATCCACATCTCGCGTGCCCGTTTGGCTCCGACCACCTTGGTGAGATACGGCACGAAGAACCCGTCCGCGGGGCTCGACACTTTGGGGCCCGCCTGGCCGAACTTCGCGTTGTCTGCGGCGATGGTGAAGTCGCAGCAGTAGGCCATGTGGTTATGCCCGCCCAGGCAGTAGCCCTGTACGGCGGCGAGGATCGGCTTTCGAGAGAGCCGGATCAGGCGGTTGTGGGGATACCGGTTGTAGAAGGCTTCCCGCAGGCCCCACTTTTCCCATTCGACGTCTCCGCCGACTCCGAAGTGCTTCCCCTTGCCGGCGATCACGATCACGCCGATCGACGTGTCATGGTTGGCGTCGTAGAAGGCGCGGAACATCTCGTCGACCGTGGCGAGGGTCATGACGTTGTACTTCTCGGGCTTGTTGATGGTGACCCGAGCCACGCCTCCTTCCAGCTCCCCGTGCCACTTCTTCTCGTAGAGGATCTCCTCGAAGTCGAGTCCGTCGCCCGCGGCCTCCTGCCAGTCGCTCCAACTCATGTGGAATCGTTCTCCTCGATCCGTGCTCGCGATTGCTGCCAGCTCCGGGGGGACCATCATACGCTACGGCCAGAGAGGGGGCCCGCGAGCCCTGCTCCCGTCGCGGCGGAGGCGTTTGCATGAAGCCCGCTCGCTTCGATTACGCGGCTCCCGACACGCTCGGCGAGGCCGTCTCCCTGCTCGAGCGCCACGCGGACGACGACGTCATGATCCTTGCGGGCGGCCAGAGCCTGGTTCCGCTGCTGAACATGCGAATGGCGCGCCCCGAGCTGCTGGTCGACCTCAACCGGATCGCAGAGCTGCAGTACATCCGCGAGGACGGCGAATGGCTCGCCATCGGTGCGATGACCCGCAAGCGAGCGGTGGAGGAGTCGGACCTGGTGCGCCGGCGTCAGCCCGCTCTCCTCGCCGCGACCCGGCTGGTGGGTCACCCGCAAATCCGCAACCGGGGCACGGTGGGTGGCTCGATGGCGCATGCCGATCCGGCTGCGGAATACCCGGCGCTGGCCCTCGTGCTTGGCGCGGAGCTGCGTGTGGTCGGTCCCGGCGGTGAGCGCAGTATCGCCGCAGACGAATTCTTCAAGGGTTATCTGATGACGGCCATGGAACCCGTGGAAATCCTGACCGAGGTGCGGGTTCCGATACTCGCCCCGGGCACGGGATGGTCCTTCGTGGAGGTTGCGCGCCGACACGGGGATTTCGCTCTGGGTGGCGCGGCGGCGACCGTCCGACTCGACGCGAGCGGGAGCTTCTCCGAGGTACGGATCGTTTTGTTCGGGGTCAGCGGGGCAGCGGTTCGCCTCGGCGGGGTCGAAGAACGGCTCGTCGGACAGCGTCCGGGCGACGCGCTCTTCCGGGAGGCTGGCGCGACGGCCAGCGAGGGCCTCGAAGAGCCCCTGTCGGACGTCCACGCCTCGGCGGAATACCGCCGCAATCTGGCAGGGGTCCTGACCATCCGAGCCCTCGGCGAAGCGGTCGCGAGGGCCGGCGGCCGCGAGCCGGGCCAGGAGGAACGCCGATGACAGCACAGCAGAAGATCAGCGTGATGATCAACGGCACGATGCACGAAGCGCACGTCGAGCCGCGCACGACCCTGGCGGACTTCCTGCGCGGCGAGCTCGCGCTCACTGGAACCCATGTGGGATGCGAACACGGTGTGTGCGGGGCCTGCACGGTGCTGCTGGAGGGCCGAGCTGTGCGCTCCTGCCTGACGCTGGCGGTGCAGGTGGACGGGGCAAGCCTGACCACGGTGGAAGGACTGGAGGAGGACGGAAAGCTCCACCCGATCCAGCAGGCCTTCGTGGAAGAGCACGGCCTTCAGTGCGGATTCTGCACGCCCGGCTTCCTGATGACTGTCCACGAACTGCTCTACGAGAACCCGGATCCGAGCGAGGACGAGATCCGAGAGGCGCTCGGAGGGCAGATCTGCCGCTGCACCGGCTACCAGTCGATTCTGCGTTCGGTGAGGTTGGCGGCGGCCAAGCTCCGGAATGCGCACGTCGCTGGCTCCACCCAGCACTCCTAGATGCCTTCCGACCCCGGAGACCGTATGTCCGTCCAGATCCCCAAAACCCTGGAAGATTTTCCCAACAGCGCGCCGCGCTGGGTGGGCCGTGGCGTCCCGCGCGTGGAGGACCCGCATCTCGTCACCGGGCGCACGGAGTTCATCGACAACGTGGTCCTGCCGGGAATGCTGCATGCAGCCATCCTGCGCAGTCCCGTCGCCCACGCGCGAATCGTCTCGATCGATATCAACGAGGCCGAGAAGCTGCCCGGCGTGATCGCGGTGGTGACCTCCGACGACGCCCGCCGGTGGAGCCATCCGGAACCTACGGTGCCCGAGGAATGGGGCACCCATTGCCTCGCGGGGGACAAGGTGCGCTACGTGGGCGAGCCCGTGGCGGCGGTGGCCGCGGTGAACCGCTACGTCGCCGAAGATGCCATCGAGCTGATCGCCGTCGACTATGAGTCCCTCGAGGCCGTGGTCGACCCCGTGAAGGCGATGGAGCCGGGCAGTCCCCTGGTGATCGAGGAGAAGGGCACCAACGTCATGCTCCAACGGGTCTTCACCTGGGGCAATGTCGACGGGGCGTTCGGCGACGCAGATCGTGTCTTCACCGAGAAGTTCCGCTGGCATCGCCTGGGCGCCAATCCTCTCGAGACGTTCGGAGTGATCGCCCAATGGGACCCGGTGGACGAGAGCCTCACGCTCCGGGCGAGTGTCCAATCCGCCACCCACTTCGGGCTGGGCCGGGCCGCCGTTCTGGGACTTCCGTCCAACAAGGTGCGCGTGATCGCCCATCCCCACGGCGGGAGTTTCGGCGGCAAAGGCGGCACGCGAGGTACCGATGTCACGGCGCTCCTGACCCGCAAGGCCGGCGGTCGGCCGGTGAAGTGGATCGAAGATCGCGCGGAGTATTTGACGGGCGGTGGAGGCCAGGCCTGGGATCGCCACTACGAGGTTTCCCTTGCCGTGAAGAACGACGGCCGCGTCACGGGCCTCGACGTCAAGCTGCTCGACGACATGGGGGCCACGGGTGAGGGCTTCGGTGCCATCAGTACGGCGAAGCCGCTGGCCTCGTTCACCGGGCCCTATGCCATCCCGGTTGCGCGCTACGACCTGACGATCGTCGCTACCAACAAGCTGCCCCAGAGTCCGTACCGTGGAATGGGGCCGCCGCCGCATAACTGCGTGCTGGAACAGATGATGGACATCGCTGCACGCGATCTCGACATCGACCCTGCGGAGTTCCGGCGCACGAACTTCATCCCGAAGGATTCCTTCCCCTACACGATTGCTAGCGGCAACGAGTACGACAGCGGCGACTACGAGGCCGTGCTCGACAAGGCGCTCGCGCTCGCGGACTACGGGAAGCTCCGCGAACGGCGGGATCAGGCCCGGGCAGAGGGTCGTTGCGTCGGCATCAGCGTCGTGAGCGCCATCGAGCCCGGCGTCTTCGACTGGAACGCCTACGCGATCGTGGGCGTGCAGGGGACAGGCGTGCCGGAGGGCGCGACCGTCAGCATCGACATCATGGGGAAGATCAGCGTGCGGGTCGGCTTTGCCCTGGAGGGGCAGGGCCAGTACACCCTGGCGACCCAACTCGTGGCGGACTACTTCAACGTGGGGTTCGAGGACATCACGGTCGTCTGCCTGGACACGCATTCGGCGCCCCCGGCGTTCGGCCCGGGTGGGAGCCGTCTGGGCGTGGCGCTCACCGGCGCCGTGCTCGGCGCCTGCGGGAAGCTCAGGCTGAAGCTCGCCAAGGTGGCGGCCGGGCTCTTCCAGATGGATCCGGAGCAGGTGGACCTGGTGGACGGGAAGCTCGTGGCCAAGGGGGTGGCCGGCGTCGAGATGCCGATGGCCCAGGTCGTGGGCACCATGCTGGCGCGGAGCGATCTTCTGCCTCCCGACGTGGACCCGCGCCCCGAAGCGACCCACGTCTGGACGGCGCCCGGTCGCACGGAGGTCGACGAGGAGGGCAGGGCGAAGAGCTACCTCACAGCCGCCCAGGCGGTGCACGTCGTGATGCTGGAGGTGGATCCCGAGACGGGGCTCGTAGAGATCCTCGAGTACTGCGTCGTCGACGATTGCGGCACTCGCCTCAATCCCGCCACGGTGGAGGGGCAGACCGAGGGCAGCATCGCCCAGGGCGTAGGTGCAGCGCTCCTCGAAGAGTATGTCTACGACGAGCAGGGGCAGATCCTCACCTCGAGCTTCATGGACTACCTGCTCCCGACCGTTTACGAGGTGCCGGCCACGAAGAAGGGAATCGTCGTGACGCCTTCGCCCTTCACGCCGCTCGGCGCCAAGGGTTGCGGCGAGGGCGCGATGCATACGACGCCCGCCGCCATCCTCTCCGCCATCAACGATGCCCTGGCACCCATGGGCGCGCGGGCGACCGAGGTTCCGGCGAGCCCGAACCGGCTGTGGACGCTGATCCGCGCCGCGCAGCAACCGGCTGCGGGCGAATGAACCTGTCAGAAGGAGGACGACATGGTGAGTGATGACTATTTCGTGGCCCTGTCCGAGTGCCATTTCATGAACCCGGTCACCATGGCCGAGATCAGCTACTACCCGAACACCCAGCGCTGGTGGGCAAGCGTCGATGGCGTGATGCGCGCCTGGTCGGGCCGCGATCTATCCGGGGAGTGGCCCCATCCCATCGCGAGCGAGCTGATCAAGTACATGGACGAGGCGGGTGTAGACGTCTGCTTCGCTCTGCGCGAAGGGATGATGGACATCAGCGGGCACACGGTCGCCATGTCCACCAACGCATTCATGATGCAGCAGATCGAGCCCTATCCGGATCGTATGTACCTCGAAGCCATGGTGGGCCCCATCATCCGACGCGGCCTCGACAACGCCATCTGGGAGCTCGAGTACCTGGTCAAGGAGGGCAACGCCAAGCTCTGCAAGGTGTATCAGCCCGAGGACGACGGACCCCTCGACGACCGGCGGATGTGGCCGTTCTACGAGAAGGCCTGTGAGCTGGACATCGCGTTGACCATGCACACGGGCATGTCGTACGTCGTGCCACAGCCCAACCTCCACACCCTCCCGGGCACCCTCGATCGAGTGCTGCTCGACTTTCCAGAACTCAAGATCATCGCCTACCACATGGGCTGGCCGCACACCGAGGAGTTGATCGGACTCGCTGGCAAGCATCAGAACCTGTTCCTGAGCATGTCGGGCATCGCGGGTTGGTACGAGCGCTCGCGTTATCGCGGCTACCACGCGATCGGTACCGCACTCCAATGGGTGGATCCGAGTAAGATCGTGATGGGCCTCGACCTGCCTTTCGACGACACCAAGCGAGTGGTCGATTGGGCGCGCAATCTGCAGATCCCCGAAGAGTTGCAGAAGAACTACGGCTACCCGGAGATCACCGATGAGATGCGGGCAGGCTTCCTCGGTCTGAACCTGGCCCGGCTGGCGAAGATCGAGCCCACCAAACGGGTGAAGTGAGCGGAGGATCGGGCGCAATGGACGAGGCCTGCATCGTCGGGATCGGGGAGACCGCCTACGTGCGGAAGCCCGGCTCGGGGCTGAGCACGCTGGGGATCCAGCTGCAGGCCGCGGTGCGCGCCATCGAGGACGCCGGGCTCGAGGGCAGCCAGATCGACGGGATCATGCCCTTCCCGAACCTGGGCCATGCCGAGAGCTTCGCCGCCAATCTCGGCTGCGAGAACCTGCGCTTCCAATCCATCGTCTGGATGGGTGGCGCCGCCCCAGTGGCTTCGCTTCGGGTGGCCGGCGCCGCGGTTCGGCAAGGGCTCGCCGACTACGTGCTGATCCCAGCCGGGTGGAACGGCTACTCAGGGCCACGGGCGCGCCAGACGGTCGCCGAGGATGTTTCGTCCCTCCCCGGCGGGGCGATCGCACGCGATTTCTATCTGCCCTTCGGCTTCTCGGCTCCGCCCCAGTGGTACTCGGTGATGGCACGCCGGCACATGCACGAGTTCGGGACACGGCCCGAGCAGCTCGGGTGCATCGCCGTGGCAATGCGCAAGCACGCCCAGCGGAATCCCAACGCCGTGATGAAGGGTCGCGCCATGACCCTCGAAGACTACATGGCCTCTCCCATGCTGGCGGATCCCTATCGCTTGTTCGATTGCTGTCTCGAGACCGACGGCGCGGCGGCGGTCGTGGTGACCACGCCGGAACGGGCGCGTGACCTCGGCAAGGAGCCGGTCTTCATCATGGGCGCGGCGTCCGGACAGCCTTTCCCTGCAGACGAGATCACGAACAGGAAGGACTTCTTCCAGACGGGTCTCAGCCTCGCCGCCCCCGAAGCCTTCGGACAGGCCGGAATTTCACCTCGCGACGTGGACTTCGCCCAGATCTACGATTGCTTCACCTTCGAGGTACTACAGCAGCTGGAGGAGGCAGGTTTCTGCAAGCGCGGCGAGGGCGGTGCCTTCGTCGAGGGCGGGCGCATCGAGCTGGGCGGAGAGCTGCCGGTGAACACCCATGGCGGGCTCCTCTCGGAGGCGCACGTCCTTGGCATGAACCACATCGTCGAGGCCGTTCGACAGCTGCGCGGCGATGCAGGCGAGCGTCAGGTCGCCAATGCCGAGATTGGTGTCGTGACCGGCTGGGGCGATTTCGGCGACGGCAGCATCGCGATCCTGCGCCGCGCGTGAGTAGGGAGAGTCCATGAACCAGGTCGAGACAGGAATCCCCAAGCCGCTGCCCTTGCTCGAGGGTCTCGCCGGAGAGTTCTATGGGTACTGCAAGAACGGCGAACTCCGCTTTCAGCGCTGCCGCGATTGCCGGAGCTGGCGCCACGTGCCCAGGGAAATGTGCGCCGGGTGCGGCTCGTGGGAATGGGAGTGGGAGCGCTCCTCCGGGCGGGGAAGGGTGTTTACGTGGACCGTGGTCGTCCGTGCGCTTCACCCGGCTTTCCAGGAGGCGTGTCCCTACGCGCCGGTCGTGATCGAGATGGAGGAGGGCGTCCGGATCCTGAGCCAGGTGACGGATTGCCCGCCCGACCAGCTGGAGATTGATATGGCCGTCGAGGTGGTTTTCGAAGATGCAAACGAGGATGTCACGCTGCCGAAATTCCGGCGCGGCACGTCCTGATCCGAACCGGAATGCGAGACGCTCAGAACATCGAGGGAGTCAAACCATTGGAGTTACCGTCCACCCTTTCCTACGAGTGCAAGGACCACATCGCGGTCATCACCATCGACCGCCCCGATGCGCTCAACTCGCTCACCGCGGAGATGCTCACCGGCATCGAGGACGCCATGCGGGCGTTCCAGAAAGATCCCGATCTCTGGGTGGCCGTTTTTACTGCGAGCGGTGACAAGGCCTTCTCCTCGGGGCTCGACCTGAAGGAGGCCGCACCCATGCTGACCGGTGGAGACACTCTCGGCTTCGATGATACGACCAAGCGCCAGTTCTCCGACGTCTTCAAGCCGATCATCTGTGCGGTCAACGGATTCTGTATCGCGGGCGGGATGGAGATGCTTCTGGGGACGGACCTTCGGATCGCCGCCGAGCACGCCACCTTCGGCCTCGGAGAAGTCCGTTGGGGCCTCGTGCCGCTCGGCGGCACCCACATCCGGCTTCCACGCCAGATCCCCTGGGCCATCTCGATGCAACTCCTGCTGACCGGCAAGCCGATCAGCGCCCAGCGCGCGTACGAAGTAGGGCTGATCAACGAGGTCGTACCCTCTGACGAGCTCATGCCCACGGCAATGAAGTGGGCGGAGGATCTCTGCAAGAACGGACCACTCGCCATGCGCACGGCCAAGGAGATTGCCGTTCGCGGTTTGGAGCTCGAGTCGGGTTTCGTGCTGGAGAAGGCCCTGGGCGCTCGTGTGCTCGGCTCCGAGGACGCGAAGGAGGGGCCGGCGGCGTTCGCCGAGAAGCGCAAGCCGCGCTTCAAGGGAACCTGAGATGGGATTCGACGTCGACCGCGCGAGAACGCCAGGCATCAACCGGCGGGAATTCCTCTGGGGATCCGGAGCGACCGTCGTGCTCGCTCTCACCCAGCTCCGCTGTCAGGAGGCGGAACTCGTCGAATCCGTTTCTCCCGCGGCTCCGCCCCCCACGCCCGCGTACGGGGACTGGCGGGACCTCTACCGTGAGCGCTGGACCTGGGATTCCATCTCCAAGAGCACCCACTACGTGAACTGCGCCTACCAGCGCGGCTGCGCGTGGAACGTCTACGTCAAGGATGGCGTGGTCTGGCGCGAAGAACAGGTAGGCGACTATCCGCAGACCAATTCCGAGGTGCCCGACTTCAACCCGCGCGGATGCCAGAAGGGGGCCTGCTACAGCGACCGCATGCACGACCCGTCGCGCATGTTGCACCCGCTCAAGCGCGTCGGGGAACGCGGCGAGGGGCGCTGGAAGCGCATTTCCTGGGAGGAGGGGCTGCGCGAGGTGGCCGATTCCGCCATCGATGCCCTGATAGAGGATGGGCCCGGCTCCATCATCTGGGACATGGGAAGCGCCATCACCAATGGCTGCCATGGTCTCGGGCTGACGCGCACCGTTTCCGTGCTCGACACGCCGATGCTCGAGACGAACACGGAGATCGGCGACCACTATCCCGGCGCCACTGTCACGACTGGGAAGATCTGCTTCACCGGCTCCTTCGATGATCTCTTCTACTCCGACCTGATCCTGATCTGGGGCGGCAATCCCAACTACACCCAGATCCCCAACGTCCATTTCATCAATGAGGCCCGCTACCACGGGGCGCGCGTGGTAGCGATCACGCCGGACTACAACGCCTCCTGCGTCCACACGGACGAGTGGGTTCCGGTGCAGATGGGAACCGATGCGGCCCTGGGGATGGCGCTGGCGCAGGTGATGGTCGAGGAGGAGATCTTCGACCGTCACTTCGTCGTCGAGCAAACCGATCTGCCCTTCCTGGTGCGTGAAGACACCGGCCTCTTCCTGCGCGAGAGCGACCTGGAGGAGGGTGGCCGGGAAGACGCCTTCTACATTTTTGATCAGAAGGCGGGAAAGGTGGTCCCGGCACCGCGATCGACCCTGGCTCTCGGCGAACTCGATCCCAGCCTCGAGGGAGAATACCGGGTACAGACGCGGACAGGCGAGGTCGGCGTGACGCCGGTCTTTGCATTGCTGAAGAAACGCCTCGCGGAGTACACCCCGGAGGCTGCATCCGTGATCACTGGGACGCCTCCGAAGCAGATCCGCAAGCTGGCGCGGGCGTTGGCGACCGCCAAGGCGGCCAGCGCCATCACCCAGACGAACTTCTCCAAGTACTACCACGGTATGGAAATGGAACGGGGCCTGATCCTGGCCTTCACCCTGGCGGGTCAGATCGGGAAGAAGGGCGCCGGAATCGCAGCCTTTCCCTACCTCTCCATCGCGGGTCCGGATGCGCTCGCCGTGGCCAACGGCAAGCTTTCTCCCAAGCTCGGCCTCGCTGTCCTCGGCCTCCAGGCCTTGCCCGCGATGGCCAGGATGAAGCTGGATGGCTTCTCCGAGGAGATGATGATCTCCGCCTTGAGCCGTCTGGAGTACAAGTCCGGGCGCTACCTCGCCACTCCGCTGTGGCTCTACAAGTATGGGGGGCTCGAGGAACTCTACGGAAGCGCGAAACGTTGGGATCCTTCGCTGCCCCGCGAGTTCAAGGAGTACTTCGACGAAGCCGTGGCAAAGGGATGGCAGGTGGTCCCCACCACGCCCCCGCGCATCGTGTTCGAAGTCGGTGGCAATCTGTTGCGCCGGGTGCGGGGCTACGACCGGATGATCGACGGGCTTCTGCCGAAGCTCGATCTGCTCGTGACGGTCGATTGGCGGATGAGCAACACGGCGCGCTTCAGCGACTACGTGTTCCCTGCGGCGGGCTGGTACGAGAAGGACGACCTCACCTGGGGATCCCCCATCACGCCATTTTGCCACGTGACGACCCGCGCGGTCGAGCCGCTTGGCGAGTCGAAGCCCGACTGGGAGTTCCACTGCCTCTTCCTGAAGACGCTGCAGCAGCGCGCGATCGAGCGGGGCATCTCCGAATTCGTGGACCGTGCGGGAGAGACCCGGCGTCTGGATCAGGTCTACGACGAGTTCACGTTCGGCGGACGTTTCACGGAGGAGAATACCGAGGAGGTCCTCGACGAGATGCTCGCCGTGACCACGAATCTCGGTGGCGTGCGATGGAAGGAGATCAAGGAGAAGGGCTACGCGCGCTACACGGGCGTAGGCATGAGCCCCTCCCAGATCAACCACGCAACCGATATCGAGCCGGACCAGACCATCACGGCGAATACCTGGCAGGTTCAGAAGAAGCAGCCCTGGCCCACGCTCACCAGACGGATGCAGTTCTACATCGACCATCCGTACTTCCTGGAGATGGGGGAGGAGCTGCCCGTTCACAAGGACAACCCGAAGCTCGGTGGCGAGTACCCCCTCGAGATGACCGGAGGCCACGACCGTTGGTCCATCCATGCTTCATGGCGGGACAACCAGACCCTGCTTCAACTGCAGCGGGGTGAGCCGCTCATCTTCCTCGGCGATGAGGACGCCGCCGAGCGCGGTATCCAAGACGGAAGTTCTGTACGCGTCCACAACGACATCGGCTCCTTCGAGATCCAGGCCAAAGTCACGTCCTCCGTGCGCCCGGGACAGGTCGTGGTCTACCACGCCTGGGAGCCCTTCCAGTTCAAACACGGCAAATCACACCAGTCGCTGATTCCGAGCCCCATGAACCCGATACATTTGGCGGGCGGCTACTTCCAGCTCCAGCCCACGCTGCTCATGGGTGAGCCTGGCTGCCCCGACCGGGGAACCCGGGTCGAGGTGGAGCGGCTGGCGGGCGGTCCCCAATTTTCAGGAGAACGAACATGACGGACTACCCCCTGGACGCTGCTCTCAGTGATGACATGAAGGAGATTCGGGCGACGGTGCATCGCTTCGCCTTGGAGGTGATGCGGCCCGCGGCGGCGGAACTCGATCGGATGCCCGACGCTTCGGACGTGATCGCACCGGGCTCGGTGCTCTGGAAGGTATTCGACCGCTACAAGGAGCTGGGCATCGGCGACCCCAGCAAGTACGACCCGGATCTGAGCCCGGCGGACCGCGCTCTGCTGCACGCTGTGGTCCTGGAGGAGTTGAGCTGGGGCGATGTCGGGCTGGCCATCTCCGTGGGGCTCTGCGACACCATCGCACCCTGGGCCCAGGGCTTTGGAAGGCAGGAGGCCTACGAGTTCTTCAGCAAGCGGGACGACATCGGCTGTCTGGCCCTGACCGAGTCCGACCACGGCAGCGATCACGTCGGGTTCACGGAGCCCATCTTCAGCGATCCCGCGGTGCGGCCGAGCTGTCGCGCTCGCCTGGAAGGTGACGAGTACGTGATCAACGGCCAGAAGGCCGCCTGGGTCTCCAACGGCACGATCGCGACCGCGGCGGCGCTGTTCTGCACGATGGAGGATTCCAAGGACGGATTGAAGGGGGGCGCGGCATTCCTGGTTCCGCTGGAACTTCCTGGTGTCAGCCGGGGAAAACCACTCGACAAGATCGGACAGCGGTCTCTCAACCAGGGTGAGATCTTCTTCGACGAAGTGCGGGTACCGGAAGCCTTCCTTTTGATCGGCGGCCCGGATGCCTACGGGATGGTGTGGGAGATGGTGCTGAAGATGGCGAACTCCGCGATGGGGCAGCAGTTCGTCGGTGTGGCCCGTGCCGCCCTGGATCACGCCTTGTCCTACGCGAAGGAGCGCGTTCAGGGCGGGGTACCCATCATCCAACACCAGAACGTGAAGGCGCGGCTGTTCCGGATGTTCTCCAAGGTCGAGGGCGCTCGTGCGCTGGCGCGACGGGTCGCTGTCGAGGCGGCCGTTTCCGATATCCCCTTCCAGCACGCCGCAGCTTCGAAAATCTTCTGTACCCAGACGGCTTACGAGGTGGCGCACGATGCGGTCCAAATTTTCGGCGGTAACGGGCTGACCCGAGAGTACCCGGTGGAGAAGCTCTTCCGGGATGCCCGCGCATCGCTCATCGAGGACGGTGAGAACGATTTCCTGGGTCTGATGGCGGCTTCCCGCCTTTGATCCGAATAGCAAGCAGAGAGGTCACTCGAATGGAACTGAGAGAAGTCATCGGAGATCGTCGCTCGATCCGCTACCTGGATCCCGATCGTCCGGTGGAACTGGAGAAGATTCAACGCATGTTGGAGGCTGCGCGAATCGCCTCCCATTTCGGAAATAACAACGCAGCTCGCGCGCTGGTCGTGCACCGCGAGAGTGCGTCCGAAGAGCAGGCCGCGTCCCTGCCGTCGCCGGTCGGTGGCTTCCAGGTGCAGCTGGCCCCAGTGATCATCCTCTGGTACGTGGAGGGCAATGCCATGGACTCGGCAAGCCAACGCCTGCGCGAGCTGGTCCACTGCGGTGCTCTTGGCTATGGCCCGGGAAAACTCAAAGAGCTCGAGGAAACCCTGGTGCCGCTCTTCGACAACATCAGCGAGGCTCTCAAGGGCCCGGGCATGGTCGACATGGACCTGGGGCAAGCCCTCGCCCAGGCGACGCTGATGGCCGTTGAACAGGGGCTGGGCACCTGCTGCCAGGGCTCCGCGAACTGGGCGAAGGTCGAGAAGGCCTTCGGGCTGCCGGAGAGTTGTCGCATCGTCGTGGCGCAGACCGTTGGCTATCCGCTCGAGAACCCGAAAGCGGGAGGCCAGCGGCCGCGTCTGCCGTTCGAAGAGCTGTTCCAGCTGAACGCCTGCGACCGCCCCTTTCCCCGCTTGCAGGAGGTGGTGGACGAGCTGACCCAGGGCAGGTTGCTCCAGGCACCTGCTCCACTGCCCGGGAGGGAGGAAGAGATCGAGGGAATTCGTGAGCGCTACGAGTTGCCCGGTTCGGGAATGATCTAGACCGTGGGGCGGAATCCGCCATGGAGGAACTGACGTGCGTGTGAACAGCGTGATTGCCGGGGTCGCGATGACCCCGTTCGGCAAGCACCTCGACAAGAGCCTGAAACAGCTCGGCGGCGAGCCGGTGCTGGCGGCCGTGAAGGACGCCAGAATCGAACTCGCCGACATCGAGGCTGCGTACGTGGGCAATTGCGCCGCCGGCACGGTGACGGGGCAGGAGTCGATCCGTGGCCAGGTCATCCTCAGCTCGATCGGCCTGGGGAAGATCCCGATCCTGAACATCGAAAACGCCTGCGGCAGCGGAAGCACCGCCCTCAACCAGGCCTGCTTGATGGTCTCCGCCGGCTACTACGACGTAGTGTTGGTTCTCGGGGTGGAGAAGCTCTACCACGAGAACAAGATTGTCACGTTCGCGGCTTTCTCGGGAGCTGTCGACGTCGAAGAACGCGACAAGATGATGGCGGAGATCACCGAAGGTCAATCCGAGGGATCCGGCAAGGACCGCTCGATGTTCGTGGATTTCTACGGTGTGATGGCCAGGGCTCACATGGAGCAGTACGGCTCCACCCCAGAACACTTCGCAATGGTCTCAGCCAAGAACTCCTACCACGGAAGCCTCAATCCGAACGCCCAGTTCCTGAACGAGATGACGGTCGAGGAGGTCCTGGCGCAGCCGACGATCGTGCCACCGTTGACGCGTCCCATGATCTGCCCCGTCGCCGACGGCGGTGCCGCGGCGATCATCGTGAGCGAACGCAAGGCGCGCCAGCTCGGCATCGAGAGCCCGGTGCGGGTGGTATCGAGCGTCGTCCACTCGTTCTACGAGCATCCCGTGGACGCCGAAGAGAACGTCAGCAGCCTGTGCGTCGACGAGGCGTACTACGAAGCGGGGGTTGGGCCGGCTGACCTGGACGTGGTGGAGCTGCACGATTCATCGGCGGTGACCGAGATCCTCGTCTACGAGAGCCTGCACCTGTGTCCGCCTGGAGACAGCGTCAAGCTGCTCGAGGACGGGGACACGAAGCTCGGCGGGCGCATCCCCGTCAACACATCCGGCGGGCTCCTTCGGAAGGGGCATCCGGTCGGCGCTACCGGGGTCGCCCAGATCCTGGAGCTTACTCGCCAGCTACAGGGCCGCGCGGGCAAGCGGCAGGTCGAGGGAGCGCGGGTCGGGCTCGCGCATAACGGCGGCGGCACCATCAAGGGCGAAGTCGCCGCCATGAACATCAACATCCTGATGAAATGAATCGCCCATGCGGAACGCTTCGTTCCGCACGGAGTCGTAGAATGCGTGATCGAAGTCCGTTCATCCTGGCAGACCTGGTGCAGCTCCGCGCCGAGGAGAAACCGGATCTGGACGTACTGACGTTCGAACGGTTCAGTCTCGACAAAGGAGCGACACCGGACGAGGTGCGCACCTATGCGGATCTCCAGATCAACGCCAATCGCATCGCCGCGAATCTGGTCAAGGGCGGCATGCAACCGGGTGATCGTTTCGCGATCATGATGCGCAACCACCCCGAGTTCGTCGAAGCCATGATCGCCGCTTCCATTACGGGCTGCATCTTCGTCCCGATCGATCCCAGGACCAGGGGCGAGAAGCTGGCCTTCTTGCTGCGCAACTCGGGCTGCCGCGGCGTGATCTCCGCGGACTACAGCGCACCGGCGCTGCTGGAGGTGCGCGGCCAGGCCGCGGACCTGGAGTGGCTGCTGGTCCTGGCATCCGGAGACCCGGCCGCGACATCATTGACCGATATGCCGGACGTGGCATCGCTCGACGCCGTCCTGTCCGCGCCGGCGGAGAGCGTGAAGATGCGGGTGGAGGACGTCTCGCAACCGCTCCAGATCATCTACACGTCGGGGACGACCGGGGATCCGAAGGGAATCGTGGGCGACCACATGCGCTTCGGCGGAACCGGCATGTTGGGAGGGATCTTCGGTTACAGCGAAGACGAACGTCCCTACACCGGTCTCTCCTTCACCCACAACAACGCCCAGGCCACGGCCCTGGCTCCGGCGTTGATGTCTGGCTACAGGGCGGTGATCAGCCGGAGCTTCAGCAAGTCCAGTCTGTGGGAGGTTTGTCGCAGGTACGGCTGCACGAGCTTCTCTCTGGTGGGCGGAATGGCCACCGCGATCTACAGCGAACCGCCGCGAGAGGACGACGCCGAAAACCCGGTGCGCATGGTGGTGAGTGGTGGTATGCCGGCCGCGATCTGGGAGCCCTTCGAGCGTCGCTTCGGCGTCCAGATCTTCGAGTTCTACGGCGCCAGTGACGGCGGGGGCATGGCCTACAAGCCGGCCGGCGTCGGGCCGGTGGGCTCCTTCGGCAAGCCCATGAGCGGTCTCGACATGCGCGTACTCGATGAGAATGGCAGGGAGTGCGCATCCGGTGTCATCGGCGAGATCTGCTGTCGCCCCGAAGGCGCCGGGGAGGCAAGCGTCGAGTATTTCGGGAACCCGGAGGCCTCGCGAAAGAAGATCCGAGACGGCTGGAACCGCAGCGGGGACATGGGACACCGGGATGCGGAGGGTTGGTTGTATTTCGACTATCGGTCCGGCGGCGGAATCCGCCACAACGGTGACTTCGTGAATCCCGGGTTCGTGGAGAAATGGATCGCCGAGGATCCCCAGGTGTCCGACGTGTTCGTCTACGGGGTGCCAGCCGCTTCCGAGGCCCCCGGCGAGAGGGATGTCGTCGCTGCAATCGTGCCTGGGAATGCGGATGCCTTCGATCCGGCCGCGCTATTTGCCCATTGCCGCGCGGGCCTCGAGCCGAACTTTGTCCCCAGCTACTTCCAACTCATGGACGAGATTCCGAAGACCGCATCCGAAAAGCCCCGGGAACACGTCCTGCGGGATCGATTCGAAGCTCACGCTCCCGATGTATGCCGCCGGGATCCGTAAAGCGGCGTCAACGACCTCGAGGTTTCAACCAACAGGCTTCAGCACAGGACAGAGATCAACATGGAAACGAATGCACCTATTGCCGATGCACGAATGGAAGGAACCGTCGAGGTGGGTGACGGTCGCTCGATTGGAGTGGCCGAGTACGGCGATCCGGACGGCGAAGCCATCTTCTGGTTTCACGGCACACCGGGCGGGCGCCGGCAGGTCCCGCCGCGCGCACGCGAATTCGCAGCCGATCGCGGTGTACGTCTGATCGGTGTGGAACGCCCGGGGGTGGGCAGCTCGACGCCCCACCTCCACCGGAGCGTCGCCGAAGGCGCCCGCGATATCGAGCACATCGCCGACCGGCTCAACATCGATCGCTTCGGCGTGGTCGGCCTGTCCGGGGGTGGTCCCTACGTGCTGGCCTGCGCACACGAGCTTCCGGAACGGGTCGTTGCGGGTGCCGTGCTGGGGGGCGTCGCGCCGGTCTGCGGTGATGAGGCTCCCGTTGGTGGGGCGGTGGCTCTCGCCAGGCGTTTCGCACCGCTGCTGGAAGCTCTCCATCAGCCTCTCGGGCACCTGGTGTGGGCCACAGCGTTCGCCCTCCGACCGTTGGCCTCCCAGGCCTTCGACTTGTTCATCGGCACCATGCCCGAAGGCGACCAGGAGGTCATGAGCCGCCCTGAGATGAAGCAGATGTTCCTCGATGACATGCTCCGCGCCAGTCGCTCCCAGCTGCACGCGCCGATCTACGACGCGGTGCTCTTCTCGAGGCCATGGGGTTTCTCGCTGCGGGACATCCAGGTGCCGATCCGATTCTGGCACGGTGACTCCGACCACCTCGTTCCGTTGGATCACGGCGAGCACCAGGCAAGGCTCGTCCCCGACTCCGAGCTCAAGGTTCGTCCGCGTGAGGGACATATGGGAAGCCTCGACGCTGCAGACGAGATTCTCGACACGATTCTCGGCTTGTGGCCGAACCGGAAAGCGAGCTGACCGCTTCGATGGGTCGACGACGCGACATGGGACGTGCCGCAGCCATTCGGCCGCTGCGGGAGGTACCGGCTTGGGACGACGAGGCTGATGTCGTCGTAGTGGGGCTCGGTGCCGCCGGGGCCTGTGCGGCGCTCGAGGCCAGCAGCGCCGGGGCGGACACACTGATACTTGAGCGAGCCAGTGGCGGCGGCGGCACGTCGGCTCTCTCCACAGGCCAGATCTACCTGGGTGGCGGCACGCCGATCCAGGAGAAGTGCGGCTTCGAGGATTCGCCCGATGAGATGTACGCATACCTGATGGCATCGTGTGGCCCCGGTGCCGACGAGCCGAAAATCCGGCTCTTCTGCGACGACTGCGTGGAACATTTCCACTGGCTCGTGGCCCAGGGCGTCCCGTTCAAGGAATCCTTCTACGGCGATGGATCCTACACGCCTACCGACGATTGCTTGAGCTACTCGGGGAGTGAGCTGGCGCACCCCTACCGGGACATCGCGACGCCGGCGCCCCGCGGACACACCGTGCAGCAGGAAACCATCGAGGCGGGGGCCATATTGATGCGCCGGCTGCTCGATTCCGTGAAGCGCTCCGCCGCCCGGACCCAAGTGGACACGTTATGCGAGACGCTGGTGTTGGACGAGGAGCGCCGGGTCGTGGGCGCGGTCGCCCAGGTGGAGGGGAAGCTCCGCCACTTCCGTGCTCGCCAAGCTGTGATCCTCACGGCAGGCGGTTTCATCAACAACACCGAGATGGTCGAGCGTTACGCGCCGCTCCTCCGGAAGTGCAAGATGCGTCTGGGCTGCGATGGTGACGACGGGCGGGGCATCCGCATGGGAATGGGCGCAGGGGCGGACGTCATTCGCATGGATACCGCCAGCATCGTGCTGCCCTTCACGGTGCCCAAGTCTCAGATCCAGGGTGTGATGGTGAATCGCCAGGGGCAGCGCTTCATCAACGAGGACGCCTACCAGACGGTCGTTGGTGAGGCAGCGCTGCACGGCCAGGCCGGGCAGGTCTACCTGATCGTTGACGACGCCATTTACGAGAAGCCGTTTCCGCCGACCGAGATCGCCGCCGTGGGCGAAACCTTCGAGGAGCTGGAGCGCGAGCTGGGCTTTGCCGAGGGAAGCCTCCAGAGCACTCTCGAACTCTACAATCGGGGTGCCCAGCGAGGGGAGGACCCTGTCTTCCACAAAGCCCCCGCCCATCTGGTTCCTCTGGTCCAGCCGCCGTTCGCGGCTCTCGACTATTCGACCGAAACCGCAATCTGGGCCGTGTTCACCATGGGCGGGCTGCGTACGACGCCCGACGGGGCCGTTCTTACCCCGGACGGGGAAGTCGTCTCGGGGCTCTTCGCCGCGGGTCGTACCACGTCGGGCCTGGCAGCCCAGGGCTACAGCAGCGGACTGTCGCTGGCGGATGGCACCTTCTTCGGCCGCCGGGCCGGCCGCGCGGCCGCAGGGCGAGTGGCTCGATGTTGACCCCAAGCCGGCGAAGACAGACCGGGGAACTCGAAGGGCAGCCTTGCGAATCATGCCGCGTTGGCTAATTGTCTACTGTTCAAGATAAATGAATGTTTATTCGTTCTGCGACGGGTTCATAAGTGCCTGAAAAATCGAACGAAAGTGAGACCGCACGAGCCGCCCAGGCCGAGCGAGCCGCATTCACCGAGAAGGCCATCCTGGATGCCTCCGAGAGCGTCTTCGCTCGCCGGGGGCTTTCCGGCACCCGCGTGCGCGAGATCGCCGCCGCGGCCGGGGTGAACGGCGCCACCCTCTACAACTACTACCCGAGCAAGACCGCGCTCTACGAGGCGGTTCTCGAGCGCGGCCTCGCGCCCCTGGTGACGACGTTGGAGCGCTTCTCCGCAGGCCCCCGAGAGAGGGAATCGATCCGTGCGCTGGTGGGCGAGGTGATGTGCCACCTCGCAGGTCACCCGGACTTCTCGCGCCTCGTCTACCTCGAGGCCATGGCGGAGGGGCCGTACCTGCCGACCGTCGCCCGGAAGTGGGTGCGCCCGCTGTTCGCCTTCATCCTCGGCGAGCTGAAGAGCGGGACCGTGCCGGAACCCCTCGAAGAGCCCCTGCTTCCCTCGCTGGCCGCCTTGTTCATCCACGTTTCGTTTGGACACTTCGCCCTGGCTCCACTTCTGAAGGAGACCCTCGACGAGGATCCTCTCTCTGAAGAGGGCATCGCACGGCAGGCTCGCTTCATCGACGCACTGATCCTCCAGCTCTTCCCGCAGCTCCGAAGCGAGGGCGACGAGGACTAGTCGGCTTCCATCACCAACAGTAGAGGGGTCCAAGCCATGGAAGATACGAGCTACGACGCGATCGTGGTCGGCAGCGGGCCAGGCGGGGCCTCCTGCGCGACGCTTCTCCAGAAGCGGGGGATCCGGACCCTGATCGTCGAGAAGAACGACTTTGTCGGCGGCAAGATGGTCAGCATCGAGAAGGACGGCTACGCCTACGATCTCTTCCCCCACGGCCAGGTTCCCATGCGTGGCTCGCAGTTCGAAGCGATCTTCGACGAACTCGGCGTCCGCGATGAGTTCGAGCCCGCCCTCGAGCCCGACGACGACCGCGACATCATCAAGATCGCCTACCGCAAGCGAGGCTGGGACGAGTACCGCTTCACCGTTCAGGGCCAGGCGATGGCCGATCCGACGCCATTCTTCAAGCTGTGGGATATGGACACGGAAGCCGAGCAGAAAGTGCTCGCCTTCATGACGGGCCTCGTCACGATGCCCGAAGAAGAGATCGACCGCCTCGACGACCTCACGATGCACGAGTACCTGATCGAGCAGGACGTCCCTTTCGAGCTCTACAGCTACCTGGCCTTCCACGCCAACGCTTCCCTGGCCGAGCCGATCGACCTGGTGTCTGCCTCCGAGCAGGTCCGCATCATGCGGCAAATGATGCTGCAAGGCGGGGGAGGGCAGTACAAAGGGGGATTCGGGACCCTCGCCAAGGTGATGATCCGCGAGTTCGAGAAGAACGGCGGGACGATGATCACGAACGCTCGCGTGGAGAAGATCGTCATCGAGAATGGCGCCGCCACGGGGGTGGTCACGGCCCAGGGGACCTTCCGCGCCCCGATCGTGGTCAGTAGTGCAGGCATCCAGCCGACCGTGCTGAAGCTGGTGGGCGAGGAGCACTTCGACCGAAGCTACGCGAACTACGTCAAGGGGCTGGTCCCGGGCTGGGCCTTCACCAGCGTCCGCTACTTCCTCGACAAGCCGGTGATGGACGTCGCCATGTACGTGGCCTACGCGGACGAGAGCTGGATCGACATGGAGCGTTTCATTCGCATGAAGGAGGGCCACATCCCCGATGAGGTCATCCTCTTCATGGTCAACCACTCCTTCTACGACGAAAAGGCGGCCCCTCCCGGCAAGCAGGTGCTGGTCTCCGGTACGATTTGTTCACCCGATCCCGACGCCAAGGAGATCGAGGGGCTGTGGAAGGTGATGGACAAGCAGATGCAGCGGTTCTTCCCGGAAATCTGGGCGGCGACGGAGCGTCGGGAGTACGCGGGCCCCAGGGAGATCAGCAGCCTGACCCGTGATGCCGTGCTTCCCGGACAAGGGGGCGAGTGCGTCGGCTTGGGCCAGGTCGTAGGGCAATGCGGCAGGGATAAACCGTCGGTCACGGCGCCGATCCGCGGCCTCTACTACGCGGGCACCGATGCGGGCGCCGCTGGAATGGGGACTCACCAGGCCACTCTGTCCGGAACGGAGGTAGCCCGGCTCGTCGGGCACGAACTCCGCCGACGC
This sequence comes from Deltaproteobacteria bacterium, assembly GCA_019312665.1. Classification (GTDB taxonomy): domain Bacteria; phylum Myxococcota_A; class UBA9160; order UBA9160; family UBA6930. The sequence goes on along the minus strand of JAFDCZ010000001.1, from coordinate 67,872 downwards.
CAGAAGATGCAATAGCGGGCGATCCCCCGCAGCGCTCGGAGACAGCGACGGGCAGGGCCGAGTGCTTGCTACGCGATGTCGATGTATGCCTCGGCTGCACTTGTTCGGGTCCAAGGCCATCGCCAGCGGGTGTTTGGAGGAGCGTCGCGCTGGGGTCCGCCAGGGTGCTTCGTTCCGCGCCTCAACTCTCTCGGGCCCATGGGCGGATTCCCACGCGCGTGTCCCGGATGAAGGCCCCGGATTCCAGATGATTGATTCCGAAGTGGAGATGCCCCTGTCCACCCGCCATGTGAAGCGGATTCATCAGGCCGGGAATCAGCCACTTGTAGCTCTTGTGTTCGGGGAACTGGCTCGGGTCCCAACCGTGGAAGTAGTAGGCGACGCCCGGGCGCACCATGGTCGAGTACTTGATGCGCATTCTCATCGTGTCGAGGTCGTTGTAGAGCTCCGCCCACTCGCCGTCCGCCAAGCCCAGATCCGAGGCCTCTGCCTCGTTGAGGTAGATCGCGGGCTCTCCCCGCTGGAGGCGGAGCAGCATCGGCAGGTCGCGCCAGGTGCTGTGGATGCTCCAGCGGCTATGGCACGAGACGAGCCGGAAGGGATAGTCGCCGCCCGCCTTCGGGCTCGCCTTGTGCACGGGGTGCGCCTCGCCTGCCTCCAGGAACCAGGGATGGTCGATGTAGAACTGCTGGCGCCCACTGAACGTGGGCCAGCTCCATTTGTATTTCGTGAAGTGCGTCAGCGTTGACAGGACGCCTTCGCCCTTCCAGTCCGGGTTGAACATGAACGAGGGACTCATGTTGAGGCCTGTGTTGCGGAACTTCTCGATACCCGTCTTCTTCAGATCTTCGATCCTGATTCCGGCCACCGACGGGCTGTTGTCGATGACGTGCTGGGTGACCTTTTCCGCGTCCTTCGGGCCGTACTCGCCCTGGCATGAGTAATCCTGGTGGAGCCTCTTCCAGTCGACGGGAAACTTGCCGCAGCCATCGAATGTGGGCGTGTTCTGGAGCTTCGCGATCTCCTCGATCTTCTTCGAGAGCAGCCAGAAGATCTCCCACTCGTCCTTGGCTTCGCCCAGGGGCTTCACCGCGACGTCGCAGTAGTGGAGGTAGGGGATGTAGGACATGGCGTACTTGATGCCGGGCTTCTCGTACCAGCCGGCAGCCGGGAGGATGTAGTCCGAGTTCATCACCGTGAAGTTCATCTTCTGGTCGATGGCGACGACGAGGTCGATGCCCGGCCACATGTTCTGGAGCATCGCCTGGGTCTGGTTTCCCCGGCGCAGCAGATTGCTCCCGCCGGTGATGTAGACCCGCGGCTGACCGCTGCGGGGCAGCTTGTGCTGCCAGCCCTTCTCCTCGGCTTCTCGGACGTAGGCTCCCAGAGATCGCGGGTACTGACCGTCGATTTCCATCTCGAGCCGTTCCGCGATGCCTTGATGATGATAGTTCAGGGTGGAGACGTTGGTGGCGCAGACGGACTTGTCTTCTCCAGTGGTGGCCTGTTCGAAGATCACGTCTTCGTAACTCCTGCGACGCTTGACGAGATCCACCGCCGTGTCGAAGAGTTCTCCGGGCGACATCAAGCCGAGCATCAGATCAAGTCGGCCCAGGATCCCGGTCCGGTTCATCTGCAACGCCGAGCCGAATCCTGCCATGCCCATCATGCCCGTCGCCTGGTATCCGGCACCCCGCTTGCCGATGGCTCCCTTCATCGCCAGACACAGAAGCTTGGTGCGATTCATCAGGTCCGAGTGCAGGAAGCGGTTCGACCCCCAGCTCGAAAGGATCATGGGGCGTTCCGCGTTGGCGAAACCATCGGCGAACCTTTTGATCACCTCCGGGGCGAGGCGGGTCACCTCCGCTGCGGCCGCGAAGGTCCAGGGGTCGAGATGCTCGCGCAGGATGCTGCCTGCCGTGCTGACGGCGACCTCCGAACCGTCGGCCAGCGCGACCAGGAAGGTCCCTTCGATGGGCGGTGTGAAGCCCTCGACGATCAACTTGCCCTGGTCTGCCCCCGGCGAGCCCGGCGCGGGCTCAGCGCGTCCGATGGTCGGATTCCACAGGAAGAGGAGGTCTTCCTTTCCGGTCTGCTTCGCGTCCGGCAGAAGGTCTGTGCCTCGTAGGAAGCGCCCGGTGTCCAGGCGCACCAGGAGCGGGAAATCGGTCTGCTCGCGCACGTACTCGACGTCCAGGTTCCCGCTGCTCCAGATGTGGCGGGCGACCGCGAGCCCGAGCGCTGCGTCGGTGCCGGTTTCGATTGGAAGCCACAGATCGGCGTGGGCCGCGGTGGCGCTGTACTGGGGGTCGATCACCGTGAGCTGAGAGCCGTTGTGCTGGGCCTCGAACAGGAAGTGCACGTCGGAGATCTGCGTGACGGCGGGGTTCATCATCCACACCACCGGGAAGTCGGAGAGGAACCACTCGTCGCTGGAGCCGCCGATATGTGCCATGCCGAGGGTCAGCGTGGCGCCGATGTTGAGATCGCCGATCTCCGCCCACATGTCGGCGAACATCCCGCCGGCCTTCATCTGGAACTTGAAACGGCCCACGGTCGTTGCGCCGTGATCGAAGTTGGGCCCCAGATCCTGGTAGATGGTGTCCGTTCCATGTTCTTCGGCGAGGATCAACATCTTCGTCGCGATCTCGTCGATGGCCTCGTCCCAGCTGATGCGCTGCCACTGGCCCGAACCGCGCTCTCCGACTCTCTTCATCGGCACGCTGAGACGGCTGGGGCCATACATCACCTCGGTGTAACAAGCCCCCTTCTGGCATCCGCGAGGGTTGAAGTCCGGGACGCCCGGCTCCGAGGCCTCGTAGGCTGCATTCTGCTCTTCGCGAACGACGATCCCGTTTTTGACGTAGAGATCCCATGCACACGCGCTGCGGCAATTGGCCCAACCGTGGGATCCCTTGACGATGGAATCCCAGGTCCACCGTTCTCGGTAGAGGTCTTCCCAGCTCGCGAGCTTCGGAGCCGGCTGTGAGGCTTCCGCGATCCGGAAGTGGAAGAGGGGAAGGCCGGTTGTGGCCGCCGCTGCCGCGCCCGACAGCTTCAGGAACTGCCGACGCGTGGGGTTCACGGGATCGGCTTCTCCACCATCGCCAGCAGACACGGGTGTTTCTCGTTGTCGGTTGCGATCGCCTCCAGGATGTCGCCCTCTACGGCACGCTGGCGATCGAACTCGCGGGCCAGCACGTCGCGTTCCTCTTCGCCGTTCATCCTCGCTTCCTTCTTCGCATCGCCGTAGCCTCGAGCGGCCTCGGGCGAGAGCGTGCTACCCGGCATCCGCTGCGGAGGTCTCTTTGGCGGGAGACAGCCGCGCGGGCTCGCTCGTCTTCGGAGCCGTCCTCCGCAACGCCGCTGCCTTCCGGCGCGTCGCGACCGGCTCGAGGCTGATCCGAGCCCGTTCGTCGGCATTCTCCCCGGCTAGCTGGCGGCGCCTCTTGCCTTCGGCCACATGTTCGTCGCGCTCATCTCCCCAGTGATGGCGCTTGCGGCGCCTGAAGAACGCACGCAACAGGAGCCCGACCATGGCACGGCGGAGTACCAGCCAGGTCATGCCGGGAACGTCGTCCTCGCAGATGCGGATGGTGAAATCCCAGTTGACCGGATCACGGATGGTGCCGACGACGACGAGTTCGTCGCCCGCGCGCACCACCTCGTACTCGCGGAAATCCAGCACCAACTCTTTGCGGCCGAGACCTCGAGAACGCAGCCTCATGACCAGCCATCCTTCGTGCAAATCCCTTCGAGCGCTGGCGCAATCCGGCTTCCGCCAACGACCCTGTCGGGAATCTGGTAGCAAGTATAACGAACGACTACTAAGATAAACAAACGTTCGTGAGTACTACAAATAGTGTGCCCCTGGGGGAAAGAAGTGAAGGACTACGACGTTGTCGTGATCGGAGGCGGGATCAACGGCCTCACCAGTGCTGCCTACCTGGCCAAAGCGGGCCTCTCTGTGGGTGTCTTCGAGGCTCGCGGCCAATGCGGCGCCCACTGCGACACCATCGAGCTGGGACAACCCGGTTTCCTGCACAACACCCACGCCGCCTGGTTGGTGCCGGCCATGAGCCCGGCCATGGCCGACCTCGAACTCGAGCGTTTCGGCCTCGACCTGCGCGGAACCGACATTTTGTTCGCCAAGCCGTTCCTGGATGGGACGAACACGGTGCAGGGCTTGGAACCCACACTTACCCAGGACAGCGTGGCTCGACACTCCGAACGCGACGCGGCCACGCTGGCCAAGATCCGCGCCTACTCCATGGAGAACGGTGGCGAGGCTCTGACCCTCAACCAGCAGGCGATTTTCGCGGCGCCCACCTCGGAATTCGTCGATCGCATGGCAGCCTTCAACGACGGGTTGCTGCGATCCCTGGACGTTCCGCTCTCCGGCGACGACGTGAGTCGCATGACCGGTTTCGAACTCCTCGAGGTTCTGTTCGAGTCCGAGGCTGTTCGCACGGTTCCGGGTGCGTTGGGCGAGTTCACGGGGCAGTGGCCGCTGAACCGCCGAGTCGGGCCCCAGGTTCTTGCGCTGACCGGGATGATGCCCATGGCGGTGCATACCGCGAAGGGTGGTTCGCATTCGTTGACCCACGCCTTGGTGAAGTGTCTCGTCGCTCACGGCGGCGAGATCTGGACGACCAGCCCGGTAGACAAGATCCTGATGGAGGACGGCCGGGCCTGTGGGATCCGCCTCTCCCCGGACGCCCTGATGCCCGGCGAGGAGGTGCGGTCCAGGATCGTACTTTCGAACCTGACCCTGGTGCCCACTTTCTTGTGGTTGCTAGGCGAGGATGTCATCGGTTCCGATTGGGCGCGGCGCATCAAGTTCTTCAACTACGACGATCCGCAGCTCCTGGGTATCTGCTACGCGCTGAATGGTGACCCCGAGTTCGCATCGGCGGCCTACGATCCGGCGATCCAGCGCTCTTGGGTCGGCTACTTCGGCGGCGAGACCCTGGATGAGATCCGGGACGGGCAGGGGGCCTTGATGTCCGGCGTGATCCCGGAGCGCATCATGGGCGGCTGGTTCAACACCACCCGGGCGGACCCCTCCCAGGCACCGGCGGGCTGCCACACGATCATGACATGGATGAGCGTGCCTCCGCGCCCGCGGCGTTGGGGTGCCAAGCGTCTGAATGGTTGGAACGCGTGGCGCGATGGCCTGGGCGAGGCGATCGCCGACGCGATGACGGACCGCTACGAAGAATACGCACCCGGCTTCAAGGAGTTGGTCCTGGAGCGCCACGTCAACACCCCGATGGACCAGGAGCTGAGCAATCCCTCGGCGATCCGTGGGAACATGATCGGTGGCAGCGCCATTCCCGAGCAGTACGGGCAGAACCGGCCGCTTCCGGGCGTGGTCCAGAACGGCGCGTCGCGGAGCTTCGTCCCCGGGCTCTATCTCTCCAACTCGATCCATCCTTATGGCGCAACGCATCTGGCCACCGGCTATCTGGCTGCCTGCGAGGTGGCCGAGGACCTTGGCTGCCGCGATGTGGAGTGGTGGAGATCGAATCCGTACGAGTGGTTCTTCGCGAACGTCGGTCGCATTCCGTTGAACCTCGGGGTGGACGACAAGTGGAAGGCCGCTGCGGGGGCGGGGCAATGAGCTCCGAGAACTACGACGCGATCGTGATCGGAGCGGGCCCCAACGGCCTGTTGTGCGGCGCCTACCTGGCCAAGGCGGGCCACCGTGTGGCGCTGGTCGAGCGGCGCCACGAGACCGGCGGCGGGCTCAACACCGAGGAGTACTACGGCTGGCGCCTCAACCTGCACGCGGTCTACCACATGATGGGCGAGCTCATGCCCGCACATCGGGACCTGGATCTGGCGAACCTGGGCGTTCGCTACCTCTACCCGCACGTGGTCGCGGCCTTTCCCTTCCGCGACGGCAGTTCGCTGGTCTTCACGCGAGATCTCGACGAGACCCTTCGTTCCATCGAGGTGTTCTCTTCGGATGACGCTGAGGCTTTCTCCCGGATGTGGGCCGACTTCCAACCCATGCTCGACGACTACCTGATCCCGATGACGTATGAGCTTCCGGAGGCGGCATTGGACCAGATGGAGGAGTTCGAGAAGACCCCCTCAGGCCGACGTCTGGCCGAGATTTCCGAATCCACTTTCGTCGAGCTGATCGACGAGTACGGTTTCCGGGATCCACGGGTCCGCATGGCGCTGCTTTCGTTCCCGGCCATGTGGGGTCTCCATCTCGACGACCCGCTGGGGTTCCTGTTCCCGCTCTATCTGTGCCGCATGTTGAGCGCCGGACTCGTGAAAGGGGGCTCCCACCGGCTCTCCTCGGCCATCTACCGCTCGTTCGTCGGCAACGGGGGAACTGTCCTCGAGTCCTGTGAGGCTCAGCGCATCGTGGTCGAGGACGGATCCGCAGTGGCCGTCGAGATCGAAGGCGGGCGCCGTCTCGAGGCCCCGGCCATCATTTCCACCCTCAACCCAGAGCAGACCTTCCTGCAACTGGTGGCGTCGACTGACCTGCCGGAGAACCTGCGACTCGCCGTGGATTCGTGGGAGTGGGAAGAGCGCTCGATGTTCGGCCTGCACCTCGGGCTCCACGGCGGTGTGGTGTGGAAGGCGGAGGACCCCCGAGTTGGCGATGCGATGATCGTGTTCTGCGGACTCGAAACGGACGACGAACTGCTGGACCATCTCGAGCGCATCGATGCCGGTGAGACGGGCCGGTCGGAGTGGCTGCACGTCACCAATCTGAGCCGTTTCGATGGGACCATGGCTCCGCCCGGCCACCAACTCCTGCGTGCGGAGGCGGTGGTGAGGTACGACTCCAGTTGGGCGACGGAAGGCAAGGCCTTCGGTGACGGCTGTATGGGTCTGATCGAGGAATACGCTGAACTCGGTGATGTGGTCTTCCGCCGTCACGTGACGCCCCTGGAAATCGAGGCCAAGCTGACCACCATGAAGCGCGGCTCCATCAAGCACGGCTCCTATTCGACGCTGCAGATGGGCTATCTGCGACCTAATGATCTCTGCTCCCGCAGTGAGACACCCATCCCGGGGCTCTTCGTGGGCGGCGCGTCCATGTACCCGGGTGGAATGATCCTGGGCGGACCGGGCTACATCGCGGCGGGCGTGGTAGGCGACTTCCTGGGAAGGCCGCTCCCGAGCTAGAAGCAGGCGGTCAGGTCGGCGAGACCGGGTCCTTGTCCGCTCCGCGGTCTAGATGGGATCTCGCCACCTTCGAGTCGCGATGCTCAGCTCAGCCGCCGGCCGAGGGCGGTACCCCACTGCAGGCGCATGAACCTCCTGATGCCCTCGTCCTTCTCGTGGGTGTAGGGATACCTGCTGGCGGTTTGCCTGCCTCCGAAGCGATCGACGAGGATGGGCGTGGCATGGCAGTAGCCCTTGAGGCCGGTCTCCCCATTGACCTGTCCGATCCCGCTCTGCTTGACGCCACCGAAAGGGGCTTCCTGCAAGCCGTAGGTCATGGTCATGTCGTTCACGCACACGCTGCCGGACTCGAGGCGACGGGCCATGGCGATTCCCTTTTCCCGATTGGTCGTCCACACGTTTGCGCCGAGGCCGTAGTCGCTGTCGTTGGCCATGCGGATCGCCGTCTCTTCGTCGTCCACCCGCATGATGGGAAGGATGGGGCCGAAGGTCTCGTCGCTCATGATCTGCATATCGTGGTGGACGTCGATGAGCACTGTGGGCTCGTAGAAGAGGCCGGGTAGCGAAGGGGTTCGGCGACCGCCGCAAAGGATCTTGGCGCCCTTCTCGATGGCGTCGGCGACATGCTCCTGGATGATCTCGAGCTGGCGCGGCCAGAAGACGGCGCCGACGTCGAATTCGCCGCCGGCCCCTTGCCGCAGCCGCTGGGTCCGCTCGACGACCCTTCGCGTGAATTCGTCGGCCACCGAATTCACCACGTAGACGCGCTCGGTGCCGCAGCAATACTGCCCGGTGTTCATGAATGCGCCCGCGACGGCACCACCAGCCGCATTGTCGAGATCGGCATCTCCGCAGACGATCATCGCGTCCTTCCCTCCGAGCTCGAGCGTGCAGGGGATCAGCTGCTCCGCGCAGGCCACGGCCACCTCGCGTCCGGTGGCGACGCTGCCGGTGAAGGAGATCTTGTCGACGCCCGCTCGGGTGAGCTCGGCGCCGGTTTCTCCGTCGCCGAGCATCACCTGAAGGAGCCCCGCGGGCAGCTCCGCCGCGTCGAAGAGATCCCCCACGAGTTTTCCCGAGAAGGGGGTCACCTCCGAGGGCTTCAGGATCACGGCGTTCCCCGCCATGAGGGCCTGAATGCAGGGATTGATCGCCAGGATGAAGGGACCGTTCCAGGGACTGATCACACCTACTACGCCGAGCGGGCGGTAGACCACGTGCAGCTGTTTGAGGAGTGAGAACATTCCGTGCAGGCGTTCCCTCCTGGGCTTGAGGATCTTCCCCGCTCGTCTTGCATAGTAGTTGAGGGAGTCGCAGGCCGCGTAGATCTCCATCTGGAGCGCCTCGCTGCGCGCCTTGCCGGTTTCGCTCAGGATGAGGTCGATGAATTCATCCTGCCGGTCCAGCAGGATGCGGAGCGCACGGCGAATGACGGTGGCGCGCATGTCGAAGGAACTCGCGGCCCACTCCGGCTGCGTCTCGCGGGCCTTCATCACAGCGGCCCGCACGTCGTCGGCGGCCTGGACCTCGATCTCGCCGATGGGTTCGAGAGTTGCGGGATTGGCGAGGGCGAGCCGCCGGCGTGCCCCCGGTGCCGACTCCAGGGGGGTGACGATGGCCATGGACTCTCTCCTCTGCGGAACCTGTTTGGACGACCTTCATGAGACGCAGCGCGGCTCAGTAGATGATCTGCTCCTCGACGAACTCGCGATAGCGCTCCTCGGGGAGGCCGAGGAGCTGCTTGAAGACGAAGTCGTTGTCTCTTCCCATGACGGGGCCGGGCTCCACACGTGCCGGGGTACGACTCATCTTCACGTAACCGCCATAGATCGTTTCGTCGAAGCCGAGTGGGTGTCGGACCGACAGGAAGGTGCCGCGCGCGCGATAGTGGGGGTCTTCGAGGAGGTCGGCAACGTTCAGAACGGGCGCGGCGGGGACGCCTTCTCGCTGGAGCCGCTCCGCCAGCTCGCGATCGTCGAAGGCACGGGTCCACGCGGCCAGATTCTCGTGAATCGCTTCCAGTCGCTCGAGCCTTCCCGCGCCGCCGGCCAGCTCGGGAGAGGTGGCCCATTCGGGATGGTCCATGGCGCGGACGAGGTTGCGCCACTCGTCATCCTCGTGCACGGCGATGCTGATCCAGCGATCCTCGCCCGCGCAGGGGAACACGCCATGAGGTGAAGCCGCGCCGAGGGGATGCCGGTTGCCTAACGTCGTTGCGACCCGTCCATTCATTTCGTAGTCCATGAAGGCCGGCCCGACCATCTGCATCACGGCTTCCTGCTGGGAATAGTCGACGTGCTGGCCTCGCCCGGTCCGGTCGCGATGCCGCAGCGCGGTGAGGACGGCGAAGGCGCCCAGGATGCCGTTGTACGGGTCCGAGAAGGCGTTCTCTACCGGCACCGGCGGACCACCGAAGTAGCCGGTCAGGCTGTCGAGGCCTGTTGTGCTGGTCAGACTGAGTCCGTAGGTTCGGATGTCCTTGAGCGGGCCGAACAAGCCCGCTGCTGGCATCGAGAACATGACGAGATCGGGTTTGACCTTGCGAAGGTCGTCGTAGCCGAGTCCGAGCCGATCAATCACGCAAGGTCCGAAGTTCTCGATCACTACGTCCGACTTCGCGACCAGCTGGCGAGCGAGATCTCGGGCCTCCTCGCGTTTGAGGTCGAGGGTCACACTTCCGTTGCCCGCCCAGCAGGCGTGGTTCGAGAGGCTCCGATCCGGATCGCGAATACCTCCGGCGAAGGGAGGCAAGGTCCGGAGCAGGTCCACCCGACTGCGGGACTCGATCTTGTAGACCTCGGCGCCCAGGAATCCCAGGGTCTGGCCGGTCACCGGGCCCGCCCACACCCAGCCGAAGTTCGCAACGCGGATTCCGTCGAGGGGTAGCGCGCCACCTGCGCCCGCCGTAGCTGGCCGGGCGCAGGCCGCGGGTTTCGCGACGGTTCCCGAAGCCAGGTTGGCTAGCACTTCGCTGTTGTGCTGGCCCAGCAGGGGCGCGGCTCGCTCGGGTCCGCCGGGGCAGTCAGGCAGTTTGAAGGGAGCGCCCAGGCTCCGGATCCGGCCCAGTTCGGCGTGCTCGAGATCGACGAGATAGCCCCGCTCGGTGAGGTGTGGATGCTGCACGGCTTCCGCGACGTCGAAGACCGCCGTGATCGGGCAGCCGGCCTCCTGACATTGGTCCATGATCTCCTGCTTGCCGCGTTCGCCGGTCCACTCTTCGATCAGCGGGTAGATCGCATCGGCGTTCTGGGCACGCGTGGCCATGTCCTGGAACATCTCGAGTTGCATCCAGTCGGGATTCCCCATCACGCGCGCCAGTCCGTTCCACTGGCCCGGCTCCAGCGCCAGCATCCAGACGTGGCCGTCCTTGCACGGGACGATGGTGGCGGGCGCACCCAGGGGCATTCCTACGCCAGTACGGTGGCCGAACACCCCGTCCTGGGCATAGGCACCGATGTTCTGGCCGCCGACGAAGGTCGCGGTGATCGCCTCGGCACAGGACACATCGAGTTGCTGCCCGCCCCCCGCCTGCTCTCGGCCGTAGAACGCCGCCAGCCCCCATGCCGAGGCCGCGGCTGCACCAAAGAACTCCGCGGCGAAGGTTCCGTGCTCGAGAGGTGCGTTCCCCGGCGTTCCGCAGTAGCGGCTGCCGGCCCCGGTGAGGTGGAAGGCGTTCAGGTCGTAGCCCTTCCACCCGGCGTAGGGACCGGTCTGGCCGAAGGGCGTGATCGAGATCATCACCAGATTCGGGTTCAGGGCCGAGAGCGTGTCGAAATCGAGACCCCACTCCTGCATCCGCTCGGGTGGGTTGTCCTCGATCAGGACGTCGGCCCCCGCCATGAGCTGGCGCAGCAGGTCGCGTTCGTCGAATGAGCCGACGTCGAGGGTGACGCTGCGCTTGTTGGTATTGAGGAAGTGGTAGAGGCCGCTCTTCTCGGGGTGTGGCACGTCGTTCGGGAAGGGACCCCAACGCCGGGTGGCGTCGCCCGCGGGAGGCTCCACCTTGACGACGTCGGCTCCGTAGTCGGCGAAGAGCTTTGCGCAATAGGGTGCCGCCACACGCTGGCCCAGTTCGACGACCTTGATCCCTTCGAGAGCCCCCCGGCTCATCCTGCCTCTCCCCGGATCACGGAAGCTCGCCGGTGACGTCCTCGATGGCGGTGAGGGCTTCCTCGACCAGGTCGAAGACGATCTGGCGGGCGGGCTTCATCGAAGTGACGAAGCCCACGCCCTGGCCGGCGGCCTCGGTCATCAGATCCTCCCGGCGGTTGTCGTTGGCGCCCTGGATGTACTCGGAGCTGAGAAGCATCTGATAGGGCGCCGGCAACACGGGCGGAGCCTCGGGCTTGGACCACTCTTCGGTCCAGGGGCATTTCAGCGTGCGCATGGTCATGCCCGAGATGCAGCGGGAGTAGGAGGTGTCGTCGGCCGTCGCGGCAAGGAGCTTCTCCTTGACGATCATGTCCACATCGGACTCCCGCGAGGCAAGCCACAGGGTTCCTGTCCACACTCCGGCGGCACCCAGGCATAGGGCGGCCGCGAGGTGACGGCCTGTGGTGATGCCCCCGGCGGCGATGACGGGAATGTCGCCGGCAATGGAGACGACCTCCGGGACGATCGAGAAGGTCCCCATCGCGCCGGTGTGGCCCGCTGCGTCGTAACCCTGCGCGATGACCGCGTCCACGCCGGCTTCGATCTGCCGCTTGGCCTGCCGGGTCTTGCCGATCAGGCCGAAGATCTTGATGCCACGCTCGCGGGCGGCGTCGAGGATGAAGGCCGGGCTACCCAGGCCCGAGCAGATGACGGGTACGCGTTCTTCGAGCAACACTTCGAGCTGGCCGCGCGCCATTTCTTGATTCAGGCCGCCCCACTGATGGAGTGCGATGGGCCCCTTGGGATCGGGGACGTCGTACTTCTCCTTGATCTGCTGAGCGAACGCCCGATGTGTGTCCGGGATTTTCTTCTCCAGATCCTCCAGGGTGCCCGAGAGCGGAACCGACGCGGGCAGCACCAGGTCGACTCCGAAGGGCTTGCCGTCCACCCGGTCACGGATCCACTTGATGTCGGCCGCGATCTCGTCCGGCGTGTGCATGGCCTCCCCCAGCACCGCAAAGGCGCCGGAGTTGATGACGGATACCGCCACATCCTTGCAATGGGTGAATGAGATGATCGGGTACTCGATCTCCAGCATGTCGCATAGCTTCGTTCGCAGCGGATCCTTGGCCATTGGGGGCTTCTCCTCATTCACTTCGTTAGTTCTTGAGAACCGCAGCGGTGGCGTTGCCACCCAGGCCGAGGGTCTGTGCGAGGGCGATCTTCGCCCCCGGGACCTGTCTGGCCCCTGCCTGTTCTCGCAGCTGCCAGGTCAGCTCGCAGATCTGGAACACGCCCATCGCGGTGGTCGCTTCTCCAAAACAGAGGAAGCCGCCGCTGGGGTTGATCGGCAGTTTGCCCGTTGGGAGGGTTTCTCCCTTCTCCACGAGGCGCTCGGCCTCACCGGGCTGACACAGGCCCCAGTCTTCTGGGAAGGCGAGTTCGTAGAAGACGGTGTTGTCTTGCAGTTCCACAAGGTCGAGTTCCGTGGGGGCCACCGCTGCGGATTCCAGCGCCTTGCCCACGGCCAAGCTGGCTTCACTGTGGCAGGTCGGTCCCGCCTGCGGCACCACGGTGCCGAGCCCGCGCGGGAGGCCGTCGTCGAAGCGCGCCGTAGCGACGCTGCTCGATGCGGCCCACACGGGTCGCGTGGTTCGCTTCCGGGCTACGTCCGCAGAACAGATCACCACGGCCGCCGCACCGTCGCTCACCGGGCAGATCTCGTAGAGGTGCAGCGGATAGCTCACCATGGCGGAGCCGAGGACGTCCTCCATAGTGAATTCCTGCCGAAAGCGGGCGTTCGTATTGTGCTTGCCGATCCGGTGGGCCTTGACCGCGATCCGGGCAAGATCTTCCTCGCTGGTACCGAAATCCTTCATGCGTCGTCGGCACAGGGCGGCCCAGAAGGTGGGACCGGGCATACCCACGCAGAGCTGTCGCAAGTGCTCGGGATCGGTGTCCTCCTCCAGCCCGGAGGTTTGGATGAAGCCCTTGGGCATCTTCTCACCGCCGACGACCAGGACGCAATCGTGCGCGCCACTGGCGACCAGGAGCCAACCGATATTGAAGGCATTACCACCAGCCGCGCATCCCGCCGAGAGGTTGTAGACGGGTATGCCGGTGGATCCCATCTCCTCGACGACGTCGTTGCCGTTGAGGCCCCATCCCTTGCCGCCCGAGAAGCGGGAACTCGCCGCCGCAACGGCCTCCACGTCGCGCCACGCCACGCCGGCATCGGCGAGCGCGGCTTCGGTCGCGACACGGCACATCGCGGTGACGGACCGGTCCGCGAACTTGCCCCAGGGATGCATCCCCGCGCCCAGCACGGCTACGTCTCTCATGGTGGATCCTCTCTCCGACCCTGCGGCGTCAACTGCGGCCTGGCTGGAGTGGCTTGAACTTCCAGGTCGTGACGTCGCGGCCCTCGTCGTCCCGGTAGATGGGCTCGATCGTGAGCTCCACCTCGGCGTCCAGCTCCAGGGAATCCGGATCATCGACGCTCATGCGCGCGACGACCCGCAAGCCTTCGTCGAGATCGACGACGCCGACGGCGTAGGGGATGTAGGGCTCCTCGTACCGGGCGGGCAGCGGCGGCGGGTAGTTCTGGATCGCACAGCTCCACAGCCGGCCCCGCGGGCCGAAGTCGGCGTTCTCCATCCGGCTCTCCCCGCAATCCGGGTTGTGACAGACGGCGGATCGAGGGAAGTAGGGTGTGCTGCAGGTCTGGCAGCGCGAGCCCAGCAGGCGCGGCCCCTCCGCCGTCTCGGCGAACAACCCTTCCATCACGGGAATCCGCTCGTGGGTCGTCATCGCTTCACCTCGTCGCCCTTCATTGTCTCGCCGCCCGGATCAGCTCGGGGAGGATTTCCAGGCAATCGCCTACCAGGCCGTAGCGGGCGTAGCGAAAGATCGCGGCGTCCGGATCACTGTTGATCGCGACGATCGTCTTGGCGGCGGAGCACCCGGCCATATGCTGGCTTGCGCCCGAGATCCCCGCGGCCAGATACAGGGCCGGTCGGGTGATCTTGCCGGTCAGGCCCACCTGCTGGGAAGAGTCCACCCAGCCCTCGTCGACGATGGGCCGGGATGCACCCGCCAACCCGCCGAGAGCCTCGGCGAGCTGCTCGATCAGCTTGTAATTCTCGGGCCCGCCCAGGCCGCGCCCGCCCGACACGATGATATCGGCGTCTTCCAGGCGCGGGCCTTCCGCTCGGGCCTGCTCGATTACGCGAACGCGCTCCTGCACGCCGCTGAGATCGCTCGAGATCACTCGGCATTCCGGCTCGGTCGGGCCGCCCTCCGCAGGTTCGGGGAGCAGCGCGTTGGCGCTGAGCGCCACCACGTACGAAGGCGCCCCGGATAGCTCGTAGACCATCTGCGTATCGCCACCGTAGGCCGAGGCAGTGGCCTGGAGGCCTCCGCCTTCGCCGACCGAAACGTCGACACCGTTCATCACGACACCGGCGCCCACGCGCCCGGCCAGGCGCGGGGCCACGAGGCGGGTGTCTGCGGCCTGGTTGAAGAGCACGAGCGCCGGCGACTCTTGCTGGCAGTAGCCGGCGAGGGCCTCTACGTAGGCGTCTGGTGAGAACGCTTCGAGCGCGGCGTCTTCGATCCAGTCCACAGCGTCCGCGCCGAAGCGTCCGGCCGTTTCCATGGCCGCCTCGGGAAGCGGTCCGAGCACCAGCAAACGGAGCTTCGCACCTGTAGCGCCTGCCACCCCTCGGCCGAGGGTGAGTGCTTCTTCCGCACCCACCGTGAGCCCTCCCTGGCTCTCGTTCCACGTGCAAACCACAATCGGTTTTGCATCCATGACGCTCTCCTCTTCGTTGCGTTGCCGGCGTCTCGCTTCGAGCCCTGGCCTCATTGGATCAAGCTGTCTTGTCGCAGGCGCGCGACCAATGCCTCGGCCAGTTCGGCCGGGCTCTCGCCGGGTACGAACTCGCAGTCGCCCGCGACGGTGGGGACGAACTGCCGTTGGGCCACGACCCGGGGGCGGAGTGTCTCGGCAGGCAGGGAGAGCCCCTCCGGCGTGATGATCTCGGGCTTCATCCGCCGCGCCGCGATCTTCTTGGCCGCCGTGGGGTAGCGCGGCTCTCCCAGCTCGTTGCTCACGGTGACGACGGCCGGGCAGGACACCTCGACCACTTCGTCACCATCCGGCGTGACCCGGGTGATCCGAAGTGTGGGTTCGTCGGCTGCCGGCGCGAGCTCGATTGCACGCGCGTTGGTCACGAGCGGCATCCCGAGGGCTTCGCAGATCAGGGCGGGGACCACGCCCTGATCGTCGTCCGACGCTTGTCTTCCGCACAGGACGAGATCGGCATCTCCGCTCGAGCGGATGTAGGCGGCCAACAATGCGGCGGCGACATGGTAGTCGGGTGTGGGGTCGTCCATCGGGAGGGCGGCGATCTCGTCTGCTCCCAGGGCCGCGGCGTGCTTGAGGATGGTTGCGGTATCAGGGCCCACCGAGACCGCGCCGATGCGGCACTCCACGCCCGCGTCGCGCAACCGGAGCGCGGCCTCCAGGGCCTGCTCGTCGAAGCCGTTCATCAGGCGCGGAATCGTGGTCTGGGTCAACGACTTCCCGTCCTCACCGATCTCGAGGCGCCCAGCGAGAGCGTAGTTGTTGACCGCATCGGGGTCGAGTACTTCCTTCACACAGACGACGATTCGCATCTCACTTCTTCCTATGTCCACTGGGGAGGGTGTCCGTCAAGGACCTGCCCTCGGCGTCGATCAGAAACAGGCTTTCGGATTCGCACCACACGGCATCCGCCGGGTAGTTCGGTGGTTTGTGGGAGAGTTCGGCGAGGAGATACCAACGCCAGGGTGGATCGCCGTGGTCGACGTACTCGCCGGTCAGGCTTCCTGTGAACTCCTCCCGGCCGGCAAAGTGAGTGCCCGGAATCATTCCGCCGCCGTCGCATTCTGCGCGCGCTCCCGCAAGCGACGGGTCCACCCCGTGACGTTCAGGCAACGCCAAGTTTCTCGTCCTCTCCATTCGCGCCGGGCTCGTCCGCCGGCTTCTAGTAGCCCTTGAATTTCGCTTTGCGTTTTTCCAGGAAAGCGCTCGTGCCCTCCCGCGCGTCGGCCGTATGTGCAGACATGGTCGCGGCCACGGCCTCGTAGTCGATCATCTCGTCCAGTGTCGAGGTGAGGGATTTGTGGATGAAGCGGCGTGCGAGGTCGATGGCGACGCTCGGCCCGTCGGCGAGCACCTTCGCGTATTCCAGCGCCTTCGGGAGGGCCTGTCCCTCCTCGACGAGCTCGTCGATGAGACCTTCGCGGTGTGCCTCTTCGGCCTTCAGGGTCCGGCCGGTCTCGACCATCATGAGCGCCGTCGACAGCCGGGTGACCCGCGGGAGGAAGTAGGTGATGCCGCAGTCCGGGGCGAAACCGAGTCGCACCATGGCGGCGCACCAACGCGTCGTGGTGTCGGCGATGCGGCGGTCGCAGGCGAGAGCGAAGGCGAGGCCGGCGCCCATGACCGGGCCAGAGAGAGCCGCGATCACCGGCTTGTCCACCTCGACGATCATGCGGGTGAACTCTCCGAGCGGGCCGGCGGGTGTCTTGCGCTGATAGCGCTCCAGCGGAAGATCCGAGAGTCCGGGCAGGCCGCGGTCCTCCGATCCCCCGCTGATCCATTCGGCATCGCCGCCAGACGAGAACGCCCTGCCGGCGCCGGTCAGCACCAGGACCCGCACCTCGTCGCGATGTCGGACCTTGCGGAAGAGTTCGACGAGATCCCTGCCCAGCTCCCAGCTGATCGCGTTCAGGCGCTCCGGGCGGTTCAAGGTCACGATGCCAACTCCGTCGTCGACCTCGAAGAGGAGGTGATCCTCAGATGTCATGCTGTTCGCCTCGTCTGTTGGGATGTCTTGCCGGCTTCACGATGCAGCGCCGTGATGGTTTCGCTCAACCAGGCTTCATCCCGCCGCAGCTCGGGCGGGAGATCCAGCAGGACGGTCGAGAAGATGTCGGAGCAGCGCTCTCGAACCCGGGTGACCAGTTCGTCGCGGGTGCCGACGATGGCCCACTCGCCGAGCATTTCGTCAGTGATTTGGTTCGGCATTTCCTTCCACCCGCCCGCGCGGGACAGGCGGTGGAGCTCCTGGCCGACGCCCTCCCAGCCGTGGAATTCGAGCACGGCGTGGTAGGTCGGCGTGGAGGCATAGAAGGCGATGTGCTGCTTCAGTGCTTGCTTGGCCGTTTGAACGCCAGCCTCGTCGTTGGCGATCGCCAGGAAGGGTGCTCCGATCAGGTCGATCTCCGACGTCTGGCGCGCGGCTTTCCTGGCGCCCTCCGCTATTGCGGGCAGGATCACCTCCCGCGTGTAGCGGAAGGTGGCGATGGGGTGGAGACGCAAACCATCGCCCAATTCGCCCGCAAGGCGCGCCATGCAGGGATTGACGGCGGCCAGGTGGATCGGGATGTCCGGGTGCTCGATGGGGCCCGGGTTGAAGAAGGGATTCATCAGCGTGAAGCGGTAGTGCTCGCCTTCGAAATCGGGTCTGGCCCCGGTTTGGAAGGTCTCGAACATCGCCTTCACGCAGAGCAGGTAGTCGCGCAAGCGCGGGCCGGGGGCGCTGGTCCAATTCGATGCGTAGCGCCGCTCGACGTGGCCCTTCACCTGTGTGCCCAATCCCAACTGAAAACGACCGCCGGAGAGGTTTTGCAGATCCCAGGCAAGCTGTGCCGTCACCATGGGGCTGCGCGGAAAGGCGATGGCGACGTTGGTGCCCAGCTTGATGCTCTGAGTGTGCTCTGCCGCGACGACCAGGGGAAGGAAGGGGTCGTGGCCGGCCTCAGGCGCAGTCAAACCGTCGAAACCCAGCTCCTCGCATCGGCGAGCCGCCGCGGCAATAGCTCGGATGTCGGTCGTCCCCTGGCCATCGCCGGCGTACTGGTCGGTGTCGGGGCCCAGGATCACGGTCTGGACTCGAAAGCCCATGCTCAACTGCCCGCCGCGTCGGATGCGGCGATGTAGCCGAAGATGGTCGCCGGCCCGATCGTGGCACCTGCTCCGGGATAACTGCGTCCCATCACCGATGACGAGCAGTTGCCAATCGCGTAGAGCCCCGGGATCACGTCTCCCTCCTCGGTGAGCACGCGTGCCCGGGCGTCGACCGTGAGCCCTCCCTTTGTTCCGAGCTCGCCGGGGAAGGCCTCGATCGCGTAGTAGGGGGCGGTTTCGATCGGACCGATGCACGGGTTCGGCTCGATCTTGGCATCACCGTAGTAGCGGTCGTAGATCGTGTCTCCGCGACCGAACTCGGGATCCTTGCCCGTGCGAGCGTACTCGTTGTTCCTCGCAACGGACTCCTTCAGCCCCTCGGTATTCACACCGATCTGCGCAGCGAGATCATCGAGCGTCTTCGCCTTCTTGAGATAGCCCTGTTTGAAGAGCTTGCGTGCCATCCAGTCGGGATGCGCGGAGCCCTGCAAGAGCGGGCCGCAGATGTAATTCTTTCGATAGGTGGCGTCGAAAACGAAATAGGCCGGCACGCAGGGAGATTCAGGGCTGTCTTCCTGGTACATGACATTCACGATGTCGAGGTAGGGGGCCGCTTCATTCGTGAACCGGTGGCCCCTCTTGTTCACCAGGATGCTACCGGGCAGGGACTTCTCGATCACGAAAAAACGCGCCAGATCCTCACCGGGGACGATGGTGGTCGGCCCCCACCAGGCGTCGTCCATGAGGTCGATTCCGGCGCCAATCTTCCTGCCCATCTCGATCGCGTCCCCGGTGTTATGCGGGTTGCCGCAGCTCCACTCCTTGCGCGTGGGATTGGGCAGATATTTCTCGCGCATGGCCTGGTTGCCCTCGAAGCCGCCCGCACCGAGAATCACGCCTCGCGTTGCTCCGATGCGGGTCTGCTGGCCGTCCTTCTCCACCACGACGCCCGTTACGCGTCCATCTTCGACGATCAGCTCGCGTGCCGGAGTCTCCAGCCAGAGGGGGATGTCCCGATCCATCAGGGAGAGGCGAAGCATCCCGATCAGCGCGTTGCCACCCGACGGATTCCGGTCGCGGGGAGACCGGAGGCGCCAGCGGATGTCCATCAGATACTTGAGGACGAGCTTCGCGAAGAGCATCCTCCCACCCGGCTGCCCGGTCATGGTCATGCGGGCCTCGACGGCCGTCATCCCGAGACGTCCCAGGATCTGCATCTGCGGGTTCTGGTTGCGCATGGCGATGAAATCTTCGCCCAGCTGTCGGGCGTCGAAGTGCTCCGGCTCGACCGAGCGCCCGCCCGGCTTGCTGCCAGGAACCCGCGGATAGTAGTCGCAGTACTCGGGCAGGGAGATGAACTTCGCGCGCGTTCTGTCGACGAGGTACTTGAGCGCTTCGGGGCCCTTCCCCAGATAGGCGTCGAGCCGATCGTCGGAGACGGCGCCGGCGGTGGTGCCCTTCAGGTAGCTCCACGCTTCCTCCGGGGTGTCCGGCACACCGACGTCGGCCATCAGGTGGTTGTTCGGGATCCACAGCAGGCAGGACGACATCGCGGAAGAGCCACCGTAACGGTCGGTCTTCTCGATCAGGAGCGCGTTGGCACCCTGGTCGTGGGCGCGCAGGGCCGCCGTCATGGCACCGGCTCCGGAACCGACGACCAGGACGTCGACGGTGTGATCAAAGCTCGTCGATCTGGCTTCCATCATGACTTCGTTCGCCCCGTCTCTCTCTCGAAGCTCCGAGCTCCGGGAGCGGATCACTCATGATCGTTCTCGCCTTCCCCGTCTTGCGGCCGGATTCCCAGCAGGTGGCGCGCGACTCCGGCCAACTCGTCCCCGTATCGGGCGAGGCGTTCTGAGGGCGGTTCGGTTTCTTGTCCGCCGGTCAGGTGCGCTCCGCTGGTCAACCAAATCGCCGCGCCTGAGAGGATGTTCGCAACATGGATCGCGCTGATCGGGCGGAATTCGCCGTCGCGTTGTCCCTGTTCGATGGCGTTGAGAAAGGCAGCGAACATGGGTGTGGCCAGTCGGTCGACCTCGGGGCGCAGGGTATCCTCTGCCGCAGCGACCTCCCGTATGAACAGCCGACCCAGCGTGGGACGCTCGACAGCGCACTCGAACCACGCCGTGATGACCCGCTCGATCCGCTCGGCGTTCGAGCCTGGCAAGCTCACCGACGTCTGGATCTGCTCGGTGAGGGGCCCAAAAGCCGCCTCGAGCACGGCGTCGTAGAGGGCGCTCTTGTCGCGGAAGTGGTAGATGACGGCCGCGCGGGTGATCCCGACGCGCTTCGCGATATCTGCCAGGCGCGCTTCGGCGAATCCGCGCGCGGCGAACTCGGCCTCTGCTGCCGCCAGGATCAACTCCCGGGTCTCTTGGGTGACCTGGGCGGTCCGGCGCGGAGCAGCCGGGGGGCTGACTCTCATGCTAGTAGCTTACTCTTGAGTTAGGATACGTCAAGGCCGGCACCTTCGTCACGAAGTGGGGGGGGTCGAAGGCCAGGGGGGGATTCATGCCGACCCGGCCAAGCGGTGCCCTGAGTGGGCGGCGAGTCCTGGAACTTGCCGACGAGAAGGGCGCCTACTGCGGAAAGTTGCTGGCGGATCTGGGCGCCGACGTGATCAAGCTGGAGCCCCCCGGCGGCGACCCCAGCCGGCGCACGCCTCCGACGATCCAGGCGGGATCGGGCCGGGAGGAGAGCCTCTCCTTCCTCTATTTGAACACCAGCAAGCGCGGTGTGACGCTGGATCTCCAGCGGTCGGAGGGACGTGAACTCTTCGAAAAGCTCGCGAGCAGCGCGGATCTCGTCATCGAGGCTCTCGCGCCGGGCACTCTCGAGAGCCTGGGCCTGGGCTATGAGAGCCTGCGTCAGGCGAACGCCCGCCTGGTCCTCACCTCGATTTCCGGTTTCGGGCAGACGGGTCCGCATCGAGCTTTCCGTTCCTCGGATCTCGTGGCTAGCGCCCTGGGTGGTTCGATGGCCGTCACCGGCGACGAAACGGATCCGCCGGTGCGATTGGCCGGTAGTCAGGCACATGTTGCGGCCGCCACCGTTGCGGCGGCCAGCAGCTTGATCGCGCTGCTTTCCAGTTCGGTGCGCGGCGAGGGGCAGCACGTCGACATTTCCGTGCAGGAGGTGGTCGCTTCGGTCTCGCACATTTGTGGCGTCGGAAAGTGGCTCGACGACGGGATCGTCCCCAAGCGCCAGGGAACCGGTTTGTTCGCCTCGGTCCCTTCCGGTGCCTATCCGTGCCGGGACGGAAGCATCTACCTGATGGTCAATCGACCGCTGCACTGGAAAGCCCTGGCCCAATGGGTCCACGAGGCAACCGGAAACCAGGAGATCCTGGATCCGATGTTCGAGGGGCCGTCCTCGAATCGGCTGCCCTACCGCGAATTCCTGGACCTGTTCATCTCGGACTTGATGTCGCGGCTCAGCGTCGAGGAGGCCTACCGCGACGGGCAGAGCAGGCACATCGCCGTCACGCCCGTTCATTCTGCGGCAGCGGTAGCGGCGGATCCCCACCTGGAATCGCGGGGGTTCTTCGAAGAGGTCGACCATCCGATGGTCGGCCGTCTAACCTATCCGGGCGCACCCTATCGGCACTCCAAGACGCCGTGGCGCATCTACCGTTGCGCCCCCTCGCTGGGACAGCACAACCGGGAGATCTTCTGCGACGAACTCGGCCTCTCCGAAGCGGCGGTGCAAGAACTCCAGGCTGGAGGTGTCATCTGATGCCCGGAGGGGATGGATCCTCGGGCGAGCCCGCCCAGGCTCTGGCCGGCCTGCGCGTCGTTGAGTTCTCTGCCGCGATGGCGGGGCCGTGGATTGGGCGATTCCTGGCATGGTGCGGCGCCGAAGTGATTCGGGTGGAATCCAGGAGCCGCCCCGACGTGGTGCGGCTCTACGTTCCGCCCTGGAACCCCGATCTGGGCATCCAACCCCGGCTCTCGCCCTGGTTCACCGATTGGAACGCGGGCAAGCACTTCGTGACGCTGGATCTCCGGCAGCCTCTCGCCGTGGATCTGGCCAAGCGCCTCGTTGCCCGCAGCGACATAGTGATCGAGAACTACAGCGCAGGCGTCATGGGCAAGCTCGGGCTGGGCTACGAAGAGCTCCAGCAGGTAAACCCCGGGCTCGTCATGCTCAGTTCGTCCGGCTTCGGCGATACGGGGCCGTGCAGGCGCTACGTGACCTGGGGGCCTAACATCGAAGCCCTGTCGGGAATGAGTCGGCTCTCTGGGTTTCCCTCCCGGGAGTGCACGCTGACCCAGTACGCCTACCCCGACGCGATCAGCGCCCTGCACGGGCTGGTCGCCGTGCTGGCCGCTCTCGACTACCGCCACCGGGGGGGAGGAGGGCAGTACATCAATCTCTCGCAGTACGAGGCGACCGTGGCCGGCTTCGGGCACGTGATGATGGAGTACCTTGCCCTGAAGCAGGAGCCGGAGAAGATGGGCAATCGCTCCCGGCGCGCTGCGCCCCATGGCTGCTACCCCTGCCGCGGCGAGGACCGCTGGTGCGCGATCTCTGTTGCGACGGACTCCGAGTGGGAGAGCTTCTGCAGCGTGTTGGGAAGGCCGGAGTGGCGCGGTGAGCCGCGCTTCGCGTCCCTTGCCGCGCGGTTGGAGCACGCCGAGGTGTTGGACGCGGAGATCGCCACGCGCACCCTCATGCGCACGGATTACGAGCTGATGACCGCGCTGCAGGAGGCCGGCATCGCGGCCGGGGTGGTCCAGACCGCAGAGGACCTGGCCCGGCACGACGCGCACCTTGCCGCCCGCGGCTTTTTCGAGCAGATCGAGCACATGGCCAAGGGGGTGGTGACCGCGACCGGCATTCCGCTCGGCCTTTCCGGCACGCCGGGGTGCAGCGGAAGGGCAGGCGCCGGGGAGGGCCAGGACAACGATTCCGTGTTTGGCTCGCTGCTCGGAATGACGCCGGAGGAGGTCGAGCGGGCCGTGGCGGCGGGGGCCATTGAGCCCGCGGACGAACCCTGAGCCGCCCATTGTTGGAGCTCCGTAGGGCGAAATCTCAATTTTGACCTTGCACTAAACTTAGATTGTCATCTAAAGTTATGGTCGTCTCTACAGTTTAGGAGCGATCGTGTCGGAAGCCGCCAGCGAAGGACGCCGCGAGCGAAAGAAGCGCCAGCTGCGCGTCCATATCTACGAGACGGCTCGCCAGCTCTTCCTCAAGAATGGCTACGACGCGACGACCGTGGCGCAGATCGCCGAGAAGGCGGATGTCGCTCCGGCCACCTTCTTCAACCACTTCGCCAACAAGTCCGCCGTTCTCGTCGAGATGACGAGCGAGGTCTCCGAGCACCTCCTGGCCCTCGTCGATCAGCAGCTCAAGCGGCCGGTCTCGGCCTCGGAACGCATCCGGGGCTTCGCCGGCGCCGTCGCCACGGACGTCGCCGGAGCCCGAGGCCTCGCGCGGGAGGTCCTGCTCGAACTCATGCGGGGCCACGCGCGGCCCGGCGAGGACGCTCCCTATCTCTCACCGGTCCACGAACCCTTCGCGGTGGTGATCCGCGAAGGGCAGGCCGCGGGAGAAGTGCGCACGGATCTCGAGGCGACCTTTCTGGCCGAGATGGTCCTCGGCGCGTTGAACGTGGCGCTGGGGCATTGGATGAACGATTCGGAGTTTCCGCTCGAGCAGTGGCTTCGCCAGGCGGCGGCGTTCGTCTGCGAAGCGATCGAGCCGCGGACTCCCCGGACGAATCCCAAAGGAGGGGATTCGTCGCGTTGACGAGGAGATTTCGACATGCGAGCCCACTACGTCCCTCCCGCCCAATTCGAGACCTTCCTCGATCCGGAGGCAGCCGTGTGGAAGGAGGCCGGCCGCGAAGAGCTGAAGCTCGAGGGAACACCCCTCGGTATGCAGCTTACGGCTCATATCCGCGCGGCGTGGGCGGGTCGCAAGATCGGCTCCGTCGCGCGCGCTTCCGTCGCGGCGGTTCATGATGGGCAGGTCCTCGCCTTCCGCCTCGAGTGGAGCGCAGCCAATGGGGGCCGGGAACCCGCCGACAATCACGAGTTTACGGACGGGGCGGCCGTCGTCCTGCCAAGCAGCGCGGGGGCTCCGATCATCACCATGGGAGCGCCCGGCATGGCGGTGAATGCCTGGTACTGGCGCGCCGACGACGAGCGCGCCCGGCACGTGGTCGCCGAGGGCCTCGGCTCCAGTCGTACCGTCGATGTCGAGCTTGTGCGGGGCCGGGGAACCTGGAAGGACGGACGCTGGTGTGTCGTCATCGCCCGTGCGTTGCGCGTCGATACGCAGGAGCCCATCGCACAGCTCGAGCCCGGTGCCGAAACGGGCTTCGGGGTCGCGGTGTGGGATGGGAATCACGGCGAGCGGGCAGGGATCAAGGCCTTCTCTGGACCGCTCTGGCATGAACTCCAACTCGACGCTGTTCCCGAGACCACGAGGTAACCCATGGAGAAGCCCGACCGTCAGCTCGCAATGGTGATGGATCTGAACAAATGCATCGGCTGCCAGACGTGCACGATCGCCTGCAAGCGGCTCTGGACCCGCGACGAGGGCATGGAGTACATGTGGTGGAACTCGGTCAACACCCAACCCGGGCGTGGTACACCTCGCGACTGGGAAGAAATGGGCGGTGGGTTCCGCGACGGAACCGCCGTGCCGGGGAAGCTGCCCACGCGAAAGGATTTCGGCGAGGCCTGGGAGTTCAATCACGAGGAGGTCTTCTTCGGGGGCAAGGGGGACAAGGTCCACCTCAAGGTGAAGGGCGAAGAGCCGGACTGGGGCCCGAATTGGGACGAAGACCAGGGCGCCGGTGAATACCCGAACGCCTACTACTTCTACCTGCCCCGCATCTGCAACCACTGCACACACCCCGCATGCTTGGAGGCTTGTCCCCGCAAGGCCATCGTGAAGCGGGAAGAGGACGGCATCGTCCTGATCGACGAGGACCGCTGCCGCGGCTACCGCTTCTGCATGGAGGCCTGCCCCTACAAGAAGATCTACTTCAACCACGCGGAAAAGGTCTCCCAGAAATGCATCTTCTGCTTTCCGCGCATCGAGCAGGGCGTGGCCAATGCATGCGCGCGGCAATGTCCGGGCCGCGTTCGCTTCCTCGGTTATCGCGACGATGAGGAAGGACCGATCTGGAAACTCGTCGACAAGTGGAAGGCCGCGCTTCCTCTGCATCCAGAATACGGCACGGATCCGAACGTCTTCTACGTGCCGCCCCTGGCGCCGCCCCGCTTCGACGAGAACGGAGACGTCGACGAATCGAAGCCGCGGATCCCGGATGAATACCTGGTGTCGCTCTTCGGCCCCAAGGTTCTGGATGTTCTCGCGCTGATGAAGTCGGAGATGGCGAAGACCCGTGCGGGCGAGAAGTCCGAGCTGATGGATCTGCTGATCGCTTACCGCTGGAAGGATATGTTCGGCGGTTTCGATCGCGATCCGGCGACGATCGAATGGGTCAAGAGCTGAAACGCCGGGCCGGCATCAGTCGGCGCCGCTTCCTGATCGCCGGTACGGCGGGTACGGCGAGCCTCGCACTGGGACTTCGTTGCCTTCAGCCCGGCGATACCGAGGCCCTGGCCGGTTCATCCGTCGCGCCTGCACCGCCCCCCTACGGTGACTGGCGCGATGTCTACCAGGAACGCTGGCGCTGGGACAAGGTGGTTCGAAGCAGCCATTTCGTGAATTGTTGGTACCAGGCGCATTGTGCATGGAACGTGTACGTGAAGGACGGGATGGTCTGGCGCGAGGAGCAGGTCGCCGACTATCCCCAGACGAACGCATCCGTTCCGGACCCGAACCCACGAGGTTGCCAGAAGGGGGCCTGCTTCAGCGAGCGCATGTACGACCCCGGACGGGTTCGCCATCCGCTCAAGCGTGTGGGGCCGCGGGGATCCGGTCGTTGGAAGCGGATCTCCTGGGAGCAGGCCACCGATGAGGTGGCGGATGCGATGCTCGATACGATCGAGCAGGACGGCTGCGACCGCGTGATCTGGGAACTGGGCCCCCTCTATACCGAGGGCACGATGACTGCGGGCCATCAACGCCTATCGGTGTTGATGGACTCGACCAACCTGGACATGAACACCGAGATCGGCGATGGCCACCGAGGTGCGGCCGAGACCTTCGGGAAGATCTCCTTCGAGAGCTCGGCCGACGACTACTTCTACTCGGATCTGATCCTGATCTGGGGGAGCAATCCCCTCTACACCCAGATTCCCAATGCACACTACCTCACGGAGGCGCGCTACAAGGGCGCTCGCCTCGTCTGCATCGCGCCGGACTACAGCGCCTCTTCGATTCATGCTGATTTTTTCGTGCCGGTGAAACCCGGCACCGACGCCGCCCTCGGTCTCTCCGTCGCCCAGGTGCTCGTCGAGGAAGAGTTGATCGATCGCGATTTCCTGGCGGAGCAGACGGATCTTCCCATGCTTGTCCGCGACGACACGCGCCGCCTGCTTCGCACGGCCGACCTCGAGGGAAGCGGAAGCGACGAAGAACTCTACTTCTGGGACCGTGAGCGGGGAGCGGTGGCTGCACCGCGGAGGAGCCTGCGACTCGACGGGCTCGAGCCGGAGCTGGAAGGCCGCTTCGAGGTGACGCTGAAGGATGGTAGCCGCGTCGGTGTCTCCACGGTCTTCTCGCTGCTTCGCGAGCGTCTCGCGGGTTTCCGTCCGGAAGACGCCTCGAAGATTTGCGGGACGCCGCCTGCGCTCATCCGCAAACTCGCCCTCCAGCTTGGGCAAGCGAAATCCGCTGCCATGGTCACCACCAGCAACATGGCGAAGTACTACCACGGCAACCTGATGGAGCGGGTGCAGGCCCTGGTCTTCGCCTTGACGGGAAACTACGGAAAGAAGGGCAGTGGATTCGTCGGTTTCCCCTGGCTCGATCACGATTCCATCGAGCCCTTCGTTCGCGACATGTTTTCGCTGTCCGACATGATGAACA
The DNA here is from genome assembly GCA_019312665.1 of Deltaproteobacteria bacterium. Taxonomy (GTDB): domain Bacteria; phylum Myxococcota_A; class UBA9160; order UBA9160; family UBA6930. The sequence goes on along the minus strand of JAFDCZ010000001.1, from coordinate 40,712 downwards.
CGACGGCCCTAAAGGTCATCGGGGGCATGGTCGTCGACACGGCGCGCATGAAGCTCGAGGGATACAGCGAGGAGATGATCGTCCACGAGCACAGCCGTGGAGTGATTTCCGAAGGGAGGATGACCTCGGGGGCGATGTTCTGGTACGTACACGGGGGCCTGCTCGAGGGGAGTGAGAAGCTCGAGCAATGGGATCCCTACCTGAAGCGACCGGTGCGGGAGGTGCTCGACGAATCCCTGGAGAAAGAGTGGCAATACGTCTGGCCCAAACCCGGGAACGATCCCAAGATGATGCTGGTCATGGGGAGCAATCCGCTTCGCAGGATCCGGAACTACCCGCGGATCCTGGAGCACCTCTGGCCAAAGCTGCATACGGTCGTGACGCTCGATTTCCGCATGACGTCGACGGCGCTCCAGTCCGATTACGTGCTTCCGGCGGCCGGTTGGTACGAGCGAAGCGAGCACAAGTGGGCGACACCGCTGATGCCCTACATCCACTCCGGTGAGAAGGCGACTTCCTACTACGAGGCGAAGTCCGACTGGGAGATCATCTCACGCCTGGCCATGGCCGTGGACGAGCGGGCGAAGGCCCGGGGAATGGAGAGTTTCGTCGACCGCCGGGGAGACGAGAGGCCCCTCCACAACCTGTACGACAAGTACTCCCAGGGCGGTCGATTCGGCCCCACAGATGACGAAGAAGTTTGCGCGGACTTGCTGGACAAAGCCACGAATCTCGGCGGCTTGAAATGGCCCGAGCTGAAGAAGAAGGGCTTCGCGCGTTTCGAGGGGATCGGGAAGAGCCCTGGGAGCATCGGGAACGCGACATCGATCCGCCCTGGTGAAACCATCACGCCCCTGACCAACCACGTCTTCGACAAGGTGCCCTATCCGACGCTCTCACGGCGCATGCAGTTCTACCTCGATCAGGAGCTGTACCTGGAGATGGGGGAGGAACTCCCGATGCACAAGGACCCGCCGATGGCCGGAGGGGACTACCCGCTGATGCTGACCGGTGGACACGCGCGCTGGAGCATCCACGCGAGTTGGCGGGACGACAAGCTGATGCTCCAGCAGCAGCGGGGCGAGCCGGTGGTCATCATCGGCCTCGAAGACGCGGTGGACCGCCGGATTCGCGACGGCGCGCAGGTCCGCGTCTTCAATGATCTCGACGAATTCCAGATCATGGCGAAGGTGACACCGGGCGTCCGCAAGGGGCAGCTGATCGTGTACCACGCCTGGGAGAACTTCCAGTTCAAGAATGGCAAGGGATTCCAGAATCTGATTCCGAGCCCACTCAACCCGGTCGAACTCGCCGGAGGGCAATACCACCTGCGCCCGATGGTGATCGCCCTGCAACCGAGCCACACCGATCGCGACACCCGCGTGGAGGTCGAGCCCCTATGAGTGATTCAGTTTCCCGAGGCATGTCGAGGCGGAAGTTCATCGTAGGAAGCGGAGTTGGTGCGGCGGTCGTGGGCCTGGGCCTCTGCCATTTGCGTCAGCGCGGGGGCGGGGAGGTTCCGATGGGCCCCGAGCCCGAGCCGATCACGCCTGTCGATATCGTTAGTTACGGCGACTTTACCGATGTCTGGCGCGAGCGCTGGACCTGGGACCGGGTCGTCAAGGGAACCCACACCCGGGCGAACTGTATTGCAGCGTGCTCGTGGAATGTCTTCGTCAAAGACGGGATTGCGTGGCGCGAGGAGCAGCACGCCGTCTATGAACCGCCGCGCCCCGACGTGCCCGACGGCAATCCTCGCGGCTGCCAGAAGGGGGCCTGCTACACGGATCTCCAGCTGGCCAGTTCCCGCGTCATCCATCCACTCAAACGGGTCGGGCCGCGAGGGCAGGGCAAGTGGAAGCGGATCCCCTGGGATCAGGCCCTGGACGAGATCGCGGACAAGCTGATCGATGCCGCCATCGACCAGGGAACCGAGTCGATCATCTACGACCACGGCACCACCAACGCAGGCTACGGCCCGGAGACGGCCGGTGAGATCCGCTTCACCGAGGCGGTCGGCGCAACGGTTCTCGATTCCTGGTCCGGCGTCGGTGACATGCCCATGGGCGCCGTGCAGACCTGGGGGATGTACAACTGCGAGGGGACCTCCGACGATTGGTTCCGCTCCGATTACATCGTGGTCTGGGTGGGGAACCCGGCCTACACACGAATCCCCGAGGTCCACTTCATGCACGAGGCGCGCTACAAGGGCGCCAAGCTCGTGGTGATCGCGCCGGACTACAACGCGACCAGTGTGCACGCGGACCTGTGGATCAACCCCAAGCCCGAGACCGATGCTGCGCTCGGTCTCGCCGCTGCGCAGATCATCGTCGCGGAGGAGCGCTACGACGTCGAGTACGTGCGTGAGCAGACGGATCTTCCAGTGCTGATCCGGCAGGACGATGGCCGCTTCCTCCGCCACTCGGATCTCGAGAAGGGCGGCGACGACAGCCGCTTCTACGTCTGGGACGAGGTGAAGGGCGGACTGGCCGTGGCTCCGGGCTGTGCGGGCGACGGTGAGGGTGGCCGCTCGCTGGCGCTCGGCAAGCTGCGGCCGGCGCTGGCCGGGACCTTCAAGGTTCGCCTGGCCGACGGGCAAGAGGTGGAGGTGCGGCCGGTCTTCGAGCGGCTGCGGGAACGGCTGGCCGAATACACGCCGGAAAAGGCAGCCGAGATCACCGGGCTCTCGCCCGCGTTGATCCAACGTTTCGCGCGAGAGCTGGCGGATGCTCCGACCGCGATGATCTTCGCGTCCTGGGGTGCCTGCAAACACCATCACAGCGATCTCTTCCAACGGGCGATGATCCTGCTCATGGCCCTCACCGGAAATCAGGGCAAGTCGGGTGGTGGCCTGCGAGTGGCGGCCTGGTGGGGACTCGATGGCCTCGACCGCATGGGTGGGGCGCCTCCCGGCATCCTGGACATCCTGAAGATCCTGCCGAAGGCCATACGTGGACTGACTCCGCGTGACTACGAGGACATCTTCACCGAGTACAGCGAGAAGGCTGCAAACACTCCCCTGATGCCGTTCCTCTACGTCCACGGCGGCTATCGCGAGATGTGGTCGCGCCCGGACCTCGTGGATCCGGCGCTGCCCCGGCCCTTCGACGACTACGTGCGCCAGTCGATCGACCAGGGCTGGACCCGGATCCATCCTCCGGAAGACCGGGAGCCGCGCGCGCTGATCTTCACCGGCTCGAACCCGTTGCGGCGCTGGCCCGCGCCGCAGCATGCGCTCAAGCATCTGTGGCCGAAGCTCGATCTCACGGTGGCCGTGAACTTCAGGATGAGCACGACGGCTCGCTTCTCCGACTACGTGCTGCCTGCGGCCGCCTACTATGAGAAGTATGGCATCAAGTACGCCCAGACCTATCTGCCCTACATCGTGGTCTCCGACAAGGCCACCGAGCCCGAGGGCGAGGCCAAATCCGAGTGGGAGATCTTCGGCCTTCTCTCCGAGCGCGTGGCTGCCCGTGCGACCGAACGCGGAGTGAAGAGCGTACGTGGCCTCCATGATCGTCCTCATGACCTGACTCAGGCCTACGAGGTCTACACGACGGATAGGCGCTACGACCCCCATGACCCCGCCGATCCCATCAAGCTGATGGACGACATCTTCAAGGCGAGCCCGAGCGTGGGAGGGGTTCGCGCGGAAGAGGCGCTACGTCTCGGCGCGGTTCCGATCACGGGGCCTGCCAGGCCTACACCGATCTACGCGACGAGCAGCGATTTCGACCCGAAGGACACGCACTGGCCGCACCGCTGGTTCGTCGAGGACAAGGTGGCCTGGCCTACGCTGACCGGGCGCCAGCAGTTCTACCTGGATCATCCCTGGTACATGGAGGCCGGCGAAGCCCTGCCCGTTCACAAGGATCCGCCGTTTGCTCGAAGCCGCTACCCGCTGCGCATCAACGGGGGCCATACTCGCTGGAGCATTCACGCGATCTGGCGCGATCACGAGCTGATGCTGCGTCTCCAGCGGGGGGAGCCAGTCTGCTTCCTGAGCCCGACGGACTGCGAGCCACGCGGAATCTCCGACGGCGATGGGGTGCGCGTATTCAACGATGCGGGCACCTTCGAAGCCAACGCCAAGGTGGCTCCCGGGGTGCAGCCGGGCGAGGTGATCATCTACCACGCCTGGGAGCCGTATCAGTTCAAAGGATGGAAGGGGCAACAAGAGCCGGTGGAGGCTCCCTGGAAACCGATCCACATGGCCGGGGGGTACGGGCACATCCACTATCGGATGTTCTATGGCTCTCCGAGTCACGCCCCGCGCGGAGCGCCAGTAGAGGTGGAGCGGCTTCCCGCCGGACAACAGGTTCGTGCCGTGCCGCCGTCACAGCCCTCGGTGCAGCCGTGAAGAGAGAAAGTGCCTGCGCGACCGAAGAGAGCCTGAAGACGGTCGAGGCCCCGGAGGTCAAGCACGCGGTTGCGCGCAGCCTTGCCTACAGCGTGTTCGCCCGGTTGTTCGCGTATCCAGACGGCGAACAGCACGATGCAATCAGCTCGGGTTCTCTGGCACGGGAGTTGCGAAAAGCCCTGCTCGAACTGGATCCGGCCGTGGAGGAAGAGGCGGACTGGCAGGCCCTCCGTGATGTGGGGGACGAGGACGACCTTGCCGTGGAGTTCACGCGGCTCTTCGATGTGGGTGCTGGGGCTCCTCCTTGTCCCCTCAACGGTGGTCTGTACATCGGCAATCGGATGAAGACGATGGAGGAGGCGCTGCGCTTCTACAACTTCTTCGGCCTGACCCTGTCAGAAGCACCCCGCGAGCTCCCGGACCACCTCACGACTCAGCTCGAGTTCCTCCACTTCCTCGCGTTCCGCGGGGCGGAGGCACTAGACGCGGGCACCGATCCGGAACCGTGGCAGAGGGCGGAAAGGGATTTCGTCGCCCGGCACCCGGGACGCTGGGTTCCCGAGCTTCAGAAGCGTCTCGAGAAGGAGGAGCCAATGCCTTTCTTCCGGGAGCTCGTCGCCAGGCTTGCGGCGTTTCTGGGAGCCGAGGCTTCGCAGCTCGGGCAAGTCGCCGCCGAGGCCTGACAGGATCGGCCAAGGACGATCCGCGCTTCAGCCTGGCACGCCCGTCCCGAAGACGTTGATCGCGCGGTTGAACTGTGCGCGACGTTCCGGATCGTGTCCCGATTCCACCATGGGCGATTCGTCCGAGAGCGCGGCGGCATGAGGTTCTGGGAGCAGATTCCGAAGCTCGCGGCGGGCGTCAGAATCGAGCCTTCTCCACGTCCACTCGGGTTCCGCGATCGCTGCAGCCGGGCGACTGCATCAACACCATCGGCTGCAGATGGAAGTAGCCCCCCGCAAGCTGGATCGGATTCAGCGGGCTGGGGGTCAGCGACTGGTAGGAGTGATGGCCCTTGAACATGAAGGGTTCCCAGGCGTGATAGATGACCACCTGACCGGGCTTCAGGGCAGGCGACACTGCGGTCTGGATCTCGAACTCACCGAGATCGTTGTACACGCGTACACGATCACCATCGCGGATTCCTCGGCTCTCGGCATCGCTGGCGTTCGTGAAGATCACCGGCTCACCCCGCTGAAGACGCAGGAGCGGTTTGTGATCACGCCACGCGGCATGGATCGACCAGCGGTTGTGTCCTCCTGTCATCTGGAGCGGATAGTCACCCCCGATGCGCGGGTTGTCCTTGTGGACAGGCAAGACCTCTCCCAGCTCCTGATGAAAGGGGTGGTCGATGTAGAACTGCAGGCGTCTCGTCAGCGTCGGCCACGGGACCTTCTTCTGCACGTGCCAACTGTTGCCCACGATCGTCTCGTCCGGCTCGATGTCGGTAGAGTTGCCGACGTAGACGGCGCCCATCCCCACTTCACTGAACCGCTCGAAGCCTTTCTCCTTGAGTTCGTCCCAGCCGATGCCGTTCAGATTGGTGGACAGCTCCAGCATCTCCTGGAGTAGCTCCGCTGGATTGTCCTCGGTGAAGTTCCGCACCGTGTCGATCCGTATAGGTGGTGATTCCGCGGGCGATGGCCGTTTCCTGGATCTTCTTCATGAGCAGGCAGTGAAACGCCCAGTCCGTCTTTGACTCGCCGACCGGGTCCACGGCGGCGGTGCTGATGTGGCTGAAGGGCACGAGTGCCGAGGACCACGCGATGTCTTCTCTTTCGTAGTAGCCCGCTGCTGGGAGCACGTAGTCGCTGTAGAGGGCCGTGTTGCTCATCCGCAGCTCGAACGTGACCAACAGATCCAGTTTGGGCAGCATGTGCTCGATCAGCTTGTCGTAGCCACGCACGCGGCGGAAGGTGTTGCCGCCGACGCTGAAGAAGACACGCGGCGCCTTCTCCGGCACGAACTGCCAGCCGTTTGCGACTGCCTCCTCGAGGTACTCGGCGAACTCCCGATCGAGATCGGGATCCCAGCGCTTGGCGTCGCCGTAGCGTTCCTTGAGCCCGCCGTGCTGGTAGTAGAGTAGGGCCGATGCAATCGTGCCGCCCCGTGCATACTCTTCGCGGGCGAAGTGGTAGAGCATCATTTCATCGGAATAGCCCGCCATCTTCAGCTTGATGATCTCGGGCATCTTCTGAGCGGTCATCAACGCGATGCCGATCTTGGGCGAGTACTTGCCACTGGCGACATTGAGGGGGTCGACGCCCGAAAGGGAGAGCATGGGGATTGCGTTGTATCCCGCGCCCCGCCTGCCGAACTGGCCGGCCAGCGCGAAGACCAGCAGGATGCTCCTCTCCATCTCCATGCCGTGGTAGAACTTCGAAAAGTTGGTCTGGCTGATGTTCGAGCACGCCCTGGCGTTGGCGATGCGTCTGGCCAGATTGCGCACCGTCTTGGCAGGGACTCCCGTGATCCCGGTGGTCTGCTCCGGCCTGTAGTCTCCGAGGTGTGCCTTCGTGCGCTCGAAGACCGTCGTGACCGCCATCATGCCTTCGCGGGTCTCGACCTCGAAGGTCCCCTCCAGCGCCGGGGCGATGGCTTCCAGGTCCAGGCTGCGTCTGGGCGCCTCGACCACCTTGTTCGCGGCGGAGTCGAAGACGTAGAACACATCCTCCGCGCCACCCGTTCTCATATCGCTCTCGCGCAGGAACTCTTCGGTGTCCAGGCGCACCAGCAGCGGCATGTCCGTCTGCTCGGCCATGAAGTCGGGCTTGTAGAGCTTCTCCTCGACGATGACCTGAGCCATCGAGAGTGCGAGAGCCGCATCGCTTCCGATGTTGACCGGTACCCATTCGTCGGCGTGAATCGAAGAAGGGTTGAAGTCGGGCGCAAGCGTCACGATGTATGCCCCGTTGTAGCGGGCCTCGTAGATGAAGTGCGCGTTGGGGATGTGGGTGTAGTTCGGGTTCCCACCCCAGATCAAGATCAAGTCGCTGTAGTGGAGGTCGTCCATCGAGTTGGTGAACGAGAGCTTGCCGGTGGTCGTCGTGACCCCGGGCATGTGATCTCCCATCTCGCTCGTGTTCTCGAGGATGGGGGTGTCGAGCGCAAGAGCGCTGCGCGTGAGGCCAAGGCCATGGCAGCCATTGCTCGAAGATGAGCCGAGGTCCCAGTAGATCGAACCCGGGCCATCCTTCTCAGAGATCATGGCATCGACGAACTTCTCGGAGATCTCGCTCAGCGCCTGCTCCCAGCTGACCCGCTTCCACTTTCCGTCACCGCGCTCACCAATCCGTTTAAGCGGTACCTTGAGGCGTGACTGGTCATACATCCGGTCGCTGACGCAGCCCCCCTTCTGGCAACCTCGGGGGTTGAAGTCGGGTACGTCGGGGTTGGTCTGTTCGTAGTTGGCGACCTGCTCCTCGTGCCAGACGATGTCGTTCTTGACGTAGACGTTCCAAGCGCAGCGTTGATAGCCGCAATTCGCGAAGTGGGTTCCCTTGACCACGCGATCCCAGGTCCACTTCTTTACGTAGATGTCATCGAGATCGCTATAGCTGATTCGGGTGAGAAGCGAGCTCGCATCGTTGCCGCGGATTTTTTCGCCGGGCCCACAGGCGGAGAGGTTGAAGAGCGACAAGGCGGCCGTGCCGGCAGTTGCCTGAAGGAATCCTCTTCGCGTTAGGTTCACGTCCATGACATCATCCTCATCCGGTGTGATCGATCTCGGCTCTCTACGCCGACGGGCTGCGAGGCCCTATTCGGGGGCCGGAAGTCCCATCGACTTGGCCAACAGGCGGGTCACGATGTTGTTGCGCTCGAACGCCAGGCCATTCGCCTCCGGCATGAGCCCGGAGTGAACAAGCTGTTGGGCGATCCGCATCATCATCGTGCTGAAGTGGGTCGCGGCGAAGATCTCGTAGTAGGCGAGATTCTCGACGCTACGTCCCATCTTCTCCTCGTAGCGAGCTACCGTCGCTTCGTGTGATGGCAGCCCCGGGATGCGCGGCGTTTCGACGCCCTCGCTGTGATGGCGATCGAGGAAGAGCCACCAGGCGAGGTCCTGCGCGGGGTCACCCAGCACGGCCATTTCCCAGTCCAGCACCGCGGCGCATTCACCCTGGCGAAAGATCATGTTCCCGATGCGGGAGTCACCCCATAGGATGCTCGGTGTCACGGGCTCTCTGGGCTTGTTCTCCACGAGCCAGCGCAGGGCGGGCTCGATCGTGGGGTTGGGAACTCCGCGCGCGGCCCATTCGTAGTAGCTCTCGAGCGAGTTGAGCTGCTTGGCAAGGTGGGTCTCTCCGGGTGAGCTGCACTTCAGGAATCCCATTCCCAGGGCTTTCCAATCGAGCTTGTGGATGTCCACCATGGTGTCCAGGCAGCTCCACCACACCTTCTGCTGTTCGGCCTCCGGGGCCTCTTTCAGCCAACCTTCCATGTGATACGGCGGATTGTCGGGAGGGATCTGGCCCTCGACCTTTTCCATTACATAGAAGGGCGCGCCCAGTACGCTCGCGTCGTCTTCGATGTCCAGCATTGCCGGTACCGGGATCGTGGTCTTCTTGCCCAGGATGTCCATGATGTCGTACTGCAGGGACAGATCGTATTCGGGAAAGACGCCCGGACCCGTGGGTTCGATGCGAACCACGTATCCCTTCCTTCTTGCCTCGCCTGCTTCGTCCCAAAGCAGATCGAAAAGAAGCGTGTCGTTCGAGAATCCTGTTGCCGCAGGTTTGCTGAGGCCGATGACTTCCAGATTGCGGGCGTCGGATAGGCGTTTCTGAAGCCACTGGGCGAGCTGCGTGGCGGTCAGTTCGAGATCGCGTTGAGGTTGTTCGGCCATTGCTAGGGGCTTCCTTCCCATTCGTTCTGGTTGACCCTCGCTGGGCAGGCTGTGCGCGGTGGCCACAGCCCTCTGCTAGGCGGACTCGGCCGCACGGTGCGACTCAAGCCATCCGATGAAGGGCTCGCTGCCATCCTCTGGATGCAAGCGAATCAAGGCGCGCCGATAGATGGGCCGTCGGGCAAACGGCGAGAGGGGAGCATCATCGTCGTACTCGAGGTCGCTCAGGTTCTCGGTACCTTTGGTAGTGAGATGTCCGACCTTGATGGGATCGATGCCCGGGATCCGAACGTCCGTACACATGAAGCGCACATCGGCGCGGTTACCGATCACGACGGTCCATTCCATGTTCAAGGTCCGTGGCCCCCAGCCATGAGTTCGCCTTGAAGTGCGATGGGCTGCTCGAAACGACAGGCGTCGAAACCCTCGGAGCGGTGGCCCGCGCCTGCGGGTCACGGCGATGAGGAAATCTGTCTGCTCTCGAATGGCGGCATGCGACAGGGGGTCCCGACCGAGCACTTCCCCGTGAATGGATGCCATGGTGAAGTAACCAATGAGCATGTTGTTGATGTCGATCATCAAGAGACGAAGCTGCGCGGGAGTCCAGCCGCCCGCGTCGCTGCCCGTAGGCATCAACTTCACGGCCTTGCGGAAGAGGGGGCGATAGAGCGAGTCCCGGAGTTTCTTCAACTGAGCACCACCGGCGAGGGCCTGCATCTGGATCAGGCGCGGAAGATTGGGGTGATTCGCGAGGTGCTGCAACAACTCGCCGATTTGATGATCGCCGAGCTGCCAAAGGAGAGTCGTGCCGAGTCGGCCATGAAGGCAGCGGTCAACTCCTGGTATTTCCTGTGCCGGAAAGGTCTGGGAAGTCCAGTCTAGACGGTCGCCGAATAACGCCGGGGAGCATCCTCGGAAGTCTTCAGGTAGGCGTCGAAGGTCATGGCAAGGGGCCGCAGGAAGAGGCGGCCTGCGGGTGTGACGCGGTATCCGCCGTCGTCCGCTTCGAGCAGGCCATCGGCAACGAAGCCTCCGAGTTCCCGGTCCAGGCCTGGTATCCGCTCGCGGAGGGCGACACCGAACGTCTTGGCGAAGTCGTCATCGGAGATGCGGCCTGCGCATAGCAGCTTCCGAATCAGCCAACGGCGTTCCACATCGTCGTCGCTGAGCGTCAGGCCGCGAACGATCGGGAGCCCGCCCTGGTCGATCCTTTCGGCCCAGGCCTCCGGATCCTTCTCCGATTGGGCGTACTCCCGGTCAAGCTCGGAGATTCCACTCGGGCCGAAGGCGAGCAGGGCGTCGCCCGTGGCCACAGTGTAGCCCATGAAGTTCCGGGTCAGGCGTTCCTCATCTGCAGCGATGGCGAGGCTGTCTTCCGGGAGTGCGAAATGATCCATGCCCAGGTAGCGGTAGCCTTCCCCGCATAGACGCTCGATCGCTGCGGCGAAGATCGCCAGTCGCAAGTCGGGGGTGGGCAGATCCTTTTTCTCGAAGCTGCGCTGGGCCTTGGAAATCCAGGTGACGTGCGCATAGCCATACAAGGCAATCCGATCAGGCCGAAGCTCGAGTACCTTGCGAAGAGTTTCCTGGAACGACGCGACGTTCTGCTCGGGCAACCCGTAGATCAAGTCGAAGTTGATGCCCTTCGCACCGAGCTTGCGCGCGCGATCCATCAGAGCTGCCAGGCGTTCTGGACGCGAGTGCCGGTTGATCGCCTGCTGCACTTTTTCGTCCAGGTCCTGGACACCGAAGCTCACGCGGTTGAAGCCGCGGGCCATCAACAGCTCGAGCTGCTCTTCCTGGGTGCGGCGGGGGTCGAGTTCGATGCTGCGCTCGGCATCGGCTTCGGGAGGAAATCGGGCGTCGACGATTCTGATCAGCCGGTCGAGCTCATGGGTGCGCAGGAAGTTGGGGCTGCCGCCTCCGATGGCCAACTGGACCTGGGCGCGCTCGGAGCCCAGGGCGTCGGCGACCTGGGCGACTTCCCGTTCGATGCGGTCAAGGAATGGCCCGGCAATCTCGTGATCCTGCGTAATCATGCGATTGCAGGCGCAGAACGAGCAGAGCCGCTCGCAGAAGGGGACGTGTACGTAGAGGGAGACGCTGCGAGCGTCACAGGCGGCCAGCGCTCTTCGGTAGTCCTCGGGCCCGAACTCGGCGCTCCATTCGGGGACCGTGGGGTAGCTCGTGTAGCGAGGCCCCGGCCCGCTATAGCGGTGAATCAATTCGCGGAGCCTCGAAGGCTCCGGAATCTTGTTTCCTAGCTCGGCGGGATCGGTGCGCAGATCAACCTGCATCTTGAGGGGACACCAACGCAAGCGGCATGCCCGTCTCTGGGACACTCGACTGATTGGTGAACGCCGAAGACCTCTCGGGCAGACAGATCAACCATTTCCAGGACCGCCGGTTGCGAAGAACACCAGCAGGGTGATGTCTTCGATGATCTCGACGAAGGAGTGCTCCGAGGTGGCGCGGACGTAGAGGATCGAGCCGCGCTTGACCTCTTGCTCCTCACCATCGACCCGGAGCCGGGCACGGCCGTCGAGGACGAAGTAGACCTCGTCCTCATCGTGGGGGCCCTGCAGATCCTTGGCGCCGGCGGCCAGCTTGTAGATGCCGCAGGAGAGGGAGGGTACGCGCAGGAACTCCTTGTACGGCGAACCACTCGCCTCGAGTTGCTCGACCACGTCCTCCATTTCGAAGACACGCCAGACCGGCTGCGACATCGATGCTTCTCCTGTGAGTGCGCGTATTCTAGGGCAAGACCGCGTGGCCGAGGTACGGATGGGCCTCGCGCTCGAGGAACTCGAAGGTTTTTCGGGAGCGGAATCCTACTGGGGGCGAGTTCGAGGCGTGTCTTCCTGGGTTGCCCGATCGGCAGCGTCGGGCCTGTTCGTGGGGCCCTGTTCGACTTCGATCCGCAGCTCCTTGCGCATCTGGGCGGAGCGTCTCACGGCGGCATCCCGCTCGCGTTCGATCTCGATCACCAGTTCTTTTCGAATCCGCTCGATGCGTTCCATCTCCAGGGCTTCGAGGCGACCGCGGAGCAGGTTGCCGCGCCGGGCCACCAACTCGGCGGGGATCGGGGGCTCCGCCGCAGCCTTGGTGTGCAGGAGCACGCGCTCCTCCCGGGCTTCTTTTCCGTCCTCTGTACGTACGCGCACGCTGATGCGATTCTCGCCCTCCGTGAGAGGCACGAGGGCTTCCCAGGATCCGTCTGCGTGGAGTGTCACCTGATGCGCGAAGCGCCCGGTGGTCTCGTTGCGAACTTCCACCTGATCGATCCGCGCAAATTGGAGTGTGTCGACGAAGCGGGAGAGCCGCCCCGGGTCGCGTACCGGGGTGAAGCGCCCGTCGGTGATGGCAGCCATTTCCACCGTCGAGATCGGGCCAGCGAGGGCCTCCGGGCCGATCGCGAAGGAGTAGATCTGCACGCCGGTTCGTCGGGCGCGGCCTGCCGCATCGAGAACCGCGCGCACATTCGCCCCTTCCGAATCCGGAACCGGCAAAGTGGGCTGGCCATCCGTGAAGAAGAGAACGACCTTCTGGCTATCCGGGTCCGATCGCGAGAGCGAACCGGGTAGGCCTAGCAACTCGAGCACGGCGTGGTCGACACCCGCCGCCATATGCGTCCCTTCCGCAACGCCGGGTACGACGAGTTCCGCCAGCGCGCGCTCGATCCGGGTGACGTCTGCGGTGAGTGGCTCCAGAGTCAAGGCGGCACGTTCGATGTGCACGACGCCACGGCCCAGATACGGGGAAGCGGACACGTCACCTCCGAAGACGATCAAGCCGACCCGTGTCCGGCCCGGGTCGAGCCCCGCGAGCACCCGCGTCGCAGCGGCGGCTTCGGCGGCGAGAATCGAATCTCCCGGATCGCTGCTCAGCCCGCCGCGTTCAGGCCGTGGTCGGCCAACGACCCCATCTCCGTCGACGTCGTTGCCTGCGGGGTAGGCCGTCGAGCCCGAGACATCGATCGCGATCACCAGGTCGAAGGTCCGCCGGCCGCTTCCCGAGGCAGTGGCATGGCCGGCGAGGAAAGCCGTGCCCGAATCTCCGATCTGGCTCCCGGCCGGAGGGTGCTCGATCACCACCGCGGGAGGAGCCGGCGTTCTGGCGGCTTGCTGCTCGAGCTCCTTGGCGGCGGCCAGGACCTCGGCCCGTGTTCGCTCCGGCGCCTGGTCGCCGTGGGCCGATCCGGTGGCGGCGCGGCGTCTGGCGAGGGGGCTGTTGGCCGCGCTTGGCTGGGGCGCGACGGTGGAGAACAAACGTCCAAGGCCCTGTTCGAAGGGTTCTGCGATGGCCTCTTGAACGCCGAGGATCGGTCCCACGCCGACGCGCCAGCCGCCCCCGGCCGGCCAGGCCGCTTGAAGCAGTCCGATGACCTGGCCCGTGTTGGCTTCGAGCACCGGCGCGCCACCCCAGCCCCGCAGGTCGGGCAGGCCCTCGAGATCGATCTCGATCCGCTCCGGGTCGCTGTGGACGACCGTACCCGGAAGGGTTCCGGATTCCCCGAGGCCGATGATGCGAACCCGGTCGCCGCGGGCAGGCAGTTCGACGGTCGGGTCGAGCACGCGCACGCCGACCGGCGGCGCGTCGAGTGTGAAGACCAGATAGTCGTCACGAAGCGTCGCGCCCGGCGCATGATAGGCGCGCCCTGGCGCTGCGAAGTAGCGACGAGATCGTCCGAGGGTCACCCCCTCGGGAGTGGCTCGGAAGGAGACCTCGACGGATTCGGCCAGCTGCGTGCGGTCGAAGGAATGGGCTGCGCCGACCGCAACCGTACCGTGCGCACTCGGCAGGAAGAAGACGTTTCCGGCCGTGCCTCCGCCCCGCAGGTGGGAGCTGGCCACGATGGGGTCCGCTCGCGAGGCGCCCTGGGTGGGACCGGCGACGAGGAAGACGAAGCCGAGCAGGAGGGCGCGCATCATCAAAGACAATACCCCGCCAAGCCGTCGTGGCCCGCCAGCCTTCCTCGGGGTTGCGGCTACTCGATGCGGGGTGCCGAGGCGTCTCGCAGCGCCGGCCCCAGCCGAACCTCGACATCACGTGGGTCGAGGCGCTCGCCACACTCGGAGCAGCTCGGCTCGGCATGCATGATGTGTCCGCAACCCCGGTGAATATGTTCGATGGGCTTTCCCCTGCCATCGTCGTGCCAGCGGTCGCCCCACCGAACGAGCGCCATCATGACCGGGTAGAGGTCCAGGCCTTTTTCCGTGAGCCGGTATTCGTCGCGGGGCGGGCGTTCCTGGTAGCGGTGGCGTTCCAGGATTCCCGCCGCCACCAGCTTTTCCAGACGATCGGCCACCAGATTGCGCGAGGCGCCGGTGCGCTCCGCGAAATCGCTGAAGCGGCGGGTTCGTAGGAAGCACTCCCGCAGGATGAGCAGGCTCCAACGGTCCCCCATCTCGCCAAGGGCCCGGGCGATGGAGCAAGTCTGGCTGCCGATTTCGTCCCATTTCATGGTTGTGGAAGGAGACCATATATGGTTTCATTTTGCAACTCACTCAAGACCGCCCAGGAGACCCCATGAACGACGTTGCCCAGGTCGACCCTTCTGTCTCGAAGACGCCGCTTCCGCTCGATGCGGAGGGCCTTTCCACGGTCTGCGTCTTGTGCAGCCACAACTGCGGGATCCAGATCGATGTGAAGGGAGGCAAGATCACGAAGGTTCGGGCCGATGAGACGAACCCGATCTCCAAGGGCTACATCTGCAACAAGGGCTTCAGCGTTGCGCGTTACGCGCACCACGAGCAGCGCACCCAGCATCCGCTGCGGCGCCGTTCCGACGGTTCCTTCGAGCGCATCGATTGGGAAACGGCGATCCGCGAGATCGGCGAGAAGCTTTCCGTCATTCGCGAAGAGCACTCACCGCGGGCCATTGCTCTGGCGGGTGTCGGTGGGCAGGCCAATCACATGGATGGCAGCTACGCGCTCTCCTTCCTGAGCGCGCTGGGGTCGCCCTGGTGGTTCAACGCATTGGCTCAGGAGAAGACGCAGCATTTCCTGGTCGACCAGTGGATGTTCGATGCGCCGCCGCAGAATTGGTTCCATCCGGACGTCACGAATACGAAGCTGTTGCTCGCGCTGGGAACGAACCCGCGAGTTTCGAATCGTGGCCACAATGCCAACGACACCTTCAAGCGTTTTTCCGAGAACCCGGATCAGCGCCTGGTCGTGGTGGACCCCAGGAAGACCGAGACCACGCGCCAGGCGGATCGCCACCTCCAGACCAAGCCGGGAAGCGACGCCTTCCTCCTGCTCGGAATCGCCGCGACGTTGACGACCAGCGAAGGGCTGGCCGACGCGGCGTTCATCCAGGCCCATACCCGGGATTTCGATGTCCTGCAGAAGAGCTTGGCCGAAGTCGACGTCGGCGAAATGGCCGACCGATGTGGGATTACCGAGGATGAGCTGCACGGCGTGGCTCAAGAGCTGGCTGGCGCAGAGTCGGCAGCCATCATGTTCGATCTGGCGGTCGAGCAGCTGCCGTACTCGACGCTGATCTCCTATCTGATCCGGGTGATCTCCTGCCTCACCGGGAACGCGATCCAACCCGGCGGGAACCTCTTCGTCGAAACCCAGGCGCCGCCCGAATGGAGCCCGAAACGCTGGGAGCCGCTTCCGGCGACACGCGAGGCGGGGATACGGGGCATCGCGGCGGTCGGCGGTTTTCCGATGTACTCGCCGACGCTGCTCTCAGAGGAGATCACGGTCGATCACCCCGAGCGTATTCGCGGGCTGATCGTCGAGGGGGCCAATCCGATCCTTTCCTATTCGGACGCGAATGCGTTCCGAGAAGCGCGCAAGCAGCTCGATCTCCTGGTGGTGATCGATCCCGCCATGACAGAGACCGCCATGCTGGCGGACTACGTCCTGCCGACCCCGTGTGGTTACGAGAAGTGGGAGGTTTGCGGCTTCCCGCGCACGCCGTCCTCGGTCTTCGTCCAGCTGCGCCCGCCGATCATCCCGGGGCCCGAGGAAGCGCTTCCGGAGCCGGAGATCTATGTGCGGCTGGCGGAGGCCATGCGCCTGGTTGGCGAAGTTCCGGCAGAGCTTCGCGCGTTGGCCCCGGCGGGCACCACGCCCGAGGGTGCCGCGGCCATCTTCGGGAAGGTGCAGGAGCTGGCGACGAACCGGACCGAGATCCTCTTCTGGGGCTATCGGAGCCTCGGCGCAGAGCTGCCGGCGCCTTCCTTGATCGCGGTCTGGGTGACGGCATTGCAGAACGCTTTCGGCCGAAGGGATTCCGTGCTGCGCAGCTTCGGGGACGCCTGGAAGGATGCCGGCCCCTTCGAGCTGGCAATGGAGATCTACCGCAGGGTGCTCGAGCATCCGGAAGGCGTGGAGATCGCCCGTCCCGTTCCGGTGAACGAGATGTTCGATGCGCACGTCGGCTGGGAAGACAAGAAGATCCGGCTCGCGCCGGAAGACATGCTGCCCGAGATCGCGCGCGCGATCGCCACACCGCTACGGACGGATCCGGAGTATCCCATGGTCCTGGCCAGTGGCCTGCGCACCCAGTGGACAGCCAATACGATCCAGCGCGATCCGAAATGGCGAAAGGGCCGCGGCCCTCATTGCTCCTTGCACCTGGCGCCCGAAGACGCGGAGAGGCTCGGCATCGAGGAGGGCGAACGGGTGCGGCTCGCGACGAAGCGGGGCGCCGTCGAGCTGCCGGCGGCCGTGGACGACCGGCTCCAGGCGGGCCATGTGTGGGTCCCGAACGGCTTCGGCATGGTGTACCCCAGTGGGCCCGGTGGAGGGCTCGAGGTTCATGGCGCCAACTTGAACGAGATCTCGGATGCAGCCGATCGGGATCCGATCACGGGCTGCCCCCATCACAAATACACCCTGTGTCGTGTCGAGAAGGCTGCGGCGTGAAGACCGCCATCGGTGCAGGGGGCGCAAGCTCCGGAGGAAAGCGGGATTTCGATCGCACGCTGGCCTTCGTCGTGGAAGCGGAGAAGCTGGGAGTCGATCAGGCGTGGACGGCCGAGGCCTGGGGCCTCGACGCGGTCAGTACGCTGGCCTTTCTGGCTGGCCACGTGAAACGCATGACGCTTGGCACGGGAATCATGCAGGTCAGTGCGCGGGCGCCTAGCATGACCGCGATGACGGCCCTGAGCATGGCCGCGTTGACGGGAGATCGCTTCATTCTCGGCCTCGGCAACTCGGGGCCACAGGTCGTCGAGGGTTTGCAGGGCGAGCGCTTCTACAAGCCGCTCTCGCGGATGCGCGAGGTGATCGAGATCGTGCGCATGGCTTGCCGCGGAGAAAAGCTGGAGCACCAGGGTGAGCACTACGTGTTGCCGCGGCCGGGAGGCGAGGGCAAGGCATTGCGGATTTCCCAGCCACCGAACGAGAACCTGCCGATCTGGTTGGCCACTCTCTCGCCGCGAGCCCTGGCGCTGACCGGTGAACTGGCGGACGGCTGGCTCGGTACCTCCTTCGTCCCCGAGCGCGCTGATGCCCACCTGGAACATCTGCGCCGTGGCGCTGAGAAGGCTGGGCGAAGCCTCGACGATCTGACGCTATGCGTGGGTGCGGCGGTGGCCTTCACCGATGATCCCGAGCCCTTCGTGCAGCGAGCCAAGCCCCAGATGGCCTTCACCCTTGGTGCCATGGGCTCCGCAAAGACGAATTTCTACAACGACGCCTACAAGCGCAGCGGTTTCGAGGATGCAGCCAACGAGGTCCAGCAGCTCTGGGTGGCGGGAAAGCGCGAAGAAGCGGCCAAAGCCGTTCCCGATGCGATGATCGAACAGACGAGCTTGTTCGGCAGCGAGGCGCATGTCTCCGAGCGCATCGCCCTGTATCGAGGGGCCGGGATCAGCGTCTTGCGTCTCGATCCTCATGGCGAAAGCGCCACCGACAAGCTCGACACCCTGGGTCGAGCTGTCGATCTCGTGGGGCTCGCCAGCTAGCTGTCGATCTCGTGGGGCTCGCCAGCTAGCTGTCGAGCGCGTGGGTTCCGCCAGCTAGCCGTCGAGCGCCCCCGCCCAGCGCTCCTGCAACTCGCCGATTCCACGTCCGGTGGTTTCTTCGAGCATGCCGATCGTACGCGGGTCTTCGAGGTCCTGGGCTTCGAGCCGCACCTGGAGGGCGCGAGCCATGGTGTAGGAAGGGCTCGTGATGTCGAGATGGCGCACACGGGTGCGCCCCGTTTCACGGTCGAGGATGTCACCCAGCGGGACGGGATGAATGCCGTTCCCCTCACGAGTGATCATCACCGAGTGGGTACCGTCGAGTAGACAGCGCACGGCGCCGGCGCCGAGATCTCGCGTGTACTCCGCGTCGAAGGCATTGGGCGCGACGCAACGAAGCTCATAGCCGATATCCTTGGCCACCATCGTCACGTTCTGGCCCAGCTCCTTCAGCCCCTGCTTGACCCCGGAAACCAACAATCGTCCGAGCGGAAGCTCGGCGAGGCGGATGTGGCCGTGCTCGTCGCGCGGAAGCTCAGGCAGCTGCTCCAGATCGTCGGGATGCAAGCGCTCACCGATCCCCTCGGAAACCACGGCCACGCCGTAGGGGCGATGGAAGGCGATCCGCTTGACGACCGACGCCTCGATCCGTCGCTGCACATCGGCCAGCCGGATGGGGCCCTCCGGGAATTCCTCGCTGACGATCGCGAGGGTCGCGCCGGAGGATTTCGCTGCGCCGAGTGCGAGGTGCCCGGCGGAGCGCCCCATCATGACGGTCACGTACCAGCGGCCCGTCGTTCGCGCATCTTCCATCAGGTGACTGAGGATCGTCGCGCCGGTTTCCCTTGCGGTTTCGAAGCCGAAGGTCGGGATCCCTTCGGGAAGCGGGAGATCGTTGTCGATCGTCTTGGGCACATGCGCCACGCGGATGGCCTCCCCGGCTTCCTCGGCGACGCGCATGGCGGAATAGCAGGTGTCGTCACCACCGATCGTCACGAGGTGGTCGATACCGATCTTGCGCAACGTCTCGACCACCCGCTGGAGATCCTCCGGCTTCTTGGTCGGATTGGCGCGCGACGTCTGGAGGATCGAGCCGCCCAACAAATGGATACGCGATACCGTGCCGATGCTCAGCTCGAGGCAACGATCGGTCTCGCCTTCCATCAACCAATGGAAGCCTTCGAGCAAGCCGAATACGCGGGCGCCGTGGCGTCGCGCATAGATGGCTGCTGCGCCGATCACGCCGTTGATGCCAGGGGCCGGCCCGCCGCCAACGAGAATGCCGATCTTCGTCATGATGTCTGCCTCCGCGGGTGTGTCGCGCCTGCTAGGGTGGCGCATTCCGAACAGGGGGAACAGATGGATCGTCCCCGACGAGGACGAAAACACCTGATTGCCATGGTGGGGCTTCCTGCCCGCGGCAAGACGTTCACGGCCCGCAAGCTGGTGGGCTACCTCTCCTGGCTCGGCTACCCCACCCAGGCGTTCAACGTGGGGGAGCATCGCCGTGTCACGGTCGGGCCGGGCCAATCTCACGAGTACTTCGACCCGGCCAACGAAGACGCCGCCAGGCAGCGGGCGGGTCTCGCCAAGGACGCACTGGATGACGCGTGTCGTTGGTTGCGGCAAGCAGGCCGGATCGCGGTCTACGATGCCACCAATTCGACCCGGGAGCGACGTCGCTCGATCCGAAAGCGTGCCGAAGCCGAGGATTTCGAACTCCTGTTCGTCGAGATCGTGAATGACGATCCGGCGATCATCGAAGCCAACTTGCGAGAGACGAAGCTCCGATCCCCGGACTATGAGGGCGTCCCCGAGGCCCAGGCCCTGGCCGATTTTCGCAAGCGAATCGCTCACTACGAAAATGAGTATGAGACGCTCGGAGAGGATGAGGGTGCATGGGTCCGGCTCCGAAACCGGGGCGCCCAGGTCGTGATCAATCGCGTGTACGGGTATATCGTCGGGAGGGTCGTCTTCTTCCTGTCCAACCTGCAGGTCTCCGACAGGCCAGTCTGGCTCACCCGCCACGGCCAGAGCGTGTTCAACATGCAGGGCCGAATCGGTGGGGACGCATCCCTCTCAGTGTCTGGTGCCGAGTATGCTCAAAGCCTTGCCGCCCATGTTCGAGACGCCTTTCCGGCGGCGGCGAACCTCGATGTCTGGACGAGCACTTTGCGCCGGACGATCCTGACGGCTGAGCCGCTCGGCCTGCAGACCGGCTCCTGGAAGGCGCTCGACGAAATCCATGCCGGGGCTTGTGAGGGGATGACGTACGCCGAGATCGAACGCTCCATGCCGGGCGAGTTCCAGGCCCGTAGGCGAGACAAACTCGAGTACCGCTATCCGCGCGGGGAATCCTATCTGGACGTCATCCACCGCATCGATCGGGTCTTGATCGAGCTCGAACGCTACCGCACCCCGGTGCTGGTCGTGGCCCACCGCGCCGTCCTGCGGGCGATGGTGGCGTACTTTCAGCAGCTTCCGATCGTCGAGACACCGCACCTCGACATGCCCCTGCACACGGTCATCAAGCTCACGCCGACGGCCTATGGATGCCTGGAAGAACGCGTGCCGTTGGCACCGCAGGTGGAGAATTGAATGGGCGCCGAGGCGGTACGTCCCCGACCGGAACCCGTCGATTGGGCTGAGACCCAACGGCTTATCCGGGCAGATCTCGACGTCTACGCGTTGTGGTACCCGAGCCTTTCGGCGGATCAACCCCTCTGGTGGCGTCTCGTCTACGTCTTGTTTCGCACGGAGACCTTCGGTGCTGCGCTTCGCTACAGGCTCCAGATCCTGCTCTGCTCTCTCGGGCTTCGCCCACTCGGAACGCTGCTGGCCAGCTGGAGCCAGTCCTTGTCGAACGTGTCGATCGGCCACGATGTGCGAATCGGTGGCGGGCTGCATCTCGTGCACGGTTTCATCGTGATCAACGGGCGGACGACGATCGGGAGGAACGCGACGATTGCGCCCTTCGTTTCGCTCGGGCTCTCGAACTCGTCGCGCGTCGCCTTTGGCTCCCCCGGGCCGACACTCGGAGATGATGTCTTCATCGGCAGCGGGGCGAAGGTTCTCGGGCCGCTTCATATCGGCGATCGCTCGCAGATCGGCGCGAACGCGGTCGTGCTCGAGGACGTTCCCGCGGATCACAGCGCGGTTGGCGTTCCGGCCCGGAGCTTTCCTCGGCGGCGCCCCGCGTGAAGCGGGGCCCGCGCTGCTCTAGGTGAACAACGCCTCGCAGCCCGTGCCAGCGAGCACGCCATCGACGGCCGTGCGTTCAGAGTCGGAAAGCTCCGCATGCGCCTCGCGCAACCAACGCAAGCACTTCGCCTGGTAGGGGAAGGGCTTCTGGGTCCAGGGCTTGCCGTCGATGCTCGTCTCGACCCGCTCAGCTCCCTGTTCGAGCGCTTGCGCGTTGGCCAGCAGGAACGGTGCATACACCCGGCCTACCTCGGTAAGAATTGTCTTCAGCGTATCGGGAACGGCATCCGGGGAGATCCACGGGCCGGGTTCCAATCCGCTCAGATCTTCCATCCTCTCGACCCACGCGTACACTCGCGGCGATTCTTCGAGGGTGACGGCCATCGGCGTGGGATCGAAGAGTGCGAGCTGGGTGAGCTGTCCGAAGACTCCGAAATCGCCAGAGCCCGGGCGATCACCTAGCAAGTAGGGGAAGCGTTGCAGATGGGCGTCGAAGGCCCTGAGAAAACGCCGGTAGCTCTGTTCGATCACCGGAGCCGTGATGTCGTTCGAGCCCACGACCCACAGCCGCTCGATCTGGCGTTCGCGAATCATCTTGGAGAAAGGTGCAACCTCCTCGTCGGTCACGCTCGTATTCCGCCAGAGCGGAAGAATGGCGCCGGCCTTCTCGATGTCGGCCGCGTAGTACCAGCGGTAGTGGAACATCGCCTTCGTGAGCCACTCGTCAGCGTAGTCCTCGAGCAGTGCATCGAGGAAGCGCAGCACCGGATCCTCCGGGAGGACGCTGCGTCCCTCGAACTCACGTTCGAAGCGTCGGATCAGCGGCGTCGAATCGGTGACCGCCACCTCCTTCCCGTCTTCGTCCGGCAGGAAGAAGGTGGGCAGCAGTGACACCTTGGGCCGGGGAAGCCCCTCCGTTCCAGGCGAGCCCTGAAAGAGCAGCTGATAGGGGATGCGTCGATAGCGCAGCAGCGCTCGCATCTTCCGCGTGTAAGGCGAGCCCGGGGCACCCAGCATCCGTAGCAAGGAACGTCCTCTCTCTATTCTTTCGACTGTCTTGCCTCGGCTAGACGGCCTCGAACAGGGAGGCCAGCCCCTGGCCGCCGCCGATGCACATGGTCACGATCCCGTAGCGCTTGCCCTGCCGCTTCAGCTCTCGCAGCAGCTGGCCGGTCATGCGGGAGCCCGTCATGCCGAAGGGATGGCCGATCGAGATCGAGCCGCCCAGCGGGTTGAGCTTGTCGTTCGGGATGTCGAGTTCGCGCTGGCAGTAGAGCAGCTGAGAAGCGAAGGCCTCGTTCAGCTCGATGATGTCGATGTCGTCCATCGTGAGGCCGTGGCGCTTCAGCAGCTTCGGCAACGCGAAGACGGGACCGATGCCCATCTCCTCGGGGCCGCAGCCCGCGACGGCCGTGCCCCGGTACACGCCGAGGGGCTCGAGGCCGAGCTCCTTTGCCCGGTCGGAACTCATCAGCAGGGTTGCCGACGCACCATCCGAAAGCTGGGAAGCGTTGCCCGCCGTGACGGTGCCGCCTTCTTCCGCCGTCTTGAACACCGGCTTCAAACCGGCCAGTGCCTCGACGGTGGTACCCGGTCGGTTGCACTCGTCCTGCTCGACCTTGAACTCTTCTTCGTAGGGCTCCTCACCCTTCTTCTGGACGCGTCGGGTCACCGTCATCGGAACGATGTCCTCGGCAACCTTGCCGGCCTCGACCGAAGCGGCGTAGCGCTCCTGGCTCTGGGCGGCGTAGGCGTCCTGGTCCTCTCGGGAGATGTCGTAGCGCTCGGCTACGATCTCGGCGGTGACACCCATCGGGAAGTAGAGACCGGGAAACCGGTTCTTGGCCGTCTCGTTCACCATCCGGTTCGTATTCTGGGTGCCGTCCTGCATCATCGTGATGGTTTCGACGCCGGCGCCGATCGCGACCTCTGCACCCTCGTGCAGGATCTGATGGGCGGCCATCGCGATGGCCTGGGAGCCCGACGAGCAGAAGCGGTTGACGGTGGTCGCAGCAACGCTCTTGGGGAAGCCGGCGGCCAAGGCGGCGACGCGCCCCATGTTCATGCCCTGACAGCCTTCCGGCATTCCGCAGCCGAGGATCACGTCCTCGATCTCTTCAGCATCGAGGACGGGTTGGCGTGCGACGACCTCACGCAGCACGTGCGCCGTGTAGTCGACGGGCTCGGTCATGTTGAACGAGCCGCGGTGGGCCTTGGTGAGTGCGGTTCGGACGCTATCGACGATGACGGCTTCGCGGGCCATGGGGGTTCTCCTTCCATCCGACCGCTGGCTGGCCGGGTTGAAATGGTTCGTGAACGGCGAGGAATATTTGCATATCGCCTGCCAAAAGTCATATCTGCAGGCCCCATCCGCTGACTTGACAGAATCGATAGGAATGAATATTCATTCACGGCATGGCAGCGCGATCCACCCGAACACACGACCCTCAGGACACCCGCGCAGCGATCGTTCGCGCGGCCCTCGAGCTGATGAGCGAGCGTTCCTACGACGGCACCGCCGTCCCGGACGTGGCTGCCCGTGCAGGCGTGGCCGCCGGCACGATGTACCGCCACTTCAAGGGCAAGGAAGCGCTGGTGAACGCGGTCTACCGCGAGTGCAAGCTTTCGATGCACCGCTTCCTGATCGAGGCGATCGCCGGCGCGCCCTCACCGCGAGAGGGTTTTCGCCGGCTGTGGCGAGGCCTCTGGGAGTTCTCCCGCAAGCATTCCGAGGCCTTTCGCTTTCTCGAGATGCACCGCCATCTGCCCTACCTGGAGCCCGCCAGCCGTGAGGTTTCGAACTCCGTGATGGAAGGGGTGGCCACATTCGTCCGCTCGGCCCAGGCGGAGGGGGCGATCCGCGAGGGCCCGCCGGAGGTGCTGATCGCTCTGGCCTTTGGCGCCTTCGTCGGCCTGGCGAAGGAGTCCGAGGCGGGTCTCACGCGCCTCGACGAGGAGACGATCGCCCTTTCGGAAGAGGCGGTCTGGGGTCTGCTGGCCGCATAGGCGAATCAGTTCGCTCATGAAGGGAATGAACGTTCGTTCCTATAGATCAACGAAAGGACATCTCCATGGAAGAGTTCCGAAACAGGTGAGGGCGGGGCGAACCTGGTCCTGGTGGCTCGCCGCGAGGATCGGCTCAAGCAGTTGGCCGAGGATCTGACACGGGCCCATGGTGTCGAGGCGCGCGTCATCGCGCTGGACCTCGGCGCACCCGATGCCGCTGCAGAGCTGAAGCGCCGAACCGACGGGCAGGGCCTGGAGATCGATCTGCTGGTGAACAACGCCGGCTTCGGGCTGTATGGCAGGCATATGGAGATCGCCTGGGAACGTGAGCGGGAGATGCTCGAACTCGATGTCGTCGCGCTCGCAGATCTCACCAAGCGCTACCTGGCTGGAATGCTCGAGCGAGACCGCGGCTGGGTACTCCAGGTTGCGTCGATCGGTGGCTACCAGCCCTCGCCCAGCTACGCATCCTATTCCGCGGCCAAAGCCTATGTCCTCAACCTGGGCGAGGCGCTGAACTACGAGCTCCGCAAGACGAATGTTCATGTCACCGTGCTCTCGCCAGGCGTTACGAAGAGCGAGTTCCTCGACGTGTCCGGTCAGAAGCCCGCCTTGTACCATCGTCTCACGATGATGCCGGCTCGTAAGGTCACTCGTGCAGGCCTGCGCGCCGTGCTGCGCGGGCGGCCCAGCGTGATCCCCGGTTTCGCAAACAAGGTCGCCGCATTCTCGCTGCGCTTCATGCCCCGTCGGCTCCAGGCTGCGGCGGCCGATGTCATGATGAACGTGGGGATGGCATGAGAATCTTCATCACCGGAGCCACTGGATTCATCGGCGGTGCCATCGCGAAGCAGTTGTCCGAGGGTCACGACGTCCTCGCCATGTCTCGTTCGGAGAAGGGGGATGCCACGGTTCGAGCGCTAGGTGCCGAACCCGTCCGCTGCGACCTGGCCAGCCTCGAGCCCGGTCAGCTTTCCGCCTGTGATGTCGTCGTGCACTGCGCAGCCTTCGTGGAAGCCTGGGGTACACACGCAGATGCGTGGGGCATCAATGTGGACGGGACCGATCGCGTGCTGGCCGCTGCCAAAGCTGCCGGCGCCAGCCGCTTCGTGCACATGAGCACAGAGGCCGTGCTGTGGCGCGGCCAGCATCTGCGGGACGTGACCGAGAGCCATCCCTATCCCAAGAGCACGCCCTACCTCTATTCCGAGACGAAGGGCGCGGCAGAGCGACGGGTCCTGGCCGCGAATGGCCCCGGTTTCGAGACGGTGATCCTTCGACCGCGTTTCGTCTGGGGCCCCGGTGACAAGACCCTCGCTCCCGAGATCAAGGCGATGGTCGAGAGCGGAGCTTTCCTCTGGCTCGACGAAGGTCGGGCCAGGACCTCGACGACCCATGTCGCGAACCTCGTCCATGCCACAGAACTGGCCCTGACCAAAGGCAAGGCCGGGGAGATCTATTTCGTTACCGACGGAAAGGACTCGGCCTTCCGAAGCTTCCTGCCCCGTCTGATGGCTTGCTATGGCGTCGAGCTCGGCGAACGCTCCTTGCCGTCGTGGCTCGCGCGCCCGGCCGCTGCGCTCGTCGAAGGCGTGTGGCGAGGCCTTCGCTTGAAGAGCACGCCTCCGGTCACCCGCCATGCCATCGATCTGATGTGTTGCGATTGCACGCTCAACACGGAGAAGATCAAAGCCGAACTCGGCTACGCCCCGATTCTCGGTGTCGATGCCGGCCTCGAGCAGCTTACGAAACACCTGCGCGCCCAACAGGAGATCTCATGACTGAAACCAACCCCCTGAAAGACCGAACCGCCATCGTGACCGGCGCGTCGAGCGGAATTGGCCGCGCGATCGCACTCACCCTCGGTACCGCAGGTGCCCATGTCTTCCTCGCAGGCCGCACCCGCGAGCCGATGGACGCGACACGCAAGCGAATCGAGGAAGCAGGTGGCGCCGCATCCGTCGTCGTGACCGATCTGCGAGATCCCGGCCAGGTTCGGGCGCTCGTCGACGAAGCCGTACGCGAGACGGGTCGCCTCGACGTGATGGTGAACAACGCAGGCCTCTCCTATCCCGCAAAGATCGTGGATGGCGATCCGGAAGAGTGGCGAGCCATGCTCGAGACGAACCTCCTGGCGCTGTTGGTTGGCTGTCAGGCGGCCGTTCGGGCGATGCGGGATTGCAAAGCCGAAGGTCACATCGTGAACATCTCTTCGATCGCAGCCCAACGCCAGGATCCGGGCATCTACGGCGCCACCAAGCATGCGGTCAATGCCATCTCCGCAACGCTGCGCACCGAGCTGGAAGAGGACTCGATCCGTGTAGTGAACGTGATGCCCGGCGCCATTGCGACGAACTTCGCCCGAAACTTCGATCCCGCCGTGCTGAAGGGGATCATTGCGATGTCGGGTGTGGAGGTCGAGGTGAAGCAGGGCGAAAGGCTTCCGGACGAGGTCTTCGAGAAGCTTGCCGGGCCCATGAAGCAGATGCTCGGAGATCCGCAGGACGTGGCCGACGCAGTTCTCTTCTCCGTCACACAGCCGATCAACGTGAACATCGCGGACATCAGCGTCCGACCCCCCAAGCACCTCGATCTCGGCTGAACGGCTGCTGACTCATGTCAGGCTCCGGCCTGGCGTGAGTCAGCGAATGGCCGCTCTCGACTCGGCTCCGGGCTGGTTCGTACCCGCGGCCGCAGCCAGGTGCTCGAACGAGCGCTCGATCGCGCGGACGAATTGCCCGAGATCGGGCAGCCGGTCGTAGTCCGCATTGAAGCCGAAGCCGAGCTTTCCGTTGTAGCTGACGACACTCACGGCGAGCCCGATGTTTTCGATCAACGGTGCCTGGGAAATGAGCGAACACATCTCGGCGCCCATCAGGTACAGCGGGAAGGGCGGTCCGGGTATGTTCGTCACCAGCATGTTCTGGGTGCCAGAGGATGCGCCTTGGATGTCGAACGGGATCCACTCGTGGAGAGCCGTCATCATCTGGACGCCCACGGACTGATGGGAATCCTTCAGATCCTGGGTGAGGTCGTGGACCCGACGCAGCTGTTCGAGAGGATCCTTCTCGTCGAGGGGAAGCCGCACGATCCACGAGGAGACATGGTTGCCCATCTTCTCCTGGTCCCTCTTGGGGCGTACGTTCACGGGCGCGCTCACCCGGAAATCGAGGCCTTCCGGGCGGATCTGCCGGCGCGTCATCAGTTCCCGCACCGCACCGGTGACCGTGGTCAGCACGACATCGTTGATCGAGCAGCCTCGGGCGCGGCGGATCGCCTTGAACTCCTCGAGGGAGAGTTCGACCCAATCGAAGATGCGATGGGGGCCGACTGGGCCGTTGATCGGTGTATCCGACGCAGGTACGAGCTTCATCTTTGCGAGGTCACCTACTGCGCGTAGCCGGGAGATCAGCTCCTCGCCCAGGTCCTCGGTTTCGGATACGAAATCGCGCACGCCCCGTGCGGCGCGGCCGGGAAGATCGAGCCTGCGGCGCCATCCGTCCCGCCACAATTCCATGCCGGAGGGCCTGGGTCGCGGCACGAAGCGCGGTGCTTCGGCGATTTCGTATTCGGCGGTCATCGAGTAGAGGCGTTCCATCAAGCTCATGCCCGAGGAGCCGTCGACCATGCAGTGATGGGCCTTCATCACGAGCGCGAAGCGATTGCCCGCGATGCCTTCGACGACCCATGTCTCCCAGAGCGGGCGGCCACGGTCGAGGGGCCGCTCCATGATGTCGGCCGCCATGCGTTTGAGCTGCGCATCGCTGCCTGGGCGGGGAAGGGCGATGTGTCGCATGTGGTAGTCGACGTTGAACTGGGCATCATCGACCCAGTAGGCCCGAGTGTCGCCGGGCATCCATGCGAGCTTCTGGCGGTAGCGCGGTACGTGGTGAAGGACGGCGGCAAAGCCCCGCTTGATGGTCGCGAAATCGATACCGTCGTCTGGGGTGAGCAGCGGGGATGCGTCGAAGACCATGACCGCGGAGCCATGCATGGTGAGGGAAGGGGACTCCCAGTCCAGGAAATCATTGTCCTGGGCCGAGAGGCGTTCGTAGTGATAGTGGTCCATCCGTTGCCTCAGGCCGCCTGGGCGTTTGCGGCTGCGCATAGCTCCTTGAAACATTCATCCGTGAAGCGCACCAGATCGTGCAGGTCCGGAAGCAGATCCCAATCCGAGTTGAAGCCCCAATGCAGCTGCGATCCCCGAGCGTAGAGCGCCACGCGCAAGGCCTGATCTGGCACCAGCGGCAAGATGGGGAAGGCGTCGGTCAAACGGGCACCGAGCAGGAAGCGATCGGTTTCCGGGCCTGAAAGCAAGGCGAGCGTCAGGTTCGAAGCCCGCCCCGCCAACTGTATCCGCGCCAGGGCGCCGTAGATCCCAGGCCAGAGCCACTCGCTGGCGCCGGAGAACAACTCGTAGCCGACGTGCGTCGAAGCCTCGAGCCCTTCCGTGACCTGCTGGAGACGCGCCAACGGGTCCGGCTCCGCGATCGGCAACTCTGCGATGAGCCACGCGAGTGTGTCGCCGGGGGGGTCCTCGTTGAGCAAGCCACCTGCATGTTCGGGAAGGGCCGCCCGCATGCTGAAATCTCGTTGGTCGGCCCGCGGAATTCCCCGCAGCTCGAAGAAGCGCCCCACCGCGCCAGCCAAGGAGGCGAGTGCCACTGCGTCGAGGGTGGTTCGGTAGTGATCCGCCACGTTGCGGGCACTCTGTGCGTCGGAGACGAGCCAGTCGAGACGCCGATGG
This sequence comes from Deltaproteobacteria bacterium, assembly GCA_019312665.1. Taxonomy (GTDB): domain Bacteria; phylum Myxococcota_A; class UBA9160; order UBA9160; family UBA6930. The sequence continues at coordinate 11,625 of JAFDCZ010000001.1, read as the reverse complement.
GGGCCTATGGGACGATTGAATGGGGTCTCGGAAGCGGGCGTCGCATCGAGGAAGCCTTCCAACCCACTGCGCAGCTCCGTCCAGAGGCGTTCCGGTTTCTGGCCCGCTTCCAGCAGGAAGCGTCCGAATCGGAGAGGAGCCTCTACTCGGTGTGTGACGGAATTGCGCAGCAGATCTTGACCCGAGGGCGCGGGACGCGGAAGCCACACGGGGCCGGGTTCGGCCGGCTCTGGATCGGCGCTCTCGGAGAGCAAAGCTTCGATCAGTCCGATCTCCCAGACACCCTTCGTGATGCATTGATGCGCTTTGACGACGAGGGCAAAGCGGCCGTCTTCGAGTCCCTCGACGACGTGCAGTTCCCAGAGCGGTTTTTCCCTGTCGAGGCGTTGGGAGGCAACCTGACCGCAGAGCCGCTTCAATTGCCGCTCGTCGCCTGGGTGGGGCAAGTGCGTGTGGCGCACGTGGTATTGGAGATTGAAGGTGGCGTCGTCGACCCAGGCCAACTCTCCGCTCAGGGGCGCCCGCGCCAGGCGCTGGCGGCAGCGGGGCACCTGGTACAGGCGGGATTCCACGAAGTCACGGATGCGGTCGAAGGCCACTCCGGCGCCCTGGCCGAGAGGTCCCCGCTCGAACAAGAACGCCCCGCTCACGTGCATGTGAACGTGGGCATCGTCGAGATCGAGGTGCAGGCGCTCGGCTGCGGTGAGGAGTTCGCTGTGACTCATGGGGCAGTGCGCTGCAATTGACGCGCCGTTCAGTGGGGAGGCTTGCGGCGCAGGGAGTGCTGGGAAGCCGCTGCTCGCGGCATTCCGCCTCAGCCTCGTGTTCGGCCGGGTCAGAACGTCCCGGCGACCTCTAGGGCGTGACGATCGGGAAGTTCGGCGTCATCGGGTCGAAGAGGGAGAAGAAGCCCATCAACTCGAGACGGCTGCCCTCCACCTCGAGCTCGTCGGAGAAGATCATCTCCCGCAGGCCCGTCTGGCCGAGGAGCAGGCGCAGGAAGAAGCCGTGGGTGAGGCGGAGGGTCGCGGCGGCATCCTGCGCCGGCTCGCGTTGCCAATGGTGAAGGACGGCGTTCTCGATGGAGAGGACGTGGCTCTCATTCAGGTCCGTGAAGACGAGGTTGATCGTCACGTTCTCGTCGGCGGCATCCGGGCCATTCAGCCGCGCCGCCATCGCATCGAAGAATCGCGCCACCGGAATGTGCTTCACGAGCTCTGTGGCTCCTGCCAGGGGACTCGGCGCGTCGGCAGGAGGCGGGCCGTGCCGGAGCTCGTAGGCACCGGAGAGGTAGACGTCGCGCCAGGGCGCCGATTCTGCCTGGTAGCCGAGCTGGTCGTAGGTTCGAGCCAGTAGAGCCCGAGCCTCGGTGTTCTCGGGCTCCGCGAACACGAGATGGTCGAGGAGCATTGCCGTCCATCGGTACTCGCCGCGGGCGAAGGCCGCCTGGCTCTTTTCGAGCACAGGAGCCGCACCGCCCATCGCGTCGACATAACGAGCTGCAGCGTCGGCAGGCGCCAATGGATCGAGGTGGGCAGGGTTGGCATCGTACCAGCCGAAGTAGGCCTGATAGACCGCCTTGGCATTGTGACGCACGGTGCCGTAGTAGCCCCGGTTGCCGAAGTGGGGGCGCAGCGAGGGCGGAAGCTCGAGTGCATCCGCAATCTCCTGGGGCGTGTAGCCGGCGTTGGCGAGCCGAAGCGTCTGATCGTGAATGAATTTGTAGGTATCGCGTTGGCGCTTCAAGTAGCTCTGGATGCGGGAGTTGCCCCAGGTCGGCCAATGGTGGCTCGCGAACGCCACCTCTGCGTCGCCGCCGAAGAGTTCGAGCGCTTCGTCGATGTAGCTGCTCCAGCGCAGGGCGTCGCGCACCTTTGCACCGCGAAGGGTGTAGAGGTTGTGCATGGTGCGCGAGACGACCTCGGCTCCGCAGAACGCCTTCTTCTCCGGGAGGTAGAACATGAGTTCGGCCGGAGCCTCGGATTCCGGGGCGTATTGGAAGATGAACCGCACGCCATCCAGGGTCATTTCCTGAGGCGTGCGGTCGACGATGTCCGTAGGTGGCAGGATCGTCGTGCTGCCGCGTCCGGGCTCCTTGCCGAGGCCTGAGTCGAGGTGCCCTCGCGGGCTGCGGGCCAGGCGGAAGCCGTACATGAAGGAGGCGCGCCGGGCCATCGCCGGGCCTGCCAGCAGGTTTTCGCTGGTGGCTTCATGCAGAAAGCCGGCCGGTGCGATGATTCGGACGCTTCCGGATTCGATTTCCTCGCGCGAAACGATGCCTGACGTTCCTCCGAAGTGATCGACGTGGCTATGCGTGAGGATCACCGCAGTGACAGGCTTGTCCCCCAGGTGCTTACGCGCGAAGGCCAGGGCGGCGGCGCCTGTTTCAGCAGAGCCGAGGGGATCGACCACGATGAAGCCGCGCTCGCCCTCGATCAGCGTCATGTTCGCGAGGTCGTAACCGCGCACCTGATGGACGCCAGGCGTCACTTCGAAGAGCCCATGCAGGTTGTTCAACTTGGCCTGGCGCCACAAGCTCGGGTTCACGGAGTCTGGCGCGGGACCCTCGATGAAATCGTAGGCCGGCCGGTTCCAGACGAGGCGATCGCCGGCACCGGGGATCTCCAGCACATCCTCTCGGGCTACCAGGCCGCGGATCGCGTCTTCGCGGTCGGCCGTGTCCGCCAGCGGAAGATTCTTCACCCGGTTTCCGCGCATGGCCACAGTGGCCTCCGTGGGCGCCGTGTGGCCGAAGGCGTCGGCGCCCGGGTCCGAGGGAACCGAGGGCAGCGACGTGTCGCCCTGGCCGCATCCGGCGAGCCAAAGGGCCAGTGTGATGACGAGCAGGGTGGAGGTAGATCGCATCTTGGTTCCTTCTCAGGGTGGCTGTGATTGCCAGCCCGGGATTCAGCTGGGCTCGAGGACGATGATCGGGATCTCCCGCTCGGTCGCCTCACGGTAGCTGTCGAACCAGGGGTAGCTGTTCCGAAGAAGCGCCCAAAGCCGTTCTGCTTCCGCGTCGCGCGCAGTGGTCGCCCTCACGGCGAAACGGCGTCGGCCCGTTTGAACCGTGGCTTCCGGGCGCGCCTGCAGGTTGAGCCACCACGCCGGGGGTCGGTCTTGCCCGGCGTTCGAGCCCGCGAGGATCATCCGGTCGCCGTCCGAGACGTAGAGGATCGGTGTCAGGTAGGCCGTTCCACTGCGACGGCCGACATGGCCCAGCAACAGGAAGCGCATCCCGGGCAGCCAGCCACCGATCCAGCCACCGGTCGCCAGGTACATCCAGCGGTGGGTGCGGGTGATGAAGGGAAGGAAGTGGCGGATCCACGTCATGGAACGAAACGGGCGCTAGCCGCTCTCAGGGCGAATACGAAAGCGGATGGGCATGCGCTTGACGCCGCCCAGGAAGCTCGACCGCATGCGCTCGAAGGGTCCGGCAAGCTCGATCTCTTCGAGACGGTGAGCGAGTTCCTCGAAGACGACCTGCAGTTCCAGGCGCGCCAGGTTCGCGCCGAGGCAGAAATGCTCGCCGATTCCGAAGCCCAGGTGCGGGTTCGGGCGGCGATCGACATGAAAGGCATCCGCGTCCTCGAAGATCTCCTCGTCGCGGTTGGCCGAGGGATAGAAGAGGCAGAGCGATTCCCCGGCGCGGACGGTCTTCCCGTGAAGCTCCACGTCCACGTTCGGCGTACGACAGAATTGGATCACCGGCGAGGTCCAGCGCACGATCTCTTCGGCGGCAGAATTCGTCAGGCCCGGGTTGCCGCGCAGCTTCGCGAGCTCGCCCGGATTCTCGATCAGCGCGAGCAACCCTCCGCTGGCTGCGTTGCGGGTGGTTTCGTTGCCAGCCACGACCAGCACCAGGTAGAAGGAGAGCAACTCGAGCGGGGGGATCGGGGCTCCATCGATCTCGGCGTTGGCCAGCACGCTGACCATGTCGTCCTCGGGTTTGGCGCGCCGCTTCTCCGCAAGCTCCATGAAATACTGAAAGAGCTCGTTGCGGGCCTGGCTCACGAGCTCGCCCTGGTCCGCTCCCTCCTTCTGAAACTCCGGATCCGCCGAGCCGACGATCTGGTTGGTCCATTCGAACATCAGCGGCCAATCGTCGCGCGGTACTCCGAGCATGTCCGCCAGCACCGAGAGGGTGAGCGGGGCCGCGAGATCGGCCACGAAATCGGCTTCGTGGGTTTCGCCATCCGGTGCCATCTTCGCGAGAAGTTCCCGAGCGAGCCGCACTACCTCAGGTCTTCGCCGACGGATCGCACGCGGGGTGAACCAATGGCTCGCTGCGTTTCGGAATTTCGGATGCTCCGGTGGATCCATGTTCAAGAGCTGCCGGACGAAAGTCCGCTCACCTTCGGGAGGCGATCCTTTCTCGAAGATCGCCAAGCGCGGCGCGTTCTGGAAGATCTCTGGTTGCTTCGAGATCTGGACGATGTCGGCGCGCTTCGTGACGGCCCAGAAGCCGACACCCTCCGGGAGATCGAACCAGTGGATCGGCGACTCGTTGCGCAGCCGCTTCCACGCGGCGTGGGGGTATCCGTTCTTCGCGTAGGTGTCCGGGCCGATGATGTCGAGGGAATCGAGGGATGCCGTGTCAGACATGGGTTCCGTTCAGGCGCTGGAAGCCGTGGAAGGTACCACGCTTGCCCGGGCGAAGATGCCGGGCGATCCGCAAGAGCGTTTGGCTCTACGCCTGGATGTCGATCTCCCGCCAACTTCCGGAGCGGAAGCGCCAGAACAGGACCAGGGAGAGGATCGAGATGTAGATCGTGCAGGCGATCCAGGCGGCTCGCAGGCCGCCGTCCCAGGAGACGCCCAGCAACCATGCGAGCGGCACCTGCAGCCCCCAGCCGAGGAGCGACTGGGCGACGAAGGGCCAACGCGTGTCGCCCGCGCCTCGAAGGGCGCCGGAAGTCACGATCGCCGCCGCGTCCATCAGCTGGAAGAAGGCGCCGAGGCGGACCAGGGGTACGCCCAGCGCGATGACCTCGAGATCGTCGGTGAAGATTCGCATCATCGCGTCAGGAGCGACCAGGAAGAGGGCGGCGATGCTGACAGAGAGAATGCCCGCAAAGATTTGCGAGGTCCAGAAGCTTCGAGTGGCTGCTTCGAGATCGCCAGCGCCGACATAACGACCCACGAGCGTCGAGGCGGCGACTGAAATGCCCGAGGCTTGCATGAAGGACATGGAGAGCAGCGCGACGAAGGCCTGGCTTGCGGCCATCGACGTATCGCCCATGCGCGCGACGAAGGTCGTGAAGACCGCAAAGGTGAGCATGTCCATCACCCATTGGCCGCCGATCGGGACGCCTGTGCGCAGGAGGCGCCGCAACGCAGCGAGTTGCGGACGCACGGGGGCCGTGGCGAACGCATCGCGGATACGGCGCCAGCGCATGGCCGCGACGAAGACGAAGAGCGCGTAGCCCCACTCGCCGACCGCGGTGGCGATGCCTGCGCCCGCTACGCCCCAGGCCGGAAAGCCGAAGTTTCCGAAGATCAGCGCATAGTCGAGGCCGACGTTCACCACATTCGCCAGGATCGCTGCGATCATCGGCGTCCGGGTGTCGCCAATGCCTCGGAAGAAGGAGATCCAGACGAAGGCCAGGGTCATTCCCACTGCGCCGATCAGCCGCGGGCGCAGGTATTCGCTGGCTGCGAGCTGGAGCTCGCTCGAGGGGCCTAGCAAGCGCAGGGCTTCCTCCTGCACCATGGACACGATTCCTGCGGCCAGGAGCGCGGCGGGGACGACCAGCCAGAGCGTCTGCCAGGCCCATTGTCCGCAGCGCTCCTCCCTTCCGGCCCCGTGGTCTTGGGAGACGAACGTCTGCACGCCCGTAGCGGTGCCGAAGAAGAACGAGAACAGCGTCCAGCACCAGATGCCGGCGAAACCGACCGCGCCGAGCTCGGTCGCGCCGAGGCGCCCGACCATTGCCGAATCGACCACACCCATCACGGTGCTCGAGATCTGGCTCAGGATGACGGGGTAGGCGAGCCAGCCCACCTCGCGCAGGCCTCCGCGGCCGTTGTCAGGGGGCGGGGGTGTGGGAAGGACGACTTCGGTGGGTTGGACCATGGCAATCGGACCTTGGAGACGAGATGCGTTTTCGGAGGGCTGCGTGGCTTCGCGTCCGCAGCCTCCAGAGTCTCAGGGTCGGGTCAGACTGCGGGCGGACGCGCGTCGCCGGGGGCAACGTCGGGGCATTTATTGCCGTTCATGCGTCCACTCCTTCATGAACCAGATGTATCATGCGGGGCGACGACAGGCCAGGAAAAATGGAGCATGTCCAGGATCGACCTCTCGGCCCGGCTTCGCCGCAGGGACTTCCTCCTCGCGCCGGCGGGCCTCGGGGTAGCGGCCTGCAGCGGCATTCCTGCGGCCTCTCCCGTGTGCAGGAGATCGTCGACGACGAGTTCGACCGCTTGGACGCCCTTGGCCAGGCGGAACAGGTCAGACGCGGGGAGGTGACCTCCCGGGCGTTGGTGGAGCGTGCGGTCGCTCGCATCGAGGCGCTCGACTCTCCGATCAATGCGGTCGTCACGCGCGTCTTCGAGCGCGCTCTCGCCGAGGCGGAAGGGGAGCCTCCCGACGGGCCGTTTCGCGGGGTGCCCTTCCTGCTGAAGGGCTTGAACGATCTGGCGGGTGTTCGCACCACGCCGAGGTCCTGAAGCTCAGTGGCGAGCTTCGCGCCGGCTCTGACACGGCAAGCAAACAGGGCTCTCCGGCCGGGCCTTCAGCCGCCGGAATTCGATCTCTTCGCCACAGCTGATGCACTCGCCGTAGTCTCCGCATTCGAGCCGGTCGAGGGCGGAATCGATTTGTTGCAGGCGTAAGCGGGCGGCATCACGCTGGGCCGTGGCGAGCTGCTGTTGCTGGAGGGCGTCGATTCGCGAGAGACGGCCGATCGGCTGGTCGAGGTCGACAGGGCGGGCGCTTTGTTCAGTGGCGGCTGCGTGGGCGGTCAGCTCCCGGCGGAGTCTCTCCAGATCGGCGCGCAGCGTCTGCTCTTCAGTCGACGTCATGCTGCTCCTTCCAGCGCGTCCAGTCGCGCTCATCGTCCACGTCGAACGAGGCTTGCTCAGCGGCGATGGCAAAGACGCTGCCCGGTTCTCTCGCGAGCAGCGCCTGGGCTCCGTGGTCGCCTTCGAGTCCGCTCAAGACGCTGAGAGCTGGCTTCCCCGCGAAGAGCGCCGGAACACCGAGCACGCCCGCATAGAGGCAGGCAACCCTCTCGTGGCCTGCGCGTCCGGCATCGACCAGTTGGCGAAGGAGCGCCGAATCGATGGCGGGTTGGTCCGAGAGGAGCAGCAGGACCGCATCGGCGCTAGCCGCGCGGACGCCGCAAGCGATCGAGCTCCCAATTCCCTCCGCCCAGGCTGTGTGCGTCACCACGCGAACGGCCAGGCCGTCGAGGGCGTCGTCGATCGCCGCGCGGTCGGCCCCGGCGACCACGATGAGTTCATCCACTTCGGCATCCAACGCGGCGCGAGCGGCACGTCGCACGAGGGGTTCGCCGCGCCATACGAGCAACTGCTTGGGGCGGCCGAGGCGGCTCGACCCACCGGCGGCAAGCAGGACGGCGGCGATGCGTCCGGCGAAGGGTTCGGGCTCGGGAGTCACGGGAGCAGCGGATCGTGGATCGGGCCCTTGCGGGCCCGCAACCAACCGCCGGAACGGCCTTCGGCGACGGCCTGGATCTCGGCAATCAGCGAGAGCGCGATGGCTTCGGGTCCGTCACCGCCGAGATCGAGCCCCGCTGGGCCATGCAGCCGTTCGAGTTGCTTCTCCGTCATGGTGACGCCTTCCTCCAGAAGCTCCGCAATCAAATCGTCCGCCCGTTGCCGAGGGCCAAGCAGGCCGATGTACGGAGTCGCCGACGGCAGCAGCCCGGCCAACAGCGCACGATCATGCAGGTAGTGGTGGGTCATCACGATCGTGTAGGTATCGTCGCGCACGGCCATCTGCGCGACCGCTTCTCCGGACGGTACGCAAACCACTCGCGCCCCCGGAAACCGCTCGGGCTGGGCGTAGGCGGGCCGGGGGTCGGAGAGCTCCACCTCCCAGCCGAGTTCCAGAGCAAGCCGCGCTACGGGCATCGCATCCGGGCCCGCGCCGAAAATCACCAGCCGCAGCGGTGGGCGGGCGATCTCGATGCTCACGCGACCACCCGCCGCCGGGAGTTGGCGGCCACGGCCGCTCTCGAGGCATTCGGCCAATGCCGCGCGGAGGTCATCGTCCGGCGCTCCATCCACCCGGCCATCGGGATGCAGGGCCCAATGTCGTCCGAGCCAGGGATCTTCGAGACCCGTTGCAAGCGCTCCGGTTTCCCGGGTGGCGCGCCAGGCGGTCAGCGCCGTGAGTGGCCCCGGCTGCGCGGGCGAGACCGGTTCGAGCAAGACGTCCACGACGCCTGCACAGCCGAGTCCGAGGCCCCAGACCAGATCGTCCTCTGCGGTGGCGTCATAGTGAACCAGCGTGGGCTCATCACTCGCGCGGACGCGGAGGGCGTGCTCGAGCAGATCGCCTTCCAGGCAGCCGCCGCCGATCAGCCCGATCATCTCGTCGCCTGGCAACACCAGAAGCCGAGCGCCGGGCCGACGATAGGTCGAGCCCGCTGTGTGGACCACACTGGCGAGGATGGCCGTCTGGTCGCCTCGAAGGGCGCCGAAGGCGTCGAGAATGTCGCGAAGCTCCCGCACGACGTGCGAGGATAGCGCCATGGCCGAGCCCCTCGTGCGCCCCGCGCTGCGGAGTGATCTCGCGGAGATCACCGCAATCTACAACCACTATGTCGAGGCCGGGCCGGTCACCTTCGACGTGCGCATCTTCAGCGAGAGCGACCGCGAGGCCTGGTTCGGGCAGTTTGCCATGCACGGCGCCCATCGCCTGTTGGTGGTCGAGGAAGATGGAGCGGTCCAAGGCTACGCCGGCTCGATGCCCTTTCGTTCCAAACCGGCCTATGCGACTTCCGTGGAGGCGACGATCTATGTGGCGTCCGAGTGTCAGGGACGGGGCCACGCCACCAGGCTCTACGAAGCGCTCTTCTCAGCCCTCGCTGACCAGGACCTGAATCGCATTCTCGCCGGCATCACCCTTCCGAACGACCCCTCGATCCGGCTCCACGAACGCTTCGGCTTCCGCAAGATCGGTGTGTTCACCGAGGTCGGCCGAAAGCACGATCAATACTGGGACGTCGCCTGGTACGAAAGATCCAGCGCAACCTGGGAGCGTCCGCTCCGTTCCGTCTAGGAGACTTGTTGGATGGCTTCGAGGACGGGGGGGGAGGGGTTGCCCACGCTGGTCAGCCAGAGTTGGTGGACGGCGCGGGTGGCGCCGACGTGGAGGAGCCGGCGGGCCTTGGCATCGTCGCGGAAGTGTTTCTGGCTGACGTCGATGAGTACGACGTAGTCATATTCGAGGCCCTTCACCTGTTCGATCTCGGTGATCTCGATCCCCGGGGCGAAGCTGAAATCCTGGCGGGTGACCCTGTGCAGGCGGGGTACGTCGCAGTTGACGAGGCCTTCGAAGTAGAGCTCGGAGATCTCCTCGCCAGGCGTGAGAAGCGCCACCGATGCCAGGGGTTCCACATCGGAGAGGCGGGAGAGGGCGTCGGCCAGCGAGGCAATGCAGGCGCCGTGATCGGTGTAGTGGAAGAGTTCGACCGGCGGGCCGCTGCGGGTCGTGATCAACGGGATACCGTCTTCTCGTAACGGACCGAGCACGCTGTGGCCGAAGCGCGCGATTTCGTCCGACGAGCGGTAGCTCACCTGCAGCGTCTCGACGGAAGTGCCTTCGATGCCCAGATGGCGGAAGAAATCACTCCACGATGCGAAGCCTGCCTCCTGCATCACGTGCTGCTGGGTATCGCCGGCAAGCGTGAGGCTTTGTTGCGCATCCAGACAGTCCATCAGGACCTGAACCTCGAGGGGCGAGAAATCCTGCACCTCGTCGATGGCGATATGCCGGTACTCGAGCGGCTGCCCGTTGGGCCTTCCGAGGGGGCCAACGCGTAGCTGCCACAAGCGCAGCAGCAGGGCGTCGTCCTCCGGGTCGAGCTCTGCCAGAACCTCCCGGTCGCCTTCGAGCCAGCCCTGACATTCCTCATGCCGCCGCCTGCACCAATCGGTCACCTCGGCAAGCTGGCGTTCACTGAACGCCTCGGGTGCGTGCTCGGCGAAGACCTCCCAGAGGAGTTCGCGGTTCGTCAGCACGCTGACCCAATCGTCGAGCACTTGATCGGCGGAAGCCTTGCCCTGTACGCCCGCAACCTGCCGCTCCAGGGCGACGAGCAAGGCCGAATGCAGCTTCAGGCGTTGAGCGAGGGCGGGGGTGTCTTCCCGATGCCGGTTCGGCAACGCGGGGAACAAGCGCCGGCGATGCTCCGCAGCCCACTCGCGAAACGTCGTGACCCGGACCCGCTCGACACCCAGGGCGGGCAGGACGTGGCTCACGTAATCGCGCAGGCCCGAGGAGAAGACCACGAAGAGTGTCGCTGCCGAGTCGATCTGCGGATCCTCGTAGGCCAGATAGGCAATCCGGTGAAGCGCCACCGTCGTCTTGCCCGAGCCAGCCGCACCGCGGATCACCACCGGGCCCGCCGATGGGCGTGCGATCAGGGCGAATTGCTCCGGGTCGATCAGCGCCGCGATGTCCGGCAGGTGCTTGTCGGCCCGTCGGATGTTCCCCTGCGTATCCGTCCCGAGTTGGCGCATCGCGCCCTGACCGACTGCGTTCACGCGCAGGGCAGAGCCTTCACCGCCGCCGAGCTTTGGCGCTTCGCGGGAAGTCATCTTCCATCCGTCCGGTTCAGTCGTGTCGGCTCGGAACGTGCCCTCGGGCGCCTCGACCCGTTCGAGCCGGCCCTCACGGATGGTCACCGCCCGCCTGGCTTCGATCGTGCCCTCGTGGGTGCGTCCTGTGATTTCTTCCTCGAACTCCTCGCCCTGCTGATAGCGATAGAAGAGCTGGGCGATCGGGGCGTGGCGCCAATCGATGATGCGCAAGCCGTGATCGAGGCGGGTCGCCCGGCCCAGGAAGAGATCACGCACCCGCTCACCCTCGCGGATGCGCATGTGGGCGAAATACGGGGAAGCGGGATCGACCTGGGGAGTGCTGCGCGATTTTCGAAGCTGCTCGAGCACGGCACTCTGGTCGAATGCGCTCGAGATCATCGACCAGGTTCGCTTCCGACGGTGGCTTCGGCGTGGGAGCGCTCGCGAGCGCATCGTTCACACCCTCGAGCAGGGAGAGTTCATCGGCGACGATCTTGTCCGGCAACCCGGTTCCTCGCGTTTCCACAAGAAGAACACGATTAGGTCAACTCTTCCGGGATTCCAAATCTTGACAAGACCCGAAACACGGGGAATGCCGCGGAATGATTCAACCGCTGTTCGTTTCCTCGTCCTCGTCGCGGGGGACGGCGGGCCAGAAGCCGCGAGCGGAGAGCCGTTCGAGGGCAGCGGCCCGCTCCGGCCCGTACAGCGCGACGACGGCGATGTCCCCCTCAGCGGCAACCCATTCCTCGAACATGGGCTCCACCCGATCGGCTCGCTTCATTCCCAGGATGAGGTAAGGATCCGGGTCTCCAGGGCGGATCGGCGCTGCAGCCGGGGGCTCGTTGGAAG
>JAFDCZ010000378.1 GCA_019312665.1 Deltaproteobacteria bacterium | reverse complement strand
GTCACAGGCTTCGAGATGACCGCCGAGGGCTGCGGTACGGCATTGGCTCAGCGCCCGGATCACCTTGCGCTGGATGGAACTCACCCGATGGGTCGTTGCATAACGCTCCCCATGACGGCGCAAGAGGTCACCGAGTTCAGGCGATGCCCGGGCTCCCTTCGGATGAGTTCCCACCGGAGTCGGAGACTCCGGGGGTGCACACACGACGGGCTACTTCGAAGAGTCGAATGCGTCGCGGGAGAAGTCGAGCAAGTCCGGGCAAGCCCGCGCGGCATGGTAGGCCGGTTCCACCAGATGGAGATAACGCGTCGTCGAGCGGATCGAGTGGTGTCCGAGCAGTCGTTGCAGTGTATGGAGATCGACTCCGGCCTCGAGCAGGTGGGTGGCAAAGCTGTGCCGGAGCATGTGGATGCCGCCGGGCTTGTCGATCTGGGCGCGGCGCTTGGCTTTGGCGAAGGCCTCTTTGATGCCCGTGGCGCGTACGGGGCTTCGGCCATCGCGACCCGGAAAGAGGAACAATGGGCCTGGCCGTACACGGCGCCAGTAGTCGCGCAACTCTTCGAGGAGATGCGGCGAGAGCAGCGTCAGTCGATCTTTGGATCCCTTGCCTTGTTCGACGCGGATCAGCATGCGAGCGGAGTCGATGTCCATGGGCCTCAGTCGAACGACCTCGCTGACGCGCAGGCCAGCCGAGTAGGTGGTCAAGAACAACCTTCGGTGCTTCAGGAACGAGGTGCACGCGAGGAGTCGAGCGACTTCGTCTCGGCTGAGTACAAACGGGAGCTTGCTCGGTTGGCGCGCGATCGGAACATCGAAGTCGGTGTGGGGGCGCCCGAGCGTTTTGTGATAGAGGAAGCGCAAGGCCACCGCCGCGACGTTGCAGGTGCTCGTTGCGCGCTTCTCCTCCAGATGGAGATAGAGAAGGTAGGCCTTGAGTTCGCCGTTCGAGATCCGGTCTGGCGATCGGTTGTAATGGCGTGCGAACTTCGTCACAGCCTGCAGGTAGGCTCGTTGTGTGCTGGGAGCCATGCCTCGCAGGACCATGTCCTGGACATCTGTTCACGGAGCTTCGTCATGGGGGGACCTCCTTGGCCGCACAGAGGCACGGCGCTTCGCGTGCGCGGGATGGCGCACATGGAGGTCATCGTGGAGGAGCGAGGCGGCGACAGCCGGAAAAGCCTGACGAATCGGCCCAGGGGCCACGAGGACGCACCCGGCGTCCCGCAAAGCTTCCCTGCCGCGTCAGCGGCTTAGTTCAACCGTACTTATCGGTCGTGCTGAAACGCTGCTTGAAATTCCTATTCGCCCTCTCACTTGTGAGGTAAATGGCCCCAGCCAATCCTCGAAATGACTAGAGATGCCTCATGCCCTTCGGCCGTTTGAGGAATTGCCCGGGCCGTTCGTCGGCCGGTATGAGGCGTTCCGCGAATCGATCAGGGCACGCCGAGCCGTGACACTTGCCGAGCAAGGGCCACAGGGCGATCTGAGGATCGGAGAGCGAGAAGCCCCTACTCAAACTTCGTTCATACGGCCACTACCTAACCATTGGCATCACACTTGCTTTCTTGTCATTCATATAGCCAGGAGGATGGGCAATTGATACGAATGAACGCGGCAGCCCGGTGGGCTGCGCTGGTGGCGCTTGCTTCTCTACTCTTCGTGGCTTCAAGCCACAATACCGGCACCGATAGGCGGCCCGATGAGGCGTCCACACGGTTTCAAGCGATCGGTCAACCGCTCCATTTCGAAGCCAATCAGGGCCAGGCGGATTCGCAAGTGCGCTTTCTGTCTCGCGGGAACGGCTTTGCGGTCCTCCTGGGAAGCAATCGCGCGGTGCTACGCCTCTACGATCCGACCGCTTCCACCAATCGAGGTGCAGGACAGTCGCTCGTGGCGGCGCGGGACATGACCGTATCAATGGCGTTGGTGGGGGCCAATCCCGATCCGACGAGCGTCGGCCTGATGCCGCAGTCGGGACACAGCAACTATTTCGTGGGGAAGGATCCAGCGGGCTGGCATACAGGCATACCTCACTACGGCCGCGTCCATTTTACCGAGGTTTACCCAGGCGTAGACCTCGTCTACTACGGGACGAGCCAACGCCAGCTCGAGTACGACTTTGTTGTGTCACCCGG
>JAFDCZ010000377.1 GCA_019312665.1 Deltaproteobacteria bacterium | reverse complement strand
GTCGAACCCTAGGCGCGACCCGCGTCGAACCAGGAGTCGCCACCAGGTGAACGGCCTCGACCAGATCGCAACGTGGATATCGGAGAACGAAGCGCTCTTCTCCGGGCTCGCTGCGATCGTCGCGTTGATCGCGATCGTGCCCGCCGCGTTGCGGCCGATCTTGCGTCGACGGGCGACGTCCAACGCCATCCTTGAAACCGGTCCGGCGACAGCGCCTTCCGGGAGCGGAACGACTCTACCCGAGGAATCTTCGGCCAGGCCGCGGCTTGCCGTCTTTCCGATCGAGGCGACAGGCGGGGACGATGATCTCCTCACAGCGGCCGAGATCGTGACCGTGGAGCTCACCACTCTGCTTGCCCGGAGCCGCGGTTGCGAGGTGATCTCGCGCCGCTCCTCCACCGTCTTCGCGCAGTCCGGCAAGCCGACCCGCGAGGCCGGGAGCGACCTCGATGTCCGCTACGTCGTCGAAGGCGATGTCCGGCGCGTGGCGGCAGGCCTTCGGATCAGTGCCAGCCTCATCGACACGACCCGAGACAAAGTCGTCTGGTCCGATTCCTTCGAGACGCCTAGCGATGACATCCTTTCTGTCTCGCAATCCCTTGCCGAGGAAGTCGGATCCCACCTTGGACTCGAGCTCACCCGCGCCGAAGTCGTTCACTCACGGCGACGCCCAGGCAGCCGCGCTGCCCGTGATCTCATTCTTCGGGCCCGAGGCATCCAATTCGATGAAGGCTTGAACCGCAACAGCTTCAGCCGGGCCACGGCGCTGCTCGAAGAGGCGATTGCCGTGGAGCCCGATGACGCGGAGGCCCATGGCTACCTGGCCCTCTTGCTGGCCCTGTGCCAGGTCTTCGGATTCGTCGATGCGAGTAACGAGCACACCGAGAAGGTGCTGCGTGCATGCCACCAGGCACTCGAGATCGACGATCCCTCGTCGGACGTATTGGGCCATGTCGGCTGCGCCTACTGCGACATCAAACGATACGAGCAGGGTGTCCCGCTGCTCGAACGCGCGGTGGAACTCAACCCAAGCAACGCTCAAGCAAAGGCAGCCCTGGGTACGGCATTCGTCGGGTTGAAACGTTTCGAGGCAGGTGCCGCCTTGATCGAAGATGCGCTGAGACTGACGCCGGCCTACAAGGGCAATGCGCCCTGGGCCACCGTACTCGTTGGTGCGTACCTCCAACTCGATCGGCCGAGCGAAGCCGAAGCCAGCATCGCGCAGGCCCTCCGTTGTGACCCGACCTTTTTCCCGGCGCATCTCCTGGCAGCCCTCGTAGCCGTGAGCCGGGGAGACTCACAGACCGCGGAGCGGCACGTTCGCGAGGCCAGGCGAATCAACCCGGAGCTCGATCAGGGAGCGGCAGCCAGGCTCGTTGGGCGGCGAGCCGCTGGAGTGCTGGCTCGTTGGTTCGGCGCGGAGGCGAAGCCCGCGTAGCAGAGGCGTCGAGACACCTTGGCCCATCCTGACCAGCATGGGCGTGGCGTGTTAGCGTCAAAGAGAGCTGGACGAGCCCCGATCCAACCGTTGGAGAGCAGCATGAAGACCATCGCCATCACAGGAGCGGCCTCGGGCATCGGAGCCGCCCTCAGCAAACGGCTGACCGACGAGGGGCAACGCGTCATTGGCGTCGACGTGCAACAGGCCGACATCGTCGCCGACCTCGCAACTCGAGGTGGCCGATCCGACGCCATTGCACAGATCCGAGAGCTGTCAAAGGGCGTGCTCGACGGACTGGTTCCGTGCGCCGGCCTTTCCGGGCTACCGGGTCGCGCGGGGAGCCTGGTCACCAGCCTGAACTACTTCGGAACGATCGACCTGCTCACCGGCTTGCGTGAGACCCTCGCTTCGGCTCCCGCCCCAGCGGTCGTCGTACTCAGCTCGAATTCCACGACGACGGTTCCCCCGGGCATGACCTCCCCTGCCCTCATCGAAGCTTGTCTCTCAGGCGACGAAGAAGCGGCCCGCAAGATCGGCGACGAGGTGGGATCCATCGGCGCCTACCCGGCTACGAAAACGGCGTTGGCTCATTGGGTGCGGCGGAATGCGCCAACAGCCGAGTGGATCGGAGCGGGCATCAATCTCAACGCCATTGCACCGGGCAAGACCGAGACCGCAATGATCGCCGAAGGCCGCGCCGAC
>JAFDCZ010000376.1 GCA_019312665.1 Deltaproteobacteria bacterium | reverse complement strand
GTCGAACCCTAGGCGCGACCCGCGTCGAACCAGGAGTCGCCACCAGGTGAACGGCCTCGACCAGATCGCAACGTGGATATCGGAGAACGAAGCGCTCTTCTCCGGGCTCGCTGCAATCGTCGCCTTGATCGCGATCGTGCCCGCCGCATTGCGGCCGATCTTGCGTCGGCGGGCGACGTCCAACGCGATCCTTGAAACCGGTCCGGGGGCGGCGCCTGCCGGGACCGGAACCACACGGCCCGAGGAGTCCGCTGGCAGGCCGCGGCTTGCCGTCTTTCCGATCGAGGTGACCGGCGGGAACGACGATCTCCTCACGGCGGCCGAGATCGTGACCGTGGAGCTTACCACCCTGCTTGCTCGGAGCCGCGGTTGCGAGGTGATCTCGCGCCGCTCCTCCAGCGTCTTCGTGGAATCTGGCAAGGCCACCCGCGAGGCAGGCAGCGAACTCGATGTTCGCTACGTCGTCGAAGGCGAGCTCCGCAGTACGGCCACAGGCCTTCGCATCCTTTCCAGCCTCATCGACACGACGCGAGACAAGGTCATCTGGTCCGACTCCTTCGAGACGCGGAGCGATGACATCTATTCCGTCTCGCAAGCTCTTGCCGAAAGGGTCGCGTCCCATCTGGGAATCGAGCTCACACGCGCCGAAGTCGTTCACTCACGGCGCCGGCCGCGCAGCCGTGCCGCCCGTGATCTCGTACTTCGGGCCCGAGGCATCCAATTCGACGAGGGTTTGAACCGCGACAGCTTCGCTCGAGCCACGGAGTTGCTCGAAGAGGCGATCGCCGCAGAACCCGATGACGCGGATGCCCATGGCTACCTGGCCCTTTTGCTGGCGCTGAGCCAGCTCTTCGGGTTCAACGAGGCCGGCGATGAGCACACCGGGAAGGTGCTGCATGCATGCCGCCGGGCACTCGAGATCGATGATCCCTCGTCGGACGTGCTGGGCTATGTCGGCTGCGCCTACTGCGACATCAAACGATACGAACAGGGCCTCCCGCTGCTCGAACGCGCTGTGGAGCTCGACCCGAGCAACGCTCAAGCGAAGGCAGCCCTGGGCACGGCATTCGTCGGCTTGAAACGCTTCGAAGAAGGCGCCGCCTGGATCGAGGATGCGCTGAGACTGACTCCCGCCTACAAGGGCAACGCGACCTGGGCCACCGTGCTCGTCGGTGCATACTTGCGGCTCGGCCGACCGGATGACGCCGAAGCCAGCATCGCTCAGGCCCTGCGCTGCGATCCGACGTTCTTTCCTGCCCATCTCGTTGCGGCCCTCGTCGCTGTGAGCAAAGGAGACCCGGAAACCGCCGAGCGCCATGTTCTCGAGGCCAGACGGATCAATCCAGAGCTCGATGAGGGCACAGTTTCCAGGTTCCTGGGGCGGCGGGCCGCCGGATTGCTCGGGCAGTGGATCGGCGCGGAGGCAACGCCTGCGTAGCAGAGCCGGGGAGGCACCTCGGCCGAGCCTGGCCAGCATCGGCGAGGCCCAACGAGTTGGCGCCGACGAGGGTTCGATGAGCCTTGACCTCAATCGTTGGAGACTGACATGAAGACCATCGCCATCACCGGAGCTGCTTCAGGAATCGGAGCCGCCCTCAGCAAACGCCTGATCGACGAGGGCCAACGTGTCATTGGCATCGACGTGCAGCAATCCGATGTCGTCGCCGACCTCGCGACTTCGAGTGGCCGATCCGACGCCATTGCGCAGATCCAAGAGCTGTCGGATGGTGTGCTCGACGGCCTGGTGCTGTGCGCCGGCCTTTCCGGGCTACCGGGTCGCGCCGGTAGCCTGCTCACCAGCCTGAACTACTTCGGCACGATCGACCTGCTCACTGGCTTGCGTGAGAACCTCGCTGCGGCTCCCGCCCCAGCCGCCGTGGTGCTCAGCTCGAATTCCACGACGACGGTCCCCCCGGGCATGACCTCCCCTGCACTCATCGAAGCGTGTCTGTCAGGCGACGAAGGAGCGGCCCGCAAGATCGGCGACGAAGTGGGTTCCATCGGCGCCTACCCAGCTACGAAAACGGCGTTGGCCCATTGGGTGCGGCGGAATGCGCCAACAGCCGAGTGGATCGGAGCGGGCATCAATCTCAACGCCATTGCACCGGGCAAGACCGAGACCGCAATGATCGCCGAAGGCCGCGCCGAC
>JAFDCZ010000375.1 GCA_019312665.1 Deltaproteobacteria bacterium | reverse complement strand
CATGTACGAGCGCACGATCTCGTGATGGCGTCCGCCGAGGCGCGAAGGCGTGAAGTCGATTGCTTCGAAGAAACCGTAAAGACCGAGCATCTCCAGCTCGAGCAGGCGGTCCAGGTTTCGCATCACCTCTCGCGGCAACACCGACAGGGCGAGTAGTGAGGCGTACGGCGAAACCACCAGGTCGTCCCGGAGACCACGCTTGAATCCCAATCGCGGAGCGCCAAAGGCCCGATACTGGTAGTTCATGCTCGCATCGAAGGCGAAGTAGCTGGACTCCGAGATCCCCCACGGGATGCGGTTGTCCCGCGCGTAGCTGATCTGATGCTGCACCGCCGCACGACAGCTTTCACCGAGCAGCGTCTCCTCCGTGTTTCCCGTCCAGAGCAGGGGCATGAGGTACTCGAACATCGTCCCGCTCCACGAGAGGAGCGCCCAGCTGCCACCGAGCCGGGTCAGGGGACGGGCGAGGTGGAGCCAGTGGCTGAGGGGCGCGTCGCCCTTGGCGATCGCCAGGAGGCTCGTGAGGCGAGCTTCGGAGGCCAGGAGATCGTAATGGTTGTCGTCGAGCTTGCCGGCTTCCACGTTGTAGCCGATGTGAAACACCTGCCGCCGACTGTCGAAGAGAAAGTCGAACTTCATGTCGTCAAACATGGCTTCTGCGGTCGAGCTGAGCTGTCGAAAATCGCGCAACAGATTCCCGACCGCGGCCCGCCCCGAATCTAACGCTCGTTCCAAAGCTCCGCACCACTCGAGGGCCTGCGACAAGCGCGGATCAGAGGTCCGGTCCGTCTGCTTCTCATCCACCATCCGTGTTCGGAGTTCGTCCAGCCGTTCGGCCGCGGTCTCACATTCTGAGACCGCCTCGGCCAGACGTGGGGTGGGCCCGAAGGCCTCGACCAGGGTCTGCCATGCGTCCGTGACCCTAGAATCGGTCTCGGGCAGACCAAACCACGCCGGCGCTTCGGCGAGCACCCGGATCCATGGATGGAGCAGTTCCAGCTCGCGACGGAAGCTCACGAGATGGTGGCGGATCCTCTCCAGCCAGAGGTGAAGAGCGTGCAGGGTCCGAGCATCAAGGATCTCGGGGCTGTCTTCGACGATTGAAACCAGGGCTTGCTCGAGCAGACGGAGATCCTGCTCCGGGAGCTCGTGCAGAAGAGAGACCCACCCTTCGGGCGCCTGCCGCAATCGTTCGATCCGCCAGCGGCAACGGGCCAAATGCTCCTCGAATGCGACAGCGTCTTGGCCGAGTCCCACATCCTTGAGGATGTCTTTGAGGATGTCGAGAATATCGAGCACCCCCTGCCAGCGCTCCCATCGCAGGACGCAGGTGTGGGGCATCTCGTTACAACCCTGCTTGAGGACTACGAGGCTGGCGGCGAGATTGCCGCTGTCGACGACGGACACATACCGTGGGGGCAGGGGATCGAGGCTTCGGGTGTCGTACCAGTTCAAGAAATGGCTTCGGTGCCGTTCCAGTCCGGCCATGCCCTCAAACGTGTCTCCCAGCCTGAGGGCCAACTCGAGGGGACCGATGTAGCCAAGGTCGTGAGCGGCGAGGGTAGAGAGCAGCAGGAGGCCGATATTGGTCGGAGAGGTCCGATGGGCCACCAGCCCACGCGGATCTTCCTGGAAGTGATCTGGAGGCAGCCAGTGATCCTCGGGACCGACAAACTTCTCAAAGAACAACCAGGTGCGGCGTGCCAGGCTGCGCAGGCGCCCGCGGTCAGCGGCCGACAAAGCCGCCGGTCGGCGGGTCCCGGACCGCCCGATCCAACCGGCTATTACCGGAGACAGGAGCCACATGAGAAGAAGGGGCGCGGCGGCAGGCAAAGCCCGAGGATTGACAAAGCCGACTGCAACTGCCGCACCCAGGGCGTACAGCGGCGCACTGATCATCTTTTTCCACACCAAAACGCCCTGCATCTCTCCGTCGGTGACGCGGGCCGTCTGCGCGGCTGTCGCCCACTGCAACAGATGTCTGTGTGTGATCGTCAAACGTACGAGCGTGAGGGCGATCGCGTGCAGGGAGACCAGCGCCTCATACGGGAGAAAGACCACAGCGATCACCGATCGCAGAGTATCGACCCGCTCAGCCCTGGTAGCCTCCAAGGTGGTTGAGTTACGGAGCCACAGATCCTTGAGGCGCCGG
>JAFDCZ010000075.1 GCA_019312665.1 Deltaproteobacteria bacterium | reverse complement strand
GCGAGATGCGCTCGAGGGAGGGCGCTGGATCCATCTGAGCCGCCTCGCGCCTAGCTTCGCGGGGCTCGACAACAAGGAAGCCAGGCTCGCCTACGCGATTGCCACCTCCGCGGCAGACTGGATCGAGCGCCATACCACGGCCGCTGCGCGGGCCCAGCTGCTCCGGCGCATCGGCGAGGGTTGGCCTGCAGACGAAGCCCTGCGCGAGGCTGTCGGCCTCGATACCGCTGGCCTGGAGGGCTCACTCCAGGCCGAGCTACGCGGGCGCCAAGGGCGCCGGGTAGCCCAGCCCGAACTCCAGGGCTAGGCGCTCCGAAGGCGCCGTCGCCGTCGTAGGAGCGCGACGAGCGGGAGCAGCAGGCTCAGTTCGAAGCCGAGGCCGCACGCCGTCCCTGCCGCTTCCCGGTTGTCGGCGAACGATACGCAATGGGGATCGGCTCCATTCGGGTCGAGGCTCCCTCCGCCGGACAAGCCGCCGTCGAAATCCGTGCCGAGCGCGCCGTCATTGTTGATGCCGTCCTGGCATTGCGACCGCTCACGGTCTTGGCCGGTGTTCGCGCAGACCGGATCGGAGGGGAAGTCCGCGAGCCCGTCGCCATCGTTGTCGAGCCCGTCGTTGCACATCGGGTTCTCGATGTTTGGAGTGCTCCCGGCGCAACCCGGATCGGTACCATCGATGTTGCCATCGCCGTCGTTGTCGATGCCGTCGGAGCATGCACCCGGGAGGCTTCCGGCGTTGGCCGGATCGGTCTTCGCGTCGAGCTCGTCCCGGTTGAGCACACCGTCCTCGTCCCGGTCGATGCCGATCCGATCGCCCGAGCCTGGCGGGACGCATGTGTAGGTCAGCGGCTGGCCTGCCGTGAGCGCTATGGCGCGCAGTTGGGCGTCGGTGTTCGTCTCCGCCGCTCGGTCACTCTGGAAGTTCACCGACCCCGGCCGGTAGACCCATCCGCGGGTCATACCTGCGATCGAGCCTTTCACGACCAGGTCGCACTCGGTGACGAGGCCCCCGAGTTGGAGCGAGTTGAACGCGGTTCCGGCACGCAGGATCATCAGGTCTATGCGGCCATTGATGTCCGGGTTGCCCGCGCCCGCGAGTGTGACCTGCTGGCCAACGATGGGGGCAAGATCCGTGGGGAACGCAAGGGCGAAGGCTTCGAGTTCGTCCTCCTCAGTGGGCGTTATGCTAAAGACCGGGCTGCTCAGGAAGCTCTTTACCGTATCGATGCTGCCGTCGTGGAGGAACCCGGTCCCCCGAACCTGGTCGCCGGTATGCGTTCCACCGGTCGAGAGGCCGAACATGCCGATCTTCGCGTAGAGGTTCCGCATGTGGGCCACTTTGAAGTTCTGGGGCTCGCCCTCGAAGGTCTGCTCGCCTCCGGCGCCGAAGAAGCCCTGGCTCGGATCCAGGGTGTGGCAGCCGTCGCAGTTCTCGACCACGTCCGTCACGCGTCCGAAAAAGAGGTTCGAGCCGGCCTGCTCGCTGCTGTTCAAGGAGTTGTTGAGGCTTCGGATCGGATTGGGCGGGAGCATCACCTGGAGGATGAAATCCGAGAATTCCTGCATCTCGGTGTTCGAAGGAATGCCTTCCAGGCCTACGAGGCCCTCGAAGGCGACGATGAAGTTCCGGAACGCGCGATCTTCGTCACATGGCGCGCCCGTGGGCTCGGTGCAGGGATCCGTGCCGAAGAAGCCATCCACGCGATCGCCGCGCCAATGCATGCCGCCGTGGGTCGCCATTCCTCGCAGGGTCTGGGTGGTCATCGGCCCCTTCATCGGGTGGAAGGTCGTTGATGGCGGGAGGGCGGGCGTCGCAGAGGGTTGGTTGTTGATGGATATCGCGGCATCGGGATCCCCCAGGTTCCACGCCAGGCTGTCGAAATCCGCAAAGATGTGACAGCTCGAGCAGGAGGCCTCGCCATTGCCCGAGGTGATGCTCGCTTCATAGAGCATCGGTCGGCCGGTCGTGATCGAGAGCGGCTCAGGGTTGTGGAGGGGGATGCGCTGCACCTCCTGGCTGCTGGCCAGGTCGACCATCGCGATCGAGTTGTCGAACCGGGTGGTCACGAAGAGGCGGTTGTGCGCCTCGTCCAAGGCCAGGCCGCTGGGCCCGCCGCTGACCGTGATGTAGTTCGCGCTCTTGGTGGTCGGGTCGAAGTTGGCCTCGAAGGCCGGATCCTCGATGTCGGCCGTGGCGAAGACGCCGACCTTGCCGGAGCCGAAGGCTGCGACGTAGAGGGTGGCGCCATCGCTGGAGACCACGGGCTGCAGTGGCGTCGCAAGGCTGTGCAGGATCTGGGTCGGGTCCACGAGATCGGGAGTGTCCGTATGCAGTCGGTTGTAGTCGATGTGCTGGTTCAAGTGTTGGGGATCGACGCTCGGCCCGCTCGGATCGATCACCGTGATTCGCGATTCGGAGAGATGGCCTTGAACGGTGCTCCCACCGTGATTGCCGGGCCCCTCGAAACGGACATCATTCGGGAGCTCGGTGTTGGTGACGTAGAGCTTTCCGCTGACCGGGTTCACGACCATGTTGAAGAGGATGGTGCCGACGTGGTCGAACTCGACGATTGACGCAGCGGACAAGGTGTTGGCATTGATCGAGAAGACGTCGTGGTCCGGAAGGTTCAGGTTGACGAGGGCGCTCCAATTTCGACCCGCCGAATCTCGCCACGCCGCTCCGTCGAATTTCACGATCACACCGGTCTCCGGGGCGGGGACACTGCCGATATTGGTATCGGGGCCCTCTACGCCGCCCGGGGCACCGCCACTCGGGCCGGCTGCGTCGAAACCATTGGGGACGACCACCTCGGTGATCACCGTCGTCTCGTTGCCGGAGTGGAAGGCTGCGGCGAAGACGGTCGTGCCGTCCGCGCTGACCGCAAGCGCGCGCGGCGTGTCTGCGAAGAAGCTCAGGATCTCGATGGGCGTCCCACCCAGCGTCGCGCCGGGAGCTGCGGCATCGAAGACCCAGACATCGGCGCGCCCGATTCCTTCTGTGGTGAGCTGCGGGTCTCCGGCGCCGGTCACCGCCGCGATCGAGCTGTGGGTCCGATGTTGTCCGCGGTGGGCGGTCGTAATGAATGCGCGCTGGCCGGTGGTTCCGGCGAACACGATGTCTCGCGGCTCGTCGCCGACGAGCAGGGTCTGCGCCACCCGGGCGTTGGGAACATCGACGATGCTGATGCTGTCCGAAAGGTGATTGACGACCCAGACTTCGGTTTCCGAGCGCGCCGCCACGGCCACCGGCTCCATGCCGACGGGGACCGAGATCAGGAAGGTCAGCCCAAGTTCCCCGACGATGAAGATCTCGAGTGTGTTGTCCGGGGTGTTGACGGCGAAGAGGAGAGCCCCGCTCGGAGAGAGCGTCACCGGGCGGACGGGCCCCGACTCGAACGCCACGAAGGAAGGTTGGGCAGCGGCTCCGCCCGCGAGGAGGAAACTCGCCAGAAGGAGGAGGCAGGAAATTCGGCGCAGCTGGAAAGGGGCGCGGCAGGCAGGTCGGGACACGGGATCTCCTTCGAATGCCGGGATGGCAGAGCGCTGCCCGGCCGGGCAATCTCTCATCATCTCATGGCTGTCCGCCGGGTACAATCCCGCACAGGCGTCGTCGCCAAGGCCTGGAAGCAAGCGAAGCGGAGAGCGTGCTCGAGAACGCAGTTCTCGCGCAAGTGAACTCCCGGAAATGACCCGGGCGGGAGTTTTCAAGAGATGAAGGTATTCACATTTTGCGTTGTTCTGGTCGTCGTCGCCGTGATGGCCTGGCAGCACGTACGCTACGTCCGTGCGCGTCGCGGTCCGAACCAGGACAAGCAGCGCCAGCTCTATGCCGGGTCTGCGTTTCATGTCCTCACATTCTTGCGCGTCCCCGCAGGGGGCGACGTGCTCGATTCCATGCGCAAGCTCCGCAGCGATCTCGAAGGCGGCGGCCAGGCCGAGATGGTCTACGCGGGGCGCGTGGCCCTCATAGGACTTGCATCCAGTCAGCTGCCGGAGACGGATTGGGACGCCGTCGTTCTGGTCCAGTATCCGTCCCGCGCGTCCTTCGACGCCGTCGCTGAGAGCGCTGCCTACCGGGCCTCGTTGGAGCGGTTCGCTGAGACCTTCTCCCAGGGCCTCGACCGGCCGGTCGCGCTGAACCTGGCGATCCCGCAATTCCTCCTGGCGGTGCGTGTCTACGAACTCGTGACGGGGAAGGGCTCTCACTACCCGTTCGTGCCGGCCGCGGGGGAAGTGGGCGCGGATGGGGAAGACGCCCAAGGGGCGCGGCTGGCCACGCTCGACAACCTTCGGGAGCTCAGTGAGGACTCGGTGGTCGTCGTGAACCTGCTGAAGGGAGGAACCGAAGCGCAACGCAAGGCGGATCGCGGCTACGGCCTCGAGATGGCTGGCCTCTTCGCGGAGGGCGGCCACGGGCCGATCCATATCGGCCGGGCTGTGACGATCGAGGGTGACGCGGAGTTCGACCGTGTGGCGCTCGTGTACTACCCGGGCATCGACTACATGAAGGAGATGCTGGGGAGCACGTTCTACCAAGGCATCGTTTCCGGGAAGCAGCCGGGGGATACACTGGCGGCTCCGACCGTTCCTGTGCTCGGCCGCCTCTAGGAGCCGGCGAATCGGCGCCCCTTGGCTAGTCCGTTGCGCCAGGTCGGTAGCGCGGTGTCGGATCCACTCGCACGGCGTCCCCCACCCGCCAGCCGTTGCGTTCAGCGCTGCCTGCGGGAACTTCGAGGACGAGATCGATGGGGCCCGGTGGGCTGTAGCGCGGAAGCGGGGGCGATACCTGGTGGGGAATATTCGCCGTCACACCGAGGATCCGTCCTGCCCGGATCCAGACGATGTCGATGTCGAAATGCATGTCCGGCATCCAGAAGACGGGGCGCCCCGGCGGGTCGTACGGGAAGAGCATGCCTCGCCCGGCGGTGAGGGAAGGGCGCCCGGAGAGCCCACGCTGGCGGCGTGTCGGCGTATCGGCCACGTCGGCATCGACCCGGTGGATGCCGATCTCGATCACCGCGTGGCGGGGTTCGGGCCTTTCATTGGCCTCTTCCTGCGCCTCACAGGCGAGCGGCATCAGCAGCAGGATGGCCAGGAGGGCGAGTCGGCTCATCGGATCTCGAATCCCCGTAGGCCTTCGGGGGGCTCCGCCTGCACGTCGAGTTCGTCTACCCGTGCGAACCGTGGTCCCTCCCGACAGAAGGCCAGCATGGCTCTCACCTGGGTCGCGCTTCCCTCGATCACTGCCTCCACGCTGCCATCCTCCCGGTTGCGGACCCAGCCATTGGCGCCGACCTGGGCCGCGGCGTCCCGGGTGCAGGCGCGGAACGCGACGCCCTGTACGCGGCCGCGCACCTGGAGCCTTCGTCGTTGCTGGGCCTCGGCCATCGGGGCCCTAGAATGACCGACTCATGCTCGCCGCGGAAGCGCAGCCCGGGTTCTTCCTGGTCTTCATGTCCATTCTCTAGTTGGGCTTCAACTCGTGGAATTTGAACGACAAAACTCGTCCATTCTCTCGCAGCGCAGCGCGCGGACACTGACCAATGCGGCAGACGCGTTGGGGATCGAGGATCCGGCGCGGCTCGCCGCGCTGGCGGAGGCCGCCGAGAGCTGGCTGCGCCATCGCGGGGTGAGTGCGGCTCGCCGGGCGTGGTTCCAGCTGGCGTGCCTCGAATGGCGCCCCGCACTGACCCGAGGCCCTGGAAGTTCGTTCTCTCGCCTCCCCAGGGCCGAGCGCATCGCCTTGTTGGAAGGGCGGAAGCTCGAGGTCGTTCGGGCGCTGATCGGGGCGAGCGCGCCCGATCCGATCTCCCCTGGTACGGGTCACTCCTCGCCTGGGGCGTAGTACTCGAAATCGACGACGTTCTCGTGCAGGTAGTCGCGGAGCCGATCCACCAGCCCTTTTTCCAGCTGCCGGATGCGTTCGCGGGTGAGTCCGAGTTCGTCGCCGATCTCCTGCAAGGTGCGGGGATCCTGGGCGAGGACGCGCTCGCTCATGATGCGCTGCTCCCGGTCGTTGAGCTCTTCCGAGAATTTCTGGACATGTTCCAGGAAGGTGCGGCGCAGGTCCTGTTCGACCACGGTGGCCTCGGCATCCTGGCCTGGGTTCGCCGCGAGGAAGTCGCCGAAGCGCGCGCCTTCCTCGTCCTCCCCGCCGACCGGAGCGTCCAGTGAGAGGTCGCTGCCCGAGAGCCGCTGCTCCATCTCGATGACGTCCTGCTCGCTCACATCGAGGCGTTCGGCCAACAGCTTCGGCTCGATTTCGAAGCCCTGGCGCTCGAGCTCGCGCTTCTCCTTGCCCAGCCGGAAGAAGAGCTTGCGCTGCGCCCGGCTCGAGCCCACACGTACCAGCCGGATGTTGTCGATCAAGTACTTGAGGATGAAGGCACGGATCCAATAGGCGGCGTAGGTCGAGAGCTTGGTGCCAGCCATCGGGTCGAAGCGCTCGACAGCCTGTACCAGCCCCACGTTGCCCTCTTGGATGAGGTCGAGGGTCTGGGTCCAGGCGCGGCGATACTCCATGGCGATCTTCACCACGAGCCGGAGATTGGCCAGGACCAGCTGGCGTCCGGCCTCCTCGTCGCCGTCTTCCCGCCAGCGCACGGCCAGCTCGTGCTCCTCCTCGCGGGAGATGGGCGCGTGCTGACGCAACTCCGCCATGTAGCGGGTAAGCGGGTCGGTCGGGTCGAGCTGGCCCGGAGCCGATGCCGGAAGGCTCTCCGCCGGGGGCTCGGTCGGAACCGGAAGCCTGGTGTCGCGATCGTCCGCGGGGGGCATGTACAGCCACATTAGCTCGGGGGGCCGGAAGGGGCCCGAAATGAAGAGGGCGGGGTCACTGAGTGGCACCCGCCCTTCAAAAACAAGGCCTTGGAGCTATTGCTTCAAGGTACGAATGAAGGCCACGAGATTGGCCAGATCCGCATCGGCCAGGTGTCCCCAAGGTGCCATCACCGGGTTGCCGCCGTAGGCCGCAGCACCGTTCTTGATGATCAGCGTGAGGTCGGCGTCTTCGCCCGGGGTGCCGTTCTTGTCCGCATCGTATTTGAACTCGCCAACCGAGAAATCCCGGGGCGGCGGGGTCAGTGCAACGCCAGCCGGTCCATCACCCTTGCCGGTGGGGCCGTGGCAGACGGAGCAAAGCATGTCGTAGTTGGCCTTGCCGGCGGCCGCATCGGCGGCTCCGACGGGCGCCGCCAGGAAAACGAACGCACTGGCGAGCAGGACGAGGAGGGTACGGGTCATGTCATCTCCGTTGTTGTCTCGAGGAACGAGCTGCGGGTTGGCCGCGATTGGACGCAAATCTAGGCGTGGTATTCACACCCGTCCAGATTCCGCCGGAGGTCTCTAATTGAGCTTCAAGCCTTTCCATCCGCCGAGCAGCTCCAACAGGGCGCGAACGCCGAAGCCGGTGGCGCCCCGCGCCTGGGTCGGGCTCGTCAGCGCCGTGTCTGCGACCGCGGCGATGTCGAGGTGGGCCCAGGGCTTGTCGTCTGCCACGAAGTGGGAAAGGAACGCGGCTGCGGTGATCGTGCCGGCGTCGCGGCCTCCCGTCTGACGCACATCGGCGATCTTGCTCTTCATGTGGTCTCGGTGGGCATCCCAGAGAGGGAGCTGCCAGAAGCGCTCCCCGCTGGTCTCCCCCGCTGCGACGATGGCCTCGGCGAGCCGGTCGTGGTTTCCGACCACGGCCGCAGCCCACGGTCCCAGCGCGATCGAAGCCGCGCCGGTCAGCGTGGCCAGATCGATGATGGCCTCGGGCTCGAATTGGTTCTGGGCGTAGTGCAGGCAATCGGCCAGCACCAGCCGGCCCTCGGCATCGGTATTGGTCACCTCGATGGTCTTGCCTGAGGCGCTCGTCAAGATGTCGTCCACCCGGTAGGCGTGGCCACTGGGCATGTTCTCCACCGCTCCGACGATCCCCACCACGTGCAGGGGAATCTTCAGCAGGGCGACGGCGCGCATGGCACCGATCACCGCGGCGCCTCCGGACATGTCGTGCTTCATCTTGACCATGCTGGCGGCGGGCTTGAGCGAGAGGCCGCCTGAATCGAAGCACACGCCCTTGCCGACCAGGCAGACCGTCGGCCGATGGCGGGTCGGCTTCTTCTTGCCACGGGTCGCTTTCGGGGCGTTGTGCTCGAGCACGATCAGCCGGGGCTTGTTGTGGCTGCCCTGGGCAACCGCGAGCAGAGCGCCCAGCTTGTGCTTCTTCAACTCGTTCGGCTCGAGGATCCGGGCCTTCAGCCCGACTCGCTTGGCCATCTTCTCGGCCGTCTGGGCGAGCTTGGCCGGGGTCATCACGTTCGGCGGCTCGTTGGAGAGGTCCCTCGCCAGGTTCTGGGAGTCGGCCAAGGTGACGCCGCGTTGGATGCCTGCCCGCGCGCTGCGCAGATCGCCGGACTTCTCCAGATGGATCTGAAGCCGCTCGACCGCGCCGTTGCCGTCTTCGTTGCTGGGATTCTGGTACCGATCGAAGCGGTAGACCCCGAGCACCGCGCCTTCGGCGAGGGCTTGGCAGAGGGCGGGCGCCCGCATGCGGCGGCCGCTGGGTGCGACCAGGGACGGGGAGGAGGCACGGGCTCGCCTGGCGGCGTGGATCGCCTGGCCGGCGGCCTCGCGCAGGGCCCGCCCATCGAGGTCGGATTCAGCGCCGAGGCCGATCAACAGCACGCGCTTCGCGCTTCCCTCATGGGGATAAAGCAGCAGGGTCTCGCGCCGCTTGCCGCGGAAATCGCCTTGGGCCAGGGCGGCGCTCAAGGCTCCGCCCAGCTGCTTGTCCAGCGCTGCCACCCGCGCCGGAAGGCGCCAGCGGGCCGGATCGAGCTCGGTGAGCGGAATGGCGAGCAGCTCCGGCTCGGTGTCCAGGGGATTCCGGGTGGATGCGGTGATCTGCATCACTTCTCCTCGTCTGGTGGGTGCGAAGGTTGTCTCGGCGGGACGTCCCCGCACGTTGATGCTCGTAGAGCGCTTTCCTAGACTGCCTCGGCTCGTCTCTGTCGTCGTTTCGGCAGAAGACATCGATGGCAAGGGCCATCGAAACAAATGGAAGGTGTATGAGCCTCATACTCGCTGGGACGGCCATGGGGGGACGTCTCGCGAGCTTGGACCTCTTCGACCTGATCTGGCAGGCGTCATGGGTAGTCCAGCTCGTCATTCTCCTCCTGATAGTCGCATCGATTCTTTCGTGGGCCGCGATCGTTTTCAAATGGCGCGAGCTGGATGGCGCCGAGCAAGATAGCGAGGCCTTTCTCGAGACCTACCACGAGGCGGGTCTCGATCGGGCGTATGACGCGGCGAAGGCCATGGAGCGCTCACCGCTCTCCGCGATCTTTCTCACGGCCTACGCCGAGCTTCAGAAGATCGGTCGCTACTCGGGCCGGGCGCCGGACGAACCGCTGGATGAGGCGCAACTGCATACGCTGACGCGCCAGATCGCCTGGGCCGCGGCCCAGGAGGAACTCCGGCTGGAGGCGCGGCTCTCCTTTCTCGCAACGGTCGGCAGCGCGTCGCCTTTCGTCGGGTTGTTCGGCACGGTGATCGGCATCATCAACGCGTTCACCGGGATCGGTGCTTCGGGCAGCGCCAGCCTGGCGGTCGTCGCGCCGGGCATTGCCGAGGCGTTGATCGCGACGGCGGTCGGACTCTTCGCCGCGATCCCGGCCACGATCTTCTACAACCTGTTCGTCGCGCGCCTGCGGGAGCTGCACCGCGCCATCGAGCTGTACAGTGACGAGCTGATCGGCGAGTTGCGCCGCCCGGGGGGTGCGTCGATCTCGCGCCCGGACGAGGCCTGACCCGTGGCGGGGGGGCGTCTCGGGCGCGAGCACCGGGCGGTATCCGAGATCAATGTCACGCCGTTCGTGGATGTGATGCTCGTGCTGCTGATCATCTTCATGGTGACGGCGCCGATGCTCCAACAGGGCCTCGACGTCGACCTGCCCGAGACCACCACACAGCCCCTGCGGATGAAGGACGAACCCCTGATCCTGGGCGTGACGAAGCAGGGTGCCTACTACCTGGCCAGCGTGGAGATCCCGTTCGAGGAACTCGAAGAGAAGCTCACCGCCATTTTCGAGGCGACGCCGGACAAGCAGATCTTCCTGCGGGCCGACAAGGAGGTGCCCTACGGACTGGTCGTGAAGGCGATGGCGGTGGCGCGAGAGGCGGGGGCCCGCAGCTTGGGGATCGTGACGGAACCCGAGTAGGGGAGGGAACCGGAGGGGGGCCGCGGGCGACTCATCCTCGCGGATTCCTTCCTGGAGGAGCCCCTGGATTCCATTTCCTAGAAAACGACGGAGGCGAGTCACGAGACGTGGATGCGGTCCTGGAAACATGGGAAGTCCAGCGCCAGCGGCAATATCGCCGCTTCGTCGGGTTTTCGGCGGGCGTTCATCTGATCGCCGCATTGCTGTTCCTCGCCAGCCCGAACTGGCGCAGCGCCCAGCGGCTGCCGGGTGTCGTCCGGATCGATCTAGTGGCCGTTGCGCCTCCTGCGGCGGTCCGTCGTCCAGCTCCCAAGCCCAAAGCGGTACCCAAGCCCAAGGTTGCGCCGAAGCCAAAGCCGAAAGTGAAGCCCGTTCCCAAACCCCCCGTCGTAGACAAGAAAGTGCTGCCGAAAGATCCGGTGGCCAAGCCCACCCCGAAACCGCCCCCGCCGGCCCCTGTAGAAGAAGTGATGGAGTACGAGGACGTGATGGCTCAGCTACGCAAGAACGCAAAAGAGGATTTCCCGGAGGCAGCGCCACAGCTGGCCTCACCTGCTGCCCGGGTCGGGCCGGCGGGTGGGCCGGGGCGCCTGATCTCCGCAGAGGAGGCCGCCTGGCGCGAACGGGTTCGAGCCTTCGTGTTGCGAGGCTGGGTGCTGGCCCCGGGCTTCCGAAGCCAGGCGCTCGTCACGACCGTCGATGTCCGCCTCTCTGCCAGCGGCGATGTGATGGATACGCGGGTCGTACAGCGTTCCGGGAATCCCTGGTACGACGAGAGCGTCGAGCGAGCCATCCAAAAGGCGGCGCCCCTCCCGGCGCCTCCCGAATCCGGTAGCTGGCAGTTCCGCTTCAGTCCGACGGACCTGCGATGATGCGTGGTTTCGCCAGTGCACTCCTGATCGCGCTTCTCCTGTCCGCAAGCGGCAGCTCGGCCCAGGGCCGCGCGCCGATCGAGATCATCAATCCTCGCGACCGC
Organism: Deltaproteobacteria bacterium; assembly: GCA_019312665.1. GTDB lineage: Bacteria > Myxococcota_A > UBA9160 > UBA9160 > UBA6930. Next base: position 7,777 of record JAFDCZ010000075.1, on the reverse strand, counting down.
ACCCTCAAGGTGGCGGTGCAACGCTTTGCCCAGACCTCTCGCGGTGCCGAGCGCGTGAGCCAGGAGCTGGCGGCCGGTCTTCGGTCCGGGCTCGATTTTTCCGGGATGTTCACGGAGATCCGCGAGCAGGCCTTTCTGGGGCCGGTCGAGAGTCCGCGTCTCGACGATCGCCGGCCCGTCTCTTGTGATCGCTGGCGGCAGATTGGCGCCGATGCCCTCGTGCAGGGGGAGGTGCAGGCCAGCGCGGATGCCGTGCGCGTGCGCTTCCGGGTCCTGGATGTGGCGCGCGGCTGCAAGAGCCTGAAGCGCAATCAGTTCGACGCCAAGCCGAACCAGGCAGGTCGGATCGGCAAGGCCGTTGCGGACGATGTGGTGGCGGCGTTCACCGGGCGGCCGGGTGTTTCGGATACGGAGATCACGTTCGCGTCCACCCGCGGTGGCAACAAAGAGATCCACGTGATGGATGCCGACGGTCACAAGCTGCGGGCAGCGACCCGCAACCGCTCGATCAACTCCTTCCCGGACTGGTCCCCGGACGGCTCGTCGATCGCCTACACGAGCTACCGCTATCGCAACCGGCCCGCACTGTTCTTGCTGACCCGCGGGCGCCGCTCTCCGGGGCGCATCCTGCGCAACATGAAGGCAACCGGCGCGATCTATCGCGGCACGTTCAGTCCGGATGGCAACCGCCTCGCCCTGGTCATGAGCGATCACGGGGCCACGGATATCTTTACCGTGGGCAAGGGCGGAGCGGGCCTGCGAAACCTCACCCGGCATCGGGCGATCGATATCTCGCCGGCGTGGTCTCCTGATGGCCGCCGCATCGCCTTCGTTTCGGATCGCACGGGTTCGCCCCAGCTCTACGTCATGGGATCGGATGGGAGCGGGGCGCGGCGCATTTCGTACAACGGCAGCTACAACACCGCGCCGTCCTGGTCGCCGGACGGCCAGTGGATCGCCTACGAGAGCCGGGTCGGCGGACAATTCGACATCTGGCTGATCGATCCCGAAGGCCGGTCGAACGTGCCCCTGATCAGCCATGGGCGCAGCGATGAGCATCCGAGCTGGGCACCGGATAGTCGAAAGCTGGCTTTCGCCTCCACGCGGAGGGGTAGAGCGGATATCTACGTGGTCGATGTGAACGGAGACAACCTGCGACGCATCACCAATGGCGGCGAAAATACGAACCCGGACTGGGGGCCGTACCGTCGCTAGATTCTCGTGTGGTGATTGGGGGGGGACGTTGATGACATCTGCGATCGAAATGAGGACGCTGGTCCGGCGCTGGGCGCGTGCGGGGCTGCTGGCCCTGCTGCTTCCGGGCCTGGGCGGCTGTGTGACCGTGGCCGAGTTCCGCAAGCTCGAATATGAGGTGAACCGGCTGAAGAGCCAGGAGGGGCCGGTCGGAGATCGGGCTCGGGTGGCGGATCTGTCCGTCGAGATGGACGGCTTGCGCAGCCAGCTCTCCCAGCTCGAGGGTCGAGTCGAGGTGGGCGAGCACGATGCTCGGAGGGCGCTCGAGGAGGCCCAGGCCGCTCGCCGGGACGCCTCGGCGCTACCGCCGGCGGGCCCGGCTGCCTACGCGCCGGGAGGCGCTGCCCCGTACGCCCCGCCGGGAGGCGCCGATTATCCGCCGGGGACCGCTCCCACGGACCCCAATGGCCCGGGGGGTGCGCCTGGAGCGGGCGCTCCGCCCCCGCAGGCAGGTGCCCCAGCGGGTGGGGGCAAGGCGGCCCGTGAGGAACTCCAGGCCTATCGGAGCGGTTACGATGCCTGGCGAACAGATGATGCCACCGTCTGTGTTGACCGGTTCCGAGCTTTCCTGCAAACTTATCCGTCTTCTGCGTATTCCGACGACGCAGCCTATTGGATGGCCGACTGCTACTTCAAGCAAGGGGACTACCAGACTGCGATTTTGCGCTTCGATGACGTGGCGAGCCGCTACCCGACCAGCGATAAGGCTGCGGAGGCGCTCTACCGACAAGGGGAGGCTCTTCTCCGGCTCGGACCGAGTTTTGGACAGGCAGCGGAGAAGGCATTCGAGAGGGTGATCAACGAGTACCCGGATTCGAAACTGGCGCAGGATGCCGAGCGGCGGCTCCGTTCGCTCAGCGCTGGTTAGGAATCCGTCAAGCCCGTCGGCGAGACCGACACATCAGGCATGAGGGTGAGAGGTGAGGAAGAGGGATCTCGACAAGTTCAAAAAGCTCATGACGGAGCAGCGCCAGCAGTTGGCTGGCAACGCCAAGCGTGCGGTCTCTGGAGACATCCATCTCGACCCGGATGACTTCCCCGACGAGATCGATACGGCTTCGTCCGAGATGAATCTGGCTTTCATGGGGCGCCTCCGGGAACGGGAGCGCGGCTTGTTGACCAAGATTGATCACGCTCTCAAAAAGATCGAGGACGGTGTCTTCGGCGAGTGCGAAGGCTGCGGTGAGGACGTCGGGCTCAAGCGCCTTCAGGCGCGGCCGGTGGCCGAACTCTGCATCGACTGCAAGTCCGAGCAGGAGAAGCTCGAGCGCAACCTCGGCTGAACCGGGCGATGAGCGCTCGGTAGTCGCACGAGGCAGGAGGAATCCATGACCGGCGGTCTGGTCCTCGGCGTCGAGAGTTCTTGCGACGAGATGGCGGCCGCAGTGGTGCGGGCGTCTGCTGGCAAGACCGAAGTGCTGGCCAGTGTCGTGGAGGGTCAGGCCCAGGTTCACCGGCCTTATGGCGGGGTCGTTCCCGAACTGGCCAGCCGCGATCATCTGCGCAGCGTTTCTGCCGTGGCGGATGCGGCGCTTCGGAAAGCCGGCATCGACGTGACGGATCTCGCCGGGGTGGCAGTGACCGCGGGCCCTGGGCTGCTCGGCTCCCTGCTGGTCGGACTCTCCTTCGGCAAGGCGTTGGCCTATCGCCATGGCTTGCCCTGTGTGGGTGTGCATCATCTCGCCGGGCATCTGGCTGCAGCGGAATTGTGTGAGCCAGACCTTCAGGTGCCCTACATAGGCCTGGTGGTTTCCGGCGGGCATACGGCCCTCTACCGGGTCGTTGCGGAGGGCCCGCCCGAGATTCTGGGCGAGACCCGGGATGACGCCGTGGGCGAAGCCTTCGACAAGGTGGCGAAGCTCCTGGGGCTCGAGTATCCCGGTGGCCCGGCAGTTGCCAGGGTTGCCGAAAACGGAAATGCAGCGGCCATCGCCCTGCCGCGACCGATGCTGCACGATCCCAACCTCGACTTCTCGTACAGCGGGCTCAAGACGGCGGTCTCACTCGCGGTGCAGGAACGCGAGCCGCTGAGTGAAGCAGAGCGCTCGGATTTGGCCGCTTCGTTCGAGGCAGCCGCGACGGACGTGCTGGTGGCCAAGGCGCGTCGCGCCGTGGCCGAGCAGGGTGCTTCGCATCTTGCGGTGGTCGGCGGCGTGGCGGCCAACCAACGCCTGCGCGCGGTGATGGGCCGGGCCGGGGACGAGGACGGATTTCGCGTGGTCTTTCCATCGCCAGAGCTCTGCACGGACAACGCCGCGATGATCGCCGCGGCCGGCGCAAGGCTGCTGGCCCAGGGCGAACGCCACGGCCTCGAGCTCAGTGCCTTTAGCCGGGTCCCGCTTTCCCAGCGTCCCTGGTCCTAGAGGCGGAGGTGGGGACGTTCTTTCCGCTGTTTCCGTTGTTTGGTTTCCCGCAAAGCGGGAAACCAAACAACGGAAACAGCGGAAAGAACGTCCCCACTCGCACTCTGAGGTGAGTCCCGCCGAGATCCGGGATTTTCTGGAGCGACACGGGCTGGCGGCGCATCGGAGCCGCGGGCAGAACTTCCTTCACGACGATGAACTGGCCGACAAGCTCGCGCGCCTGGCTGGGGTTGGGCCCGAGGATGCGGTGCTCGAGATCGGAACCGGACTCGGGATCCTCACGCGGGCGTTGGCCAGGCATGCCCGAAGGGTCGTGACGATCGAGATCGACAGCGGCCTGATCCGCGGGCTCGAGGCGGATGCTTTGTTGCCGGAGAACGTGGAGCTGATCCACGCGGACGCAGTCGCCCTCGATTGGGAGCCCTGGATTGGTGGGAGCCCGGGGCCATGGCGGGTCGTTGCCAACCTGCCGTATTCCGCAGCAACCCCGATCCTGCGCCGCCTGCTCGACGAAGGCCCCCGGCTCGCCGGCTGGGGGGTGATGGTGCAGCGTGAACTGGCGGTGCGCGTCAGCGCCGAGGTGGGGGCGCGAGACTACGGTTCGTTCTCGGTTCTTCACCAACTTTGCGCGCGGCAGACGGGCGCCGTCGATCTGCATGGACGATGCTTCTACCCTGTGCCCCGCGTGGTCTCGAGATTCGTCTGCATGGCGCCGCGGCCCGACCGCCCTTCGGCGGCTGAGTTGAGTGCGGTGGAGGGTGTGGTGAGGGCCGGCTTCGGCCATCGCCGCAAGACTCTTGCCAACTCGCTGCGCCGTTCCGGCAGGGTCGACGCTGACCAAATTGAAGCGGCTTGTGCCGAAGCGGGCATCGACCCGTCGTGCCGGGCGCAGACGGTGCCCCCTCTGAGTTGGCTGGCGCTGGCTCGCGCGTTCCACGGAGGGGCCACCCAATGACCTCCGCCGAGCCGCGGCGCGATTTCTCGGTGCCGATTCGGGTCGACGTGCGGCGCGCGAACGGAACCGAATCCCGCGAGTTCGCGACCAATCTCTCGCCGAGGGGCCTGTGTATCCACACCCAGGAAGTCTTGGCGATCGGGGAGAATGTTCAGCTGCGTTTCGAGCTTCCGCCCTCCGGTCCGCAGATCGAGACGCGTGGCAGCGTGATCTGGACGGACCGTCGCGACGAGGGCGAAGCGCGTTTCTGGGAGACTGGGCTGCGCCTGGACGTCGACGATTCGACCTGGGCGAAGCTTCAGGAATGGGCGAGCCAGCCGACTGACCGGCGCCGGTGACAGGCGCGTCGGCAATGGCCCCGGCCCCGCGGCCCTTCTGATGGAGCCGGACGAAGTCCTCGATGCCCTGGTCGAGGTGGCCCAGGAGGCCGGCGTGACCGTGCGCGTCCTTCCGCGTGGGGCCGCCAGAGAAGGCGAGCCCCAGCCGGAGAGCAATGTGTGCCGGATTCGTGGCGAGCCCTGGCTGATCCTGGCTCCTGGAGAATCGGTCGAGGACCGGATCAGCGCGGCGGCCCGGGCCGTTCGATCCTTCGCTGCCGATGAGGCCGAGCGCCGATTCCTCCCGCCCGCGGTCCGCGAGAGGCTGGATCGGGACTGATGCGCAGGCCCCGCGGGGCTACCTGCAGCCACGCTCAGAAGCGTTTCTCGTTGACAGCCGACTCCGCGTCATATTACGTTTCCGGTCGAGCCGAGAGGAATCGCAAGTAGCGATCCTCATCGAAAACTCAGACATAGTCCCGAGCCCTCCAAGCTCGGAAAACAAGGACGACGCCAGACTCTGCCCAAGCATTCGCTCGTATCCGCCTCTGGTGGAGCGAGACGGGGGCGGCACAAGGCCACGTCAATCTCGACGTAAGTTTCGAGTAGGGAACAGGGAACAAGGAACGCAGAAAGATTGGAAGGGCACCTCGCTCCTCCAGGTTCTTCTTCCCCCCCCCTCGAGATGGCCGCGCCTCCGGAGATTCCGATCTCTGGCAGGCGCGTTTTGTTTTTCGGCGAGGAGGTCACCCGGGACGGGGGATCGCCGATGTCGACCGTGACCGCTGCGAGCCAACGTGAACACCGCGTGACGACCCGTTCTCTCCAGCGCTGCAAGCGCCGGGGCGAACCGTTCTCGATGTTGACCGCCTACGATGTGACCTTCGCCCGCATCTTCGACCAGGCGGGCATCGATGTCCTGCTGGTCGGGGATTCGGTCGGCAACACGACCCAGGGCCACGAGAACACCTTGCCCGTGACCCTCGACGAGATGATCTATCACACGCGCATGGTCGCCCGCGGCGTCTCCCGGGCGCTGGTGGTAGGCGACATGCCCTTCGGCTCCTACCAGGTTTCGGCCGAAGACGGCGTGCGCAGTGCCATCCGGCTCATGAAGGAAGGTGGCGCCCACGCCGTGAAGCTCGAGGGCGGGTGCCGCATCAAGGAGACCCTGGCCCGCATCGTCGATGCGGATATTCCCGTAATGGGCCATATCGGCCTCACGCCTCAATCCGTGCATGCCATGGGTGGCTATCGGGTGCAAGGCAGGGGAGAGTGCGCTCGCGACCGCGTGATCCAGGACGCCCTGGCGGTCGAGGCGGCCGGGGCTTTCGCACTCGTGATGGAGGGTGTGCCTGCCGACCTGGCCCAGGAGATCACCGGGATGGTCGGAATCCCGACCATCGGAATCGGCGCGGGCGTGCATTGCGATGCCCAGGTGCTGGTGCTGCACGATCTGCTCGGGCTCTCGGACTGGACGCCTAGCTTCGCCAAGCAATTCGCGAACCTGGGCGCCGCGGCCTCCCAGGCTGCTCGTCAGTTCGCTGACGAAGTGGCGCATCGCAAGTTCCCGGGCGACGAGCACTCGTACAGCTAGGTTGTTGGTGGAGATCGTTCACGATACCGCGGCGCTGCAGGCGCGAGCCGACGAGGCTCGCGCCGACGGGAAGCGTATTGCCCTCGTGCCGACGATGGGGGCGCTCCATGCGGGCCACCTGGCGCTGGTGGAAGCGGGGCGCGCCCTGGCCGAACGCGTCTGCGTCTCGATCTTCGTGAACCCGACCCAGTTCAATGCCGCGGCCGATCTCGCAGCCTACCCGCGCACTTGGGAGGCCGACCTCGCGGCTTGTCGCGAGGCCGGTGTCGATTGGGTCTTCGCGCCCGAACCCGAGGGCCTGTATCCCGAAGGCTTCCAGACCTGGGTCGATGTCTCTGAGCTTTCGGAACCCCTGTGCGGGGCGACGCGTCCCGGCCACTTCCGCGGCGTTGCGACCGTCGTCAGCAAGCTCCTGCTTGCGGCCAAGCCCCATGTCGCGCTGTTCGGAGAGAAGGATTTCCAGCAGCTCGCGGTGATCCGCCGCATGTCGCGGGATCTGGGCTTCGGTGTCGAGATCGTCGGCGTTCCGACCGTGCGGGAAGCCGACGGGCTGGCGCTTTCGAGCCGCAACGTACACCTGGCCGGCGAGGCGCGAAGCCAGGCCACGGCTCTGGTGCGGGCCCTCGACGCAGCGGAGGCCGCCGTTCTGGCGGGTGAGGTGCGGCCCGAGGCACTCGAGGAGATCGCCCGCGAGGAGATCGGCAAAGCGCCGCTTGCGGAGATCGACTACGCGGAGCTTCGCGAGCCCGAGAATCTCCGCAGACTCCGCGCGCCGCTGGACGGCCTTTCCCTGCTCGCCCTCGCTGTTTTCTTCCCCCGTGCATCCGGTGCGGGCGAGACCGTACGACTGATCGACAATCGCGTGCTGCCCAAGCCGCTACCCCAGGAGGAACGGACATGATCCGCACCATGCTCAAGTCGAAGATTCACCGCGCGACGGTGACAGAGGCCAACATCGAGTACGAAGGCAGCATCACGATCGACACCGATCTGATGGAAGCCGCCGATCTCTTCCCCTACGAGCGCGTGGATATCTGGGATTGCACCAATGGCAGCCGGATCTCCACCTACGTGATCCCCGGTGAGGCCGGCTCTGGCGAGATCTGCATCAACGGTGCAGCGGCCCATCTGGTGAAGCCCATGGACAAAGTGATCATCGCCAGCTTCGTGCAGGTGGACGATCGCGAGTGCGGGCCGGACTGGGATGCGAGGCGGATCTTCGTGGATGAACGGAATCGCATCGTTGCCTGATGTCTCCTCCCGGTCCGGGAGAGAGAGGCCCACGGGTCGT
>JAFDCZ010000074.1 GCA_019312665.1 Deltaproteobacteria bacterium | reverse complement strand
TCGGCCACGACGGCGGTGCCGTGGGGCGCGTCTTCGCGGGCCAAGTCGCCGGCAACCCGGTTGGTGGAATCGGTGGTCTCGAGGTGGTGAAGGTCGTGGGCCAACCAACGAGTTCCAAGGCCCGGCAGGAGTTCTTCCGCGTACAGCCGGTCCGGGCGGGCGACCAGTTCGTAGCCTCCCCCCGGTGCGCCCTCGATCCGATAGCCCCGGCCGCGCAAGGCCTCCACGTGTTTCCACACCTGGTTGCGGCTCACGCCGAGCTCCTCGGAAAGGGCCTCTCCCGAGCAGGGGGAGTGGCCCAGGCGCTCGATGATGCGCTCGGTACTGCTCATGACCGGGCCAGCTCCCCCGGCGCGACTTCGAGTGCCACATCCGCATTGGGAGCGGAATGGGTGAGGGCGCCGATGGAGATGCGATGGACGCCGGTTTCGGCGTACTCCCGGACGTTTTCGAGGGTGACACTGCCGGTCGCCTCGAGAGGGATGCGATCCCGAAAAAGCTTGGACAATTCCCGCAGCTGGTCCGGAGTGCGGTTGTCGAGCAGGAGCAGGTCGGCACCGGCCTCGAGCGCGGCCTCGGCCTGGTCCTCTGACTCGACCTCTACCTGGATCTGCAGGTGGGGTGCGGCGCCGGCCCGCGCGGCCTTGACCGCCAGGCCCACTCCACCAGCGGCGGCGACATGGTTGTCCTTGATCAGGATGGCGTCGAAAAGGCCCACACGGTGGTTGGTGCCGCCGCCCGTGGCCACCGCCAGCTTGTCCAGGCTGCGGAAGCCCGGGACGGTCTTGCGGGTATCGACGATCGCGACGCCAGTGCCTGCCACCGCCTCGACGAAGCGGTGAGTCCAGCTGGCGACACCACAGAGGCGGCCCAGAAAGTTCAAGGCCGTGCGTTCCCCGGCCAGGATTCCCCGTGCGGGGCCACGCAGGCGAGCCAGGATCTGGCCCGCGGCGACGCTTGCGCCTTCGACCACCTCGGCTTCGAAGGCGACGCTGGCGTCGACGGCTTCGAAGACGGCCTCCGCGACGGGAAGCCCACAGACGATCAGCGGCTGCCGAGCTTCGATCCAGCCGGAGAGAGAATCGCCGGAGCCGAAGATGGCCGCACTCGTGACGTCACCGGTGCCGAGATCCTCGGCCACAGCCAGGTCGACCAGCGGTTGCCAGGTCGCACGCGGAGGATACGGGGGGAGCGCACCCACCCCAGGAGTCTAACGACCGGACGGAACTCCCGCCGATCCTGTGGATCTCGCCGATAGAAACGGCTGTGAAGGAAGAGACTATTTCTCGTTCTTGAGCTTGCGGATCTCTTCCTGGATCAAGGTTTCGGTCATCTGTGGGATGACTTCCCAGGCCACTTTCTCGATGCGCTCGACGGCATCCTTGATGATCCGCTCGGCGAGATCGCCGAAGGCATCCCAGGCCATCTTTTCGACCGCATCGTGGACCTGCTGCTCCAGCATCGGCGAGAGCGCCGGTGGGGTCGCCTCGTGGCGCTCGGGCTCGACCTCGGAAGAAGCAGTCTCCGCGCCCTCCGGATCAGCCGGCCAATTCGGCTCGGACGGCAGGACGATGGGGGCGGGTGTGCCGCCCGTCAGGCTGGCACCGAGATCCGAAGACGACACGTCGTAGCTGCGGCCCGCCTCGGGATCGAGGGTGGTCTGACCCAGCGGATCGTCATCGAGCATGCCAGGTGACGGGGATTGCCCCGCGTCCGATACGAGGCTCGCGCCAGCGGATTCGCCGCCAGCAGCAAACAGATCCGGGGAAGCGGAAGCGTTGTCCTCGGCGAACAGGTCCGGCGGTGCCGGCACGCGAACTTCTTCGGCGAACAGGTCGGCGTCAACGGCCGCGCCATGCGGCTCCGAAGCGAAGGCGGGGCTGCTTTCGAGAGTCGGGTCCTGCGCTGCTGCGCCTTCCGGGCCGCCGAACTCGAAGACGGTGGGCGCATCCGGCGCCGGCAGCGGTTCCGAGAGCACTGTCGTCGTTCCGCCTGGATCGGATGAACCCAAGGGATCGGAAGCTTCCACGGGATCCGAAACCGGAGGGACCTCGGATTGCTCGCTGAATTCGGAGAAACCAGAGCCCTCGGAGACAGCGAACAAGTCGGCGGAACCTTGGGCAGCGCCCGGGTCGTTCGGGGCCTGCGGCGTGATCGGGTCGGAGAAATCATCCTCCAGGAGAATTGCGTCCGCCGGGTTCGGGCCGTCCCCAGGAACCTCGGTCGAGAGTTCGTTCGGGAGATCCGGTTTGGCGGTGACCAACGGGGAATTTTCAAGCGGTTCGCCGCTTTCCAGCACGTCGTCTTCGCTGGTGAGCAGATCCGCGACGCTCGAGCCGCCCGAAGCCGGATCGAGGAGAACGGTGCCGTCCTGCGGGTCGTCGATCGGCGCCAAGGGATCGTCGACCGGCGCCAAGGCGTCGTCGACCGGCGCAAAGGGGGCGTCGGCCGGCGCAAACAGATCGGAACCTGTTGCGAAGTCATCCGACGTCAGCGCATTCGCATCCGACGCGATGTCGTCACTCGAAGTCATGCTTGACGAGCCAGAGGCCATGGCCTGCTCGAGCGGTTCTCCACCCATCATGACAGTGGTGGGCGGGCTGTCGAGGAGTGCCGCGTCGGCCGTGCCGCTCGGTGCCGTGACGTCGTCTTCGAACAGATCGTAGGGTTCCGGGCCTGCTCCCGGCGTCGCCAGGCCGGTGAGCCCAAGCGGCTCGGGCTCTGCAGACGGGCTGGACGCTGCCGCAGTGGGGCTGTTCGCGAGCAATGCGTTGACCTGGTCGACCAGGGCCTGGGCCTCGAACGGTTTGGTGATGTGGCCGTCCGCACCGACCTCGTTCGCCTTGGCCTCGTCGAAGGTCTCGAAGGTGCCGGTCAACAAGAGCACGGGGATCCTGCTGAGGACCGGATCGCTCTTGATCGCGTGGCAGACCTCGTAGCCGGAGAGGCCGGGCATGACCACGTCGGCAAGGATGAGGTCCGGTTGGAGCTCTCGCGCTCGAGCAACGGCGTCGTCGCCGTTGTCCACGGTCACGAGGTCTACGTCCTCATTGGCGAAGCTGATCCCGACGACCTTCTGGATCGTCACGCTGTCGTCTGCGAGAAGCAGGGTCTTGGGCATGTTCCCCCCTGGACGGCCAGTTGCTCGGCTACCGGGGCGCTCGTGCGCCGCGGGCCGTGACGGTCCCTACGCCGGGTCTATCGTCGGCTTCGAGCCAGGGATTGACCCCTTTTCTCGCCCCGTCCGACCGGAACCGCCTTCAGCCTAGAGGCCTTGGCTCTGGCTCGCACCCGATTCCCCAGAGGTCAAGTCGATCGTCGCCGGACCCGATACGCTGCCGGAAGGGGCGCTCGAAGCCCCTCGGAGTGAAGATGATCCTGAGAGCGGCAGCGGCAAGCGATGTCGGCCATCGGCGAAAGCAAAATGAGGATCGGTACGCGTTGGCGCCCGAACTCGGCCTCTACGTGGTGGCGGACGGCATGGGGGGGCATACCGCCGGCCAGGTCGCCAGTGAGCTGGCCGCTGAAGCCTCGCTGAAGGCGATCCAGACCCTCGACGGTGCAGCCGCCACGCTCACCGAGAAGCTCCGATACGCCGTTGCCTCCGCCAACCGGACGATCTTCAGCACCGCCGAGCAGCGGCCCGAGTACGCAGGGATGGGAACGACCATCGTGATGATGCTCGCGGAGGGCGAGCGCGCGGCGCTTGCCCACGTGGGAGACAGCCGTGCCTACCGGGTGCGGGCCGGTGTCATTCGCCAGCTTTCAGACGACCACTCGATCGTCGGGGATCTCCTGCGTCGCAACCAGATCAGCGAGGACGATGCCAAGGGGCACCCGCATCGACACGTTCTGACCCGGGCGCTCGGCGTTCGCGAGAGCGTCGAGCCGGATCTGGCGGAAATCTCGCCCGCCCTCGGCGACGTTTTCGTGCTCTGCTCCGACGGGCTGACGAATCACGTCGACGATCACGAGATCGCGAAGATGGCCACGGACATCGAGGATCTCCAGGAACTCTGCGAATCCTTCGTGGATCTCGCGAACGCCCGCGGCGGCGAGGACAACACCACGGTGATTGCCGCCCGGTGCTGCCCCTCCACCTGATCGGGTCCTCCCCGCTCGCACCCTCATGGCGAGCGGGAAGCGCCGTCTGAGCGCTACTCGTTCTCGAGCGTGTTCTTGAGCTTGCTGCGCAGGCGAAGGGCGGATTTGGTGTGGATCTGGCACACCCGGGATTCGGTGATCCCGAGGATGTTGCCGATCTCCTTCATGTTCAAATCCTCGTAGTAGTACAGCGAGATGACCAGGCGCTCCTTCTCGGGGAGCATCGCGATGGTGTCGGCGATCAGGCCCTTCATCTCGTGAAGCTTGAACGTCGAGAACGGATTCTCGGCGTTCACGTCTTCAATGATGTCGGCGAAGGAACCTGTGCGGTCGCCGTCCTGGCCGCCGCCGCGGATCTCTTCGAGGTTGACGAGCGAGATGCCGCGCACCTGGTTCATCAGCTCGTGGAATTTCTCGATCTGCAGGCCGAGAGAGTCCGCGACCTCGTCTTCATTGGCCTGGCGGCCGAGACGCTGCTCGACCTCGCCGTAGGCACGCTCGAGCTTGCGGCTCTTCTGGCGCACGCTGCGCGGAACCCAGTCGAGAGAGCGGAGCTGGTCGAGGATTGCGCCCTTGATCCGAAACTCTGCATACGTCTTGAACTTGCAGTTCTTGCCGGGATCGTATTTGTCGATCGCATCCATCAGGCCGATCACGCCCGTGTTGTGCAGATCGTCCAAGTCGATATGCGAGGGGAGCCTTACAGCGATCCGGTTGACGATGTACCGAATGAGCGGTGCGTGCTCGAGGACGATGGCTTCCTTCAGATCTCCCGGGATGTCTCCATGCTTCTCTCTCGCGTCACGCAACTGAGCTTCCATTCGATTCTTCACCTTTTTGCGCGGGCTCTTGCCGCATCTTGCCTCGGGTTCCTGCAGGCGACCCTTCCTGCCGACCCGTTGCACTTCGGGTGCGGGTCAAAGCAGGCGTCGTGCCAATGTCCCGGTTCTCGGACGGGCGACACCGGGCAGCTGCCGAAGCGATCGGCGGAAGTGCCTGCTAACCGGCTGAACTCCCAGGCATTTCGGGTGAAGCGCGGGGCTCGGCCCGGGCGAAAGCAGCAGCGAATCGGCTGGCGCAGCCCGCGGAGGCACCCCGGCAGGCAACCGGCGGAAGCGTCAAAAGGCCGGCGGTCCGGGTTGCAATCCTGACATCCGAGAGACCCGGCTGGGGAACGCGGCGGGAGCGACGATTGGGACCCGACCTACACTTCGGGTGTCAGGCCCTTCTTCTTGATCTTCTCGATCAAGGTCGTTCGATTCAGCCCGAGCAGCTGCGCTGCCTGGTTCTTGTTCCAGTGGGTGCGCTCGAGGGCCTGTCGAATCAAGTCGGCTTCGAAATCGTCGACGACCTGGTTGAACGAGAGGCCCGCTTCGCTCAGCTTCGGCGCTGTGCTGGCGGCCCCGGTGGCGCCACCGATTCGGAACTCGTCCGGCAGGTTTTCCAGGTCGATCTGGCCCTCACCTCGCATGACCACCATGCGCTCGATGGTGTTCTCGAGTTGGCGGACGTTGCCAGGCCAGGGCTGGGCGACCAGACAATCGAGGGCGGCCTCCGAGAGCTGGCAGGGCGGTTCGTCTAGGTTGGGTGCGTTCCGGGTGAGGAAATGATGCACCAGCAGGGGAATGTCCTCCCGGCGCTCACGCAGGGGGGGGACCTGGATCGGGATGACATTCAAGCGGTAGAACAGGTCTTCGCGAAACTGCTTGGTTTCGATCGCCTCGGCGAGATCCTGATTCGTTGCGGCGATGACCCGCAGGTCCACGTGCTCGGTCTGCGAGGAGCCGACCGGCTCGAAGGTCTTTTCCTGGAGCACCCGCAGCAGCTTGACCTGCAGGTTCGGGCTCATGTCGCCGATCTCGTCGAGGAAGATCGTGCCGCCGTTCGCAGCTGAGAAGCGCCCCTCGCGATGGGCCACAGCGTTCGTGAAGGCCCCTCGGACATGGCCGAAGAGCTCGGATTCGAGCAGCTCCTCGGGGATCGCACCGCAATTGACTGTGACGAGGGGCCGGTCAGCCCTGGGGCTGTTGTAGTGGAGCGCCCGGGCGATCACCTCTTTCCCGGTGCCACTCTCGCCCGTGATCAGCACCGTGCTGTCGGTTTCGGCCACGCGTCGTACGACTTCGAGAACGGCGTGGAGGCCGCCACGGGCGCCGACGATGTTGTCCAACTGGTAGCGATCGTGGAGCTGGTGCTGGAGCCGTCGGTTCTCGGATTTCAGTCGCCCATGCTCGATGGCCTGGCCCACCAGCCGGCGCAGGACATCCTGCTGAGGCCCGTCCATCGCCTTCTCGAGGTACCAGAATGCCCCTGCACGAAGAGCTTCTACGGAGGCCTCCGCGCCGCCGTAGCCCGTCACGACGATACAAGGCAGCTCGGGGTGCACATCGTGGATCTGGCGAACCAGCTCGAGGCCGCTGATCCCCGGCATCTTGACGTCGCACATCACCAGGTCGAGAGGGCCGGCCGTGACCGCAGCCATGGCCTCGGTCGCGTCCTTGGCAGACGAAACCTCGTAGCCACCACGGGTCAACACCCGCTCGACGGCCCGTCGATACAGCTCATGGTCGTCGACGACCAGCACGTGGGGCTTGCCCAGAGCGAGACCTCTTCCGGGGGGAAGTGGCCGCAAGGTAGGAATCGAGCGCGCAGTCTTCAACCCATCTCGCGAGGATCCCGCAGCGCGATTCAACCCGGTCGGGGTTGTCGCCGATGAGGCTTGCATGACCTCGGAGCGCGTACCCCCCGCGAGCCAGGACTCGACTTCCGAGTTCGGCACGCCGGCAAACCGGGACTCGAAGAACGAGTCGCGTTCACCTGCCTCTGAGGCCGGAATTGCCGCTGGCGGTCAGGCCGGAATTGCCGCTGGCGGTCAGGCCGGAATTGCCGCTGGCGGTCGGGTCCTCCTGGTCGATGACGAGCCGCTCTTCGTCCGCGCCATGGATCGTATCCTGCGACCGGAGGGGCATACCCTGTTGGCCGCCTCGTGCTGGGCCGAACTCGAGCCCCAGTTGGCGGATCCGATGCTGGATCTGGTTCTCCTCGATCTCGTACTGGGGACTGTCGATGGCATCGCGGTGCTCGAGCGGATCAAGGCCCTGCGGCCGGATCTCGAGGTCATCGTCCTGACGGGCCATGCCAGCGTAGAGAGCGCGGTCGGCTGCATGCGCCTCGGTGCCTTTGACTACCTGGAGAAGCCCGTTGGCGACATTCATCGGGTGCGGAATACCGTGCGTCGCGCCATCGAGCGCCGACGTCTGGTCGATCGCACCCGGATGCTCGAGCAGGAGCTGGCAGGGCGCGACGGCGCGCCCGAACTGATCGGCGGAGCGCCTTCGATGCGGGCGATCGTGCGGATGATCGAAAGCCTTCGCCACAACGAGTCCAACGTGCTGCTCCAGGGCGAAAGCGGGACCGGCAAGGAGATCGTGGCCCGGGCCATTCACGCCGCGAGCGTGCGCAAGGAAGCTGCGTTCGTGCCGGTCGATTGTGGTGCGCTGCCGGAGTCGATCATCGAGAGCGAGCTCTTCGGACACGAGAAGGGCGCCTTTACCGGCGCCGTGGGTGCCCCGGGGCTTTTCCGGGTGGCAGACGGCGGAACGCTCTTCCTGGATGAGATCGGCGAGATCCCGCCGAGTGTACAGGCCAAGCTGCTGCGCGCATTGCAGCAGAAGGAAGTCCGCCCGGTCGGCGCGAGCCAAGCCGTGCCGGTGGACATCCGGGTCATCTGCGCGACCAATCGAGATCTGTCCGAGATGGTTGCGGAGGGCACGTTCCGCCAGGATCTCTACTACCGGTTGAACGTGGTTCGCATCGAGCTGCCGCCGCTGCGGGAACGCAGCGAGGATGTGGCGCTGCTCGCCCAGCATCTCCTGCACAAGCATCGCCGTTCGGATTCGCCGGTGCGTGGCTTCACGCCGGAGGCGTTGGAGCGGCTTTGCAGGCAACGCTGGCCTGGCAACGTTCGTGAGCTGGAGAACGCCATCGAATCCGCCCTGGCGTTTGCCCTGGGCGAGCGGCTTGGCGTTGCCGACTTTCAGCTCAGCCACTCTCCATTGCCGCCGCTGGCATCAAAGAGCGTTGGCGGCGCCGTGCCGCTCTCCCTCGACGCCTATGAGCGCCTGGCGCTGGAGCGCGCGTTGGAAGAGAGCCGAGGCGATGCCAGTGAGGCCGCGCGCAGGCTCGGGATTGGTCGCTCCACCTTGTACCGGAAGCTCTCCAAGCACGGGATCGAGGCGGGCCGACGTTCCGCGGGTCCGGCGGGGCCGCTGGGTAGGCTCGAGGCCGTCCGGTAGACTGGCGCAGTCGCCTCTCCGCGACACCTGACAGGCGAGAGGATCGAGCGTGATCGGCGGGCTCCATCGAAGCAGGTGCGGGCTGTGAACGCGGCTTCTGGTGTGACGGTTCACCTGCTGATCGCGGAGCCCTTTCAGGAAGGCCCTGCGGCAACATCCACTTCGGATGCGCTTCGCAGGTTGGGCCCTGCGGTTCAGCTCGAATTGCATCACGAGGTTCGCGTGGCCGCCGCTGCCCTGCGCGGCCGGCATGCGGATCTGGCCGTCCTCGATTGCCGCCTCGGCGATGATCTCTGGTCCCTTCTGCAGCGTGCCGGGGAGGGCGCTACGCCGGCGATCGTGGTCGGGGAGGCCGGCGACGAGGCCTTCGCCCTCCGGGCCTTTCGAGCGGGTGCTGCGGCGTGCGTGGCCCGTGGCCCGGCCCTCGCCGACGAACTATCGATCGCCGCTCGCGAGCAGCTCCAATGGATACGCCGGATCAAGGCCAGTGTCCCGCCGGATGGGAGTAAAGAAAACGTAGATAATGTGAGCCGTTACAGCCGTCATGTGATCGAAAACATGAATAGTGCGGTGCTCGTGATCGATCGCGACGCGATGGTTTCCTACGCCAATCCAACAGCCGAGAGGGTGCTCGGCGCGGGGCCCGGCGAGCTCACCCGGCGGGATATTCGCGATTGGTTCCCGGGTGCGGCCCCGGGCGATGTCCTGCCGCTTCAGACCCTCGAGAACGGCACGTGCTTTCGCGGCGTCGAGACGGTTCTGACGAGAGCGGACGGAACCTTGATCCCCACCGGAATTTCCTGCGCACCGCTCGTCGACGCGAAGGGTATTCGAGAGGGCGCGGTCGCGATCTTCCAGGACCTGACCGAGATCAAGCAGCTTCAGCGTCAGGTTCTGCAGACGGAAAAGATGGCTTCGATCGGCCAGTTGGCCGCCGGCGTCGCCCACGAGATCAACAACCCGATGGGCTTCATTCACGCGAACCTTTCCCAGCTCACCGAGTACCTCGATGATTTCCAGAAGGTCTGGGCCCACGTGGAGGGCCTGCGCAATGCATCCGGACGCGAGGTACTCGACGGCCAGGAAGTGCGGGAAGCGGCGAGCGCGTTGGACGCCACGATCCAGGCCGTCGACGCGAATTTCCTGATGCGGGATTTCGGAACGGCGATTCGCGAATCGCTGGAGGGTTCCGAGCGGATCCGCGCCATCGTGACCGACTTGCGGGCCTTCTCCCATCAGGACACGGCGGAGCGCGCGCTCTGCGATGTGAATCGGGCGTTGGATTCCACGGCCCACATCGTGTGGACCATGATGAAGCACTCGGTCGTGCTGACGAAGCAGTACGCCGAGCTGGCGCCGGTGGTCTGCTTCCCGATGCAGCTGAAGCAGGTGTTCATGAACCTGCTCGTGAATGCCTACCAGGCGATCGAGGAACGGGCGGCTCTGGAAGAGCTGCGCGGAGAGATTCGCCTGCGTACCGAGCTGCAAGGCGAGGAGGTGCTGATCACCGTATCCGACAACGGCGCAGGGATGCCCAAGAGCACTCTCGACCGGATCTTCGATCCCTTCTTCACCACCAAGGAAGTGGGTGTCGGCACGGGGCTTGGTCTCTCGACCTCCTTCAATCTGATCCGCAACCACGGCGGTACGCTGCGGGTCGAAAGCGAGCCGGGCCGTGGCACGAGCTTCGAGGTTCGGCTGCCGTTGGGCGATGCGGACGAGCTGTTGTGAGTGAGCCGCTCCCGGTCGTCCTGCTCGTGGATGACGAGAAGCACATCCTCTCCGCGCTCAGCCGCTCTCTGCGCCGAGAGGGCTACGAAATCCTGACCGCTGGCTCCGCGGACGAAGCGCTTCAGCTTCTCAGCGAACGGCAGGTCGACTTGATCGTCTCGGACCAGAAGATGCCGGGCACCCACGGCATCGCCTTCCTCACCGAGGTCGAGCGCGGCGGAAGCCGTGTGCCGCGGATCCTCCTCACCGGCTGGCCTGAAGAGATCCCCCAGCCCGAGATCGCCCGCGCCGGGATCACAGCCCTGCTTCCCAAGCCGTGGGATGATGCGGAGCTGAAATCGACCCTTCGGTCCTGCTTGGCGCGCTGAACGCGAAGCTTGGCGCGCGGGTGCGATGGTCGAGCGTCGGGTTGCTCAGGTGCCCTTGGGAAGCCGGCTCAGGTACTCGAGATCTGTCTTCTGGGAGTTCTTCCCGCCGACGACCAGCACCCGGAAGCGACGGCTCTGGCCTTTGGTCGTGTAGACGCGGCCCTTGCCGGCGAAGCCCAGCTCGAAGACGTTGAGATGGACGGGCAGGCCGCCGACCTTGCGTCTCACGCCCGCGTTCTCCGGGTCGTCACAAAGCTTCTTCAGCGCTTCTTCGGCGCGGAGCTTCTGGCTCTCGTCTCCCAGCGCAAGGATGCCCTCGATGGCGTGATCATCGACCTCGAGCTCCTTGTAGAGCGTGCGCAGCCGGCGGCTCACCAGGTCCGATTCCTTGCTCGCGCCCTTGCCCGTGCGTTTGACCTGCTTCTGCAGGCGGCGGATCTCGTCGTCCTTGGATTCGAGGTCTCCGGTCGCTTCCTCGAGAAGCTCCTCCAGCGCGCGACGTTCCTCATTCAGCTCCGAGCTTCCGGCGGCCTCTGCTCGAAGCGCAGCCTCGCGGTTCTCTACCTCGGCCAGGCGGGAGCGCAGACGGGTCCGCTCGTCCTGGAGTGACTCGATTTCCTCGAAATAGATTTCCTTCTCCGGCTCCACCTCCGCGAGCCGGCTTCGAACCTGGCCGAGCTCCAGGGAAATCGATTGGGTGCGTTCCGCCATCGACGCTCGTTCGTCCATGACGCCTCGAAGAGCTTTTTCTTCGAGCCGGGTCAGGCGGCGGGTGTAGCCGATCAGGCTCGTCACCAGGAGCGCCGCGTAGGCGACGAGGATGCCGTTGGCGGCGAGTGCGTTGTGGGGGACGCTCACGTCGACATCGACGATGGCCGGCAACAATTCCGCGCCATTCGTGTCGGACGGCGCCACGGGCGGGGCATAGCTGCCCGCGAACAACAGGGTGGTGCCGTCCGCTCCCAACACGATCGGGCGAACCCGGACGCGCCCGACGCGGATCCAGGGCGAGCTAGTGAGGAGGGCGTCGATGCGATCGCGGATCTGTTCTGCAACCGGCCCGTCGCCGGGCTCTACGTTGGTAGCGGCCTCGACCTCGGATTCGAAGTGGGCGGCCATCACGGCTTCGAGGGCCTCGACCGAGAAGACGTAGGCGACCAGGAACAGGAAGATCGCGAGGTACGTGAAGCGGAAGCCGGCGAGCCGTTCCAACGGGCCCTGGCGGTCCTCCTCCAGGTCCCCGCGGGCTTCGGGCTGCGGCCTTTGTACGGCGGTTTCCATGGCTGCAATCAAGGTACGGCTTGCTCCGGGGATTCCCCAATGGGCGAACAACCTGATGAAGACACCGCAGGCCGCCAAGAGGTTGCTACGGTGCGCCGCCATGCGCTTGGTGGATCTAGACCGGGATATGAGCGACGTCATCCCGACCGGGACGACGCGGGATAGTCAATACGTCTTCGATCGCATGACCCGCGCCACCTTGGCCGCCACGCACCCCGGGCCGGGTCGGCGGATCCTGGATGTGGCCAGCGGTTTTGGCCAGGACGCAATCGAGTTGCAGGCGCAGGGTGCATGGGTCGTCGGCGCGGAGCCGTCCGAGCGGATGATGGCCTGGACACGGATGAAGAGCGGCGAGGCCAGCGGGTCGGTTCCCGCCTGGGTGCAAGCCTGGGGGGACGTCCTTCCCTTTGCCGATGACAGCTTCGACGCCGCGTTCTGCAAGGGAGCGCTCGATCATTTCGATCAGCCGGATACCGCCATCGCCGAGATGGCCCGGGTCACGCGGCCCGGTGGCCGCGTCGTGCTGACGATCGCCAACTACGATTCCTTCACCTGTCGCGCATCTCGCGCCGCCGATGACGTGGAGGAGCTAGGCCTGAAGCGCCCGATGCGCAGGGGACGCAGGCATTACGACGTTCCGAACGATCACTTCACCCGATACGACCTGGAGCTGATGCGCGAGCAGCTCAGCGCCCACGTGGAGATCGACCACGTCGAAGGTCTCTCCCTGGCCTGGGGCCTGCCGCTCTGGACGAGAAGCGTAGGCCACCTGCCCGAAGCCGTGGCCGACACCGTTCTCCGCGGCCTCGACTGGATCGCCGGCCGCGCCCCGGCCCTGGCCGACGTCCTCGTCCTGGCCGGCAGCCCAAAGCGCAACAAGTCAACGAGCGGGGACGGGGTTTACAATTGAGTTGTTGAGAGGGGGCTATGCCCCCTCTCAACAACTCAATTGTAAACCCCGTCCCCGCTCGTTGACTTGTTCGTAGACCTCTGCGGTTCGTTCGGCGATGCGGGGCCAGGCGTAGGCGGCTTCGACGCGTGGACGTGCGCGGGTGCCGAGGCGATGGCGTTCCTCGGGCCGTGCTAGCAGCTCTGCGATTGCTTTGGCCAGGGCTTCTGGATCATCAGGGGGGACAGTGACGCCGCCGCCGCTCACATGGACGACCTCGGAAAGGGCTCCTGCGGAGGTGGTGACCACAGGGGTGCCGCAGGCCATTGCCTCGACGGCGGGCAGGCCGAATCCTTCGTAGCGGGAGGGGACGACGACGAGTGCTGCCCGGCGGTAGAGGTGGATCAGCTCCTCGGTCGGGACGCGGCCCGCCAGCTGGAGCCGGTCTCCGCAGCCGAGTTCCTGTGCCCAGCTCGAGGCCTCGCTCTGTGCGGAATCGACGAGGGTGAGCGTGACGCTCCTGGGCAAGAGCGCCAACGCGCGGATGAGGCTGCGGATGCCTTTGTTCGGGTCCGACGCCCGACCGATGCAGACGATCTCGGTGTCCGAGCGCTCAACCCTCGGGTCCGGAGAGAAGAGGTCCGTATCGAGGCCGTTGCCGAGCATGGTGATGCGTTCCGGGCGCACGCCGAAATCCCGCTGGATCTGGTCGGCGCTCGCATCCGACGAGGTGATCACCCGTTCGAGCCGGCGGGCTACGAAGGCTTGCATTCCGATCGGATAGAACTGCATCGTTCCGATGGCATCCCGAAGGCTGTCGTCGCGCACGAACGAGGCACGTCGATCGATGGTCAGGGGATGATGCACGGTGGTGACGACGGGCAGGCCGAGCGCCTGCATGCCGAGCAGCCCGTAACCCAGGCATTGGACGTCGTGGATCACGTCGTAGCGCGCCCCCGCGCGAATCCGGCCTGCCAGGGCTCGGAAGGCCCGCAGGCTGAAAGCAAAAGGCTCGGGCAGGAAGCCGAGACGGCTCGCACCCAGTTCGTAGAAGTGGAGCGGATGGAAGACCCGGAGTGGGTTCGGCCGCGGCAGGAACTCCGCCCAATCCTTCATGAACCAGCGCGCCCAGAACATCTCGTTCTCGACCTCGACGACGCTGCCGGCAAAGGGCATGGCGTCCGGGTAGGGCGGCCCGACGATGACATCGACCTCGTGTCCGAGGCGGGCGAGCTCCCGGGCGAGGAACCAGAGATAGATTCCCTGGCCGCCGCACTGCATGTTGCCTCGGTAGGCGACGAATCCAATTCGCAGGGGGCGGGGCATCAAGCCGCCGCGCGCACGTCTTCCTCAGGCTTGCTCGCGTAGAGGATGACGCTCTTCGGGCAGATGTAGTTGAGGATCTTCTTCTCGATCCAATCCATCAGCGGTGAGCCGGTCGCACGCACGAGGTAGAGGCGATAGGCGCGCACCATCGCACTCTCATCGGCGGTGGGCAGGTTCATGATCGAGCGCAGCACCCAGTAGGGCGTGTGCAGGCCGTGAGCGAAGCCGGCGCCTTCGGTCGCGAGCCCGGCCCTGGCCAGGGCCTGCGCCAGCTGCCGGGGCTTGAAGATGCGGATATGTCCGCCCGGGCTCTCGAAGTAATCGTCGCCCAGGCGCAGATACAAATGCTCGCTGGTGGCGGTGGGAATCGTCACGGCGATGCGTCCACCGGGTTTGGTCACCCGCGAGAGCTCGCGGACTGCGGCGCCGTAATCGTGCACATGCTCCATCACCTCGGAGCAGATCACGCGGTCGAAGGTCGCGTCGGCGAAGGGCAGGGCGAAGGTATTGCCCTGAAGCATGCCGCCGGTCGTCTCCAGCTCGTCGGCGCGTCGGCGCACGGCCCGGTGCGCCAGGCGCATGGTGTCGAGATCCAGGTCGAGTCCGACGACTCTCGCGCCGCGCTCCAAAGCGCCGAAGCAGTGACGCCCCTCGCCGCAGCCGGCGTCCAGCAGCAGCTGGCCGGGCCGGATGTCGAGCCGGTCGAGATCGACGGTGAGGAGCATGCTTCAGGCCGCTCGCGATCGACTGCGGGTGGTCAGCAGGACGTCTCCGAACACGTCGATCAGGCCGGCGGCGGCGTCGGACCAGGAGAAGACGTTGAGGACCCGCTCTCGCGCGGCGCGCCCCATTTCTGCGGCTCGCTCGGGCTCCGCCAGGATTTCCGAGATCGCATCGGCCAGGGCCCGCGGGTCTCGGGGCGGGACGAGGCGTCCAGCGCTGCCGTCGGTCCCCACGACCTCGGGCAGCGCACCAGCGGCATTGGCGATCACCGGAAGGCCACATGCCATGGCTTCGCTGGCGGGGAAGCCAAAGCCCTCGAAGAAGGAAGGCACGACCGCGATCCGGCCCGTCGAGTATTCACGCACCAGATCTGGAAGCTCGAGGAAGTGGCCATTCACCTTCACGCGCTGTTCGAGGCCGAAACGTTTGACCAGCGTCGGAACGAGCCCATGCGGCGGAATCCGTCCATCGACGATCTTGAGGGTGACATCGGGCAGCAAGGAGAGCGCTTCGAGCAGCGTGCCGATGCCCTTCTTCCGATCCTCGGTGCGGCCGACGAAGATGAGATCGGTCTGCTTCGGGACTTCCGGAAAGGGACGGAAGATCTCCGCATCCGTGCCGTTGTAGACGACCGCAATGTCCTTCGACCGGATCCCGAAGTAGCGCTCGATCTCGCGCCGGGAGGCCTCGCTGACGGTCACGATCCGGTCGAGCCGGGGCGCCACCTGCTGCTGCATGAACAGAGGGAAGTAGAGCGTGCGCTTCACCTTCTTGATCAAGCGCGGATCGACGGCGAAATCTGCCTCCCGGTCGATATGCAGGGGATGGTGGATCACCGAAACCACGGGCACACCGAGGGCTCGTATGCCGAGCAGGCCCCAGGAGAGACATTGGTTGTCGAAGACGATGTCGAAGCGATGTTTTTCGTGCAGCTCTTTCCAACGCAGGAAGAGCCGCAGCCCGAAGGACTGCATTTCCGGGAACACGCCAATGCGGGAGACCCCGAGCTCCCAGAGGTTCACAGGAGAGAGCAGTGCCCGCGCATCCCTCTGACGTGCCCACTCCTTGAGGGGCAGGCCAAACACGTTCTCGTTCGGAATGACGTGAAGCGGAATGTCATCCGGCAGATCCGGCAGCGGCGGGCCCGCGATCACATGGACCTCGTGGCCGGCTTTCTTCCACTCGCGAGCGAGGTACGCGGTGTAGATGCCCTGGCCGCCGCAGTACATGTTGCCGCGGTAGGTGAGAAGCGCGATGCGCACGGCTCTAGCCGCCGTCCGTTTCGTCGCCGCTCGCACCGCTGGCCGGGGGCGGAGAAGGAGGCTGGGTGATCGGGTCCGTTTCCGGCTCGACCTGGATCGTCGCGATCGTCCAGCCGACCCAGAAGGTCAGGCCCAGGACGAAGCCCAGCAGGATGCCCACCGGGATCGCGACCGCCCACCAGGCTCCATTCAACAGTCCGTTCAAGAACACCAGCCCAAGGAAGGCGGCGGCTCCGCAGATGGCGAACCCCTGGGTGCGGGACGAATCGGTCATCGATGGTTCTCCACTGAAAAGGCTGGCATTCCGGTCCGCCCGAGGAGGGACGAGAACTCGTTCCTGGTAGGGTCTACCAGGTGGGCTCCATGTCACCGGGGCCGCCCCGTGCCGGGCCCGAAGGTCCGTTCGGCAGCGCCCCTCTCCTCACCGTTCGGTGGGGTGGAGATGCCTCAGGGGCGCGCTTTCCGGCGAGTGACGGATCCCTTGAACGTCTCCAACAGGAGCGAGCGTGTGATCCCATCGCCCGGGCGAACCGGGGGCGGAGGATGCGCGGTGTGGCCCGGCGTGTCAACGCGCGGGGCTCTAACCTCCCGCCGATGCAGGTGATCGGGCTGAGAGGCCGGAGTCGGATTCAGGTCATCGGGCTGAAAGGCCGGAGTTGGAGGGTTCCTTTTCAGGTCATCGGGCTAGATGGCCGAGTCGTGGGGTTCTGATGCAGGTGATCGGGCTGATGTCGGGGACCTCCGCGGATGCCGTGGATGCGGCGCTGGTGGCCTGGCCGGAGGGCAAGGAGACCCGGCCGTTCGAGCTGCTCGCCTTCTGTGAGATCCCCCTGGGTGAGGCGCTCCAGGCGCGGATTCACCGCTTGGCGGCAGGTCGGGTTCCGGGCCCGGAGGCTCTGGCGGAGTTGGCCCGACTGGATGTGGAGCTGGGGGAGCGCTTCGCTGAGGCCGCTCGGGCCGTCGCCAAACGCGCCGGACTGGATCTGGCCGAGGTCGATGTGATCGCTTCTCACGGCCAGACCGTCGCGCACCATCCCGAGCACCGCGCCACGCTTCAGATCGGCGATCCTTCGGTCATCGCCGAGCGCACGGGCTGCACGACCATCGCGGATTTTCGCACTCGGGATATCGCTGCCGGCGGAGAGGGGGCACCGCTGGCTCCGTTCTTCCACTGGGCCGTGATGGGCGACCCGACCGAACATCGGCTGGTTCTCAATCTGGGCGGCATCGCCAACGTCACCTGGCTTCCGGCAGGCGCTGCAGCGGAAGACGTCGTGGCCTTCGACGTGGGCCCGGCCAACTCGCTGATGGACGGCGTCGTTTCGCTGGCAAGCGATGGCGCGGAACGCTTCGATCGAGATGGCGAAAGGGCCCGAAGCGGAAGAGTGGATGAGCCCTGGCTCCGCGAGCTGCTGGAGGATTCCTACCTCCAGCGCCCCCCGCCGAAGAGCACCGGTCGCGAACGCTATGGGCTGGCAGAAGCGGAGGCACTCTGGGCGCGCTGCCAGAAGCGCGGTGGAAACCTCGATGACCTCCTCGCGACGTTGGTCGCGCTGGTCGCAGAAAGCGTTGGGAACGCTGCCCGGAGCTTCCTCGATGCGCCCCACGTCGATCGCCTGCTCGTTGGCGGTGGCGGTGCGCGCAATCCAGCGTTGATGGCCGCGCTGGCCGAACGCGGCCCGACGCCGAACGTTCAACCTTTCGATGCGGTCGGGGTTCCAGCCGCCGCAGCAGAGGCGATGGCTTTCTCGCTGATGGGCCGCAACGCCCGGCTCGGGCTGGTGAATCATCTGCCGCGGACGACCGGCGCGCGAGGGGAGCGAATTCTGGGAGAAGTGGTTCCCGGAAGCTGACGGAGGCCGTGTCGATCGCCTGGGCGGTGCCGAAGTGGATCTACTCCGGAGGTCCTCGAAAGGGGGCTTCGGCCGCCTGCCGGGGGGTGGTCCGACGGCATGGTCGTGGTGACGGGGGACGGGTGGGAAGGAACTCTCTCGAAGCCAACCGGTCACCCGTGCGAGCCCCCTGAACCCCAGGACCGGACAGCCACTCCAGGTCGCGGCGCTATTCTGCGGTCGACATCAAGGAGCGGGGCTACGGAAACTGCGCCCAGGCAGCAGGCGATCGACCATGTGGCGGCCCATGCAGAGGCCCGTCGGGCCGCAGCTCGCCAGACGATCGAGCACATCTGTCGCATGTCCAACTTGGCGCTGGACGTGATCGATGCGCTCATCAGGCAGCTGCAGAGCCATGCCTGCGTCGCGTTGCACTTCCACCCGGACCGCCTTGCCGGGGATGGGCGCAGCGTGGCCGAGGCACTGCGTGATGATGGCATCTACCGGAACCAATTCGAGACCCACCTCTCCAACGGCATGCTCTCACCGGAGCGGGGTGGCCCCCGGGACCGCTGGGAGAACGAGCTCTTCGGCGATGCGTACCTTGCTCCCGACCTCCCCCTCTCGTTGCGGCCACGCTACGGCGCGCTGGCGCTGATGGGACATGCAGACGGTCCATCCCCCCGCTTCGGCTCCAGCTACTTCGTATTGAATCCGAGCTGTTCGCAGCGCAGCACGTTCTGCTTTGGTGACTCGCATGAGAATCCACCGGCTCGGGGCGTATGGACGCAATGGGATGACGTCCTTGCGGCGTTGATGACGGAGAGCTTTCTTCGAGGCTCGGCGCTAGGGCGTGGCGACATTCGACCCGCCGCGCTCGTCGAGTCTCTGCGCACGAATCTTGGACGCGCTCGACCCCTGCCATCCCAGCGGTCAGCCAGCAGGAATCTGGACCAATACATCGAAGCGCAGGTGCACGGCGAGGTGCTGCTGCAGCGGGATGTAGATCTGCTCGTAGCGGACCCCAGTTTCCGTGGGACGCCGATCGAGGAGGCGCTCGCTGTGCTCTGTGAGCGTTACGATGTGCGACTGCTGTGGCATGGCGGCTTTGCACTGCGGGTCCAGGACGTGCCCACTGACTTTCGCGGCCCGACGATGCCGGCGCTGGCCCAGCGGGTCGCGTCAGCGGGTGTGGTCACAGCCGCTGAGATCGGTGTTGCTGCGGCGGAGCTGAAGCACGCTCCCGAACGGTGGGCGGCATTTGGCCCCCCTGCAGATGCGCTGCAAGCCCTCAAGCTGCTGTGGCATGTCCTGCTGCGCTACGGCCAATACGGGCGGTGAGTTGATGAATGCTGAGCGAGTGAGGGCTGCGCGGAACTCACGAGGAGCGTCCCCGCTACAGCTTGACGACCCGGCCGTCGTCGGCGATGTCGAAACCCATGTAGTCGGTGAGGTTTCGCATCTCGTCGCCCAGGTGAGTCAGGATCAGATCCTTCACGTCGAAATTCCGGCGCTGCTCGGCGAGCTCCTCGAGGGAGAGATGGTACTCGAAGCTCCGGCCGACCTGCGTGCATTCACAGAGGAAGAGATCCGCGCCTGCGACTTCTCCCGGCAGCTCGTCGAACCAGCCGGTATCGCCGGAGTAGGCAATCCGGTGAGCCCCCGTATCGAGGATCAGCCCATGAGGGCAGGAATTTGGCGAGTGTCGGGTCTCGAACGCGCGGGCGCGGATCGGCCCAAGCTCCGTCTCGGAACCGGCGACGAGCTCCTGGAATTGGATGGGGAAGCTCCACTCGTGGTCTTCGATGCCATGCCCAAGGGCCATCGCGACGCGTCGCACTCGCGTCTCGACCGACGGGGGCCCGACGATGCGGATCGGTTTGCGACGGGCATCTTGATACTCCGCTGCGAGCAGGAAGAGAGGGATGCCGCCGAAGTGGTCCGCATGAAAGTGGGAGATGACGATCACATCGATCTCGTCGCGAGAAATTCCCAGAGCGGCCAGGCCGGAACCGGTGGTCTGGCCACAATCGATCAAGGCGCCGCCCGAAGGAGCGCGCAGCAGGTAGGCGGATTGCCGCCGGCCGCCCGCGCCAAAAGCGTCGCTCGTGCCGATGAGAACGATTTCGCTCATGCAGTGGCGCCGCAAGAATGGAAGGCGCCGCCCGCGAAGACACCATCGTGCCCGCGGAAGCCCTCGGGCAGCCGTTCGTTGTCCCAGACGACCACCCGATCGAGCTCCGCGCTGGCCGGGACCGTTGCACCGGCGCCGATGACACGATCCTTTCCGAGCACGACTCCGCGGGCCCGAGCCCGAGCGGGGACATCGAGGTAGCGCAGGTTGGGCTCGGTGAAATTGGCCACGAGATACTCCTCGGCCGTTCCCACCGGGATCCAAAGCGTATCCGCCTCGCTGCCGATTTCGGCGCCGACATCACCCACCGCGCTCGCTCGCGGGGCCAGCCAATCGTCGAGATGGTTGAAGACTTCGCGATCCGGCAGGGAGGCGAAGGCCTTGGGCGAAACGATGTTGAGCCAGGTGTAGACCCCCGCCGCCTGCTCGCCGCCGAGGTCGAAGCGCCCGGCGATGCGCCGCAGCCGTCCCTGTCCATCGACGCCGATCGTGCCGAAGCGCGCCGCGCGCGGGTCGTCGCGCAACAGCAACGTGGCCGCCCGGTCACTCGCCCGGTGGCGCTCGATGAGCCCCGCCAGGTCGAGATCGAGAATCATGTCGCCTCCAAGAATCAGACAGGGATCGCTCTCTCGAAGAAACTCCATCACGCGGCGGATCGCCCCCCCCGTATGAAGGAGGCTCTCCTCATGGGAGAACTGCAGCTCCATGCCGTCTGGGCAGTGGGCCCTGCAAGCGTCGCGAAGTGCCTCGGGCAGATGATGGGTGTTCACGACGACTTCCCGCACACCGACCGAAGCGAGCATCGCCAGCGGGTAGGCGACCAGGGGCAGGCCGCGCACGGGGACCGCGGGCTTCGGAAGCAGGTGGGTCAACGGTCGCAGCCGCGTTCCAAGGCCAGCGCCGACGATCATGGCCCTCATGCGATGGCGTCCGCCCGCATCACGATGCGTGCTCCGGCAAGGTCTGAATCAGGTCGGCCAGACGAGAGAGTTCCGGGGCGAATCCGGCGCAAGCTTCTGCCGCCCGGTGCAACATGCGAGCGGTGGCCGGAAGGTGGGCAAGCTCAGCGGTTTGACCGCGCGTTGTTGCCGCAACCAGGAAGCGCGCGTGATCCTTGCCCTTGCGGGTGAGCGTCAGAAGATCGAAGCGCCGCCGCAGCGTGCTCGGCTGGATGACGTCCGGCAGCGCAGCTGCGACATCTCGAAGCAGGGTGTCCACCTCGGGCTCCGGCGTCGGCAGATAGGAATCGCGTAGCAAGCAGACCAGATCGTATTCGGGCGGAGCGAGGAAGGCGCCCTGCAGGTCGATCCATGTGATGCGTGCATTCGCCGTCGGGGCGGAGAGCAGGAGATTGCGGCTCTGGAGATCCCGATGCGCCAGCCGCTGCGGAGCGTCGGCGGCGCTTCGGGCGATCCACAAAAAGGCCTCGCGTACGACGGTTGCCTCACCTGGCGTTGCAGGACGGCCGAGGCCGGTGGGCAAGCTCCACTGCTGGAAGAGTTCGGCCTTGTAGAGGAAGAGCGCTTCGTCGAGATGTCGACCGAAGGCCGGAATGGCGGGATCGGCGGGCACGGATTGGAGGTGGGGAAGGGTATCGACGACACGTCGCGTCCAACGGGTGCGGTGCTCGGGAGCGAGGGCGGCGGCGCGCTCCAGGGTGAGGTCGCCGCAATCTTCGTGGAGTTCGATGCCGAGGTTCGCATCGCCGCCTAGCCTGTGTGGCACCGGAAGACCGTGCTGCTCGAGGTAGGAACGCAACGGTTCGAGCGGCGGCTCGGGCGCGGTATTGGCGGGGCGCCCAGCCGGATCTTCCGCGGCTTCGACCCTGGCGATCACCGAGCCGGGCGCTCCCCGAAGATGAATCCGGTAGAAGCGACGCAGGCCGAGGCCGGCCGGGATTTCCTCGATCGAAACGATGTCGCTCTCCAGGCACTCGGCTGCGAACGCGGCCACAGCTGCGCGGGGCATCCGAGGATCGGAGGAAGGCGGCACCGTCATCGGCGCGTTCTGTGACGCGGGCGAAACAATCTGCATGGCAGCCGAAATCCCGATCTCTCCGCCGCTAGCGGGTACGATGCGAGCGCCGCGGCGAGCATTTCCCGTCTCGGCTGGCCGTCAGCCAAAGAAGAGATGGCAGGCCACCACGGCACCGACGAATCCTGCAAAGTCTCCCGCCAGGCACGCCGGCAGGATGTGACGCGCATCACCGACACGTGCAGCGCCCAGGTACACCGCAAGCACATAGAACGTAGTTTCGGTCGATCCCATCAATGTGCTCGTCACCAGGCCGGTGAACGAATCTGCACCGTGGGTCTGGAGAATCTCCGCCATGACCCCGAACGAGCCTGAACCGGAGAGGGGGCGCAGCAACGCCATCGGCAGGCTTGCAGCCGGCACACCGACAGCGGAGGTCAGCGGCTCGACTGCACCGATCATCAGATCCAAGGCCCCCGAGCCGCGGAACATTCCGATTGCCACCAGAATGGCGACCAGGTAGGGAGCGATGCGGACGGCCACGTCGAGGCCCTCGCGGCCAGCATCGACCAGCACATCGTAGACGCGCACGCGTCCTGCGACGCCGACCAGCACCATCCCGGCGATCAACAGCGGGAGCATCCAATGCACGATGAGCTCGTCGCGCACGAAGCCCCAGGCGCCGACCTCGGGGATGCGTTCGCCCAGGCGCCACACCAGGCCGGCGAACAAGGCGACTGCGAAGGCGGTCAACACGGCCGCACGCTGTCGGCCCATCGGCTCCGTAGGCGCGTCCATGTCCGGCAACTCGATGTCGGGAAGATTCTCTTCCTCCGGCAGCTCCTCTGCGCTGGCGTGGGCTCCTTCCGGTGGATTGGGACGGAACATGGAGAGCCGTTGGAGCATCAAGCACACCGTGATGGCCACGGTGGTCGAACAGAGGGTGGCGAAGAGGGTCGGAACCCAGATCGCGAATGGCATGCTGGAGCCGGCTTCGACCCGCGCGAAGACGGTGCCGGTGGGCGGGAAGAGCACGATGGAGGAGGTGTTGATGGCCAGGAAGAGAGCCATCGTATTGGTGGCCGAGCCTTGAATCGGATTGAGCTTGTTCAGCTCGACCATTGCCTTGATGCCGAAAGGCGTCGCGGCATTGCCGAGCCCCATGATGTTCGCGGCGAAGTTCATGATCATCGCGGCCATGGCAGGGTGGTCGGGCGGCACATCCGGGAACAGCCGGCGCAGGATCGGCCGCAGGCCGCGCACCACCCAGCGCAGCATGCCGCCGTCCGCCGCTACGCGAACCAGGCCGAGGAAGAGGACCATGCCGCCTGTCAATGTGATGACGAGCTGAATCGCATTCTTCGCGGCTTGGAGGGCCCCGTTCGAGACCTCCTCCATGCGGCCCGTGAACGCGGCCGCGACCACGGACACGAGCACGAGACCGATCCAGATGATGTTGAGCACCGCAATTCCCCCATCGGTGCGGACCCCGAGAGACAAGCGGGCAATGGGCAAAGGTGCAAGGCGAAGCGCTCGTTGCGTTTCCAGATGGCCGGGCACCCCAGGCCCGATTGCGGGCGGTCTGGCCCGTGGATAGTTTCGGCAACGCAAAGGGGGCAGGGCATGGGGCAAAGATCGATCGGACGAAGTTGGCTGCTCCTACTCTTGCTTCTGGCCCTGATCGCCTCGGCCGGCGACGCATCGGAAGCGATCGATCAGGCCCTGGGGGCTCCGGGGCTCCGCGGTTCGCGTCTCTCGGTGCTGGTGGTCGATCGCGAGAGCGGCGATCTGCTGTACGCCCGGCACCCGGACCGGCCGTTGGTGCCCGCCTCGAATCAGAAGCTGCTGACCGCCGTCGCCGCGCTCGCGACCTGGGGGCCCAGTCATCGCTTCGAGACGGAAGTCCTCGCACCAGGGCCCGTCAAAGCCCACGGCGAGCTTGCCGGGCTCTATGTGCGCGGGGCCGGCGATCCCTCGATGACCTCCGAGCAATGGTGGAGATTGGCGGCCGACCTTCGCGCGCTGGGGGTCGTTCGGATTCGAGGGCCCCTGGTCCTGGATGATCGGGCCTTCGATGACGAGCGTTGGCATTCGAGCTGGCAGCCGATTTCCGCGCGGGCCTACCACGCTCCGGTCGGCGCCTTGTCTGCGAACTACGGAGCGTTTCGAGTGCGGGTCGCGCCGGGTGCCAAGGTGGGCGGGCCGGCTCGGGTTACCCTGGATCCCCCGGTTCCGTATCTGAAGCTGCAGAGCCAGGCGCAAACAGGCCCGCCCGGGAGCCAGGCGGCGTTGACGGTGGATCGGGTCGCACTCGGAACCGCTGAGCAAGTGCGCGTCTCCGGTTCGCTTCCCTACGCTGGGGAGGCGAAGGACGTCTATCGTTCGGTCGCGCACCCCACGCGCTATGCCGCGGCCGTGCTGCGCCAACAGCTTGCTGCAAACGGGATCGTGCTGGAGGGGCCGACGCGCAGGGCGCCGGTACCGCGGGGTGCAGAACCCCTTCTGGCTTTCGAAGGGTTCGCGCTGGGTCGCATCGTCACGCTCTTCGTGAAGAACAGCAACAACATGATCGCCGAAGCCCTCGTCAAACTGCTCGGGCGCGGCCCGGCAGGTGAGCCCGGAACCTGGCCACGCGGGTTGGCCGCCATGCGTTCAACGCTCGCGAGCTTGGGAATCGATCTCGATGGGGTTCGCCTGGCAGACGGTTCGGGCCTCTCTCGCGACAACCGGGTCTCCGCCCGCGTTCTGGTCGACGTGCTACGCGCAGCCGATCGGCGTTTCGAAATGGCTCCGGAACTGCTCGCGGCCCTGCCCATCGCGGGACGGGATGGCACGCTGAAGAAACGGGCATCCACCACCCGCGACCGGCTGCGCGCCAAGACGGGCCTGCTGACCGGCGTCACCGCCCTGACCGGGATCGCCCAGACCACGGGTGGGCGCGAGGTCGTCTTCTCGATCCTCGCCAACGGCTACACCCGCGGAGACCGTGCGGCCATGAATGCGGTGGATGCCTTCGCCGAGGCCGTTGTGGGGGAGGGCTGGTAGCTGGAGGCTGCCGGAGGGCTTCGAGTGCCGCCTGCGAGGCGCGGTGGGTGGCCGACCTGGGTATCGCGGGGCTGTTGAGGGGGGACGGGTTGGGTGTGAGGGCATCCTTTCGTCCTGCGATGGGTTCTCGGCCTGCCAACGGACGAGCGCGGCGCTTTGGCCCGCATCGCTGAGTAGGACGCCGGTTCAGGGGCGGCCGTCTGGTGAGGGGCGTGCGGGACCTTGGCCGGATTGGGCGCAGGTGGCCGTGTGAGTCGATTTTTCTTGACTTGGATCTATAAAGATACCGGAATCAACACTATGGTGCGTCGCTCTCCGCAACTCGAACTCGCCCTCCACGGTCGGGGCGGCAGGCGAAAAGGCGCCGGACGCCCGCGTCGTTCCGATTCGGGGGTTGCCCATCTTCGGCGAGCGCCGCTGGCTTCGCGGTTTCCCTGCCATGTGACCTTGAAGGTCCGACCCGATGTCCCGTCGCTTCGCACTGGGCGATTGGTGCGGGAGGTGGAGCGGTCGTTTGCCTGCGTGCTCGAGCGCAAGGACTTTCGGCTCGTGCACTACTCGATCCAGTCCAACCATTTGCACTTGATCGTCGAGGCCAATGATGCTCGTGCGCTCGGTAGAGGGATGAATGCGCTGGGAGCTCGCCTGGCGCGGGCCGTGAACCGGGTGTTCGGGCGGAAGGGGCGTGTCCTGTTGGACCGCTTTCACCATGTGGTGCTGCGGACGCCGACCCAGGTGCGGAATGCGATGCGCTACGTGCTTCTGAATGCTCGTAGACACCTGAAGACGGAGCCCAGGACCACTCGTATTGATCCTGCCTCGTCTGGGCGTTGGTTCGAGGGGTGGAGGCGCTCCGCTGGGGGTCTGGTAGCCCAGGCACGAGAGCGACCTGGGGGAAACGTGATGGCTATCGCGAGCCCCCATACCTGGCTCCTGACGGAAGGCTGGCGCAAGGCCGGCCCATGCCTCGATCCGGCCGAGGTCCCGGGCGCCGCTTAGCCGACTGCCGGGGCCGCGCCGGCCTCGACCCCACCGCAGGGTGGAAGGACGTCCCTCACACCTCACCCGTCCCCCCTCAACAGCCCCGCGAAGTCTGAGTCGGCCAACCCGCCTTGCCCCGCAGGCGGCACCCGCCCGCTACCCCCCGAAGATCGACAATCCGAGCTGCTGGATGGCACCCAGGTTGTTGTGGACTGCGTAGCCTGTGCCGAACAGCACCACGCCGAGAAACAAGAGCTTCAGCTCCTCCGGGACGAGGCGGGTCTTGACCAGGAAGGTCATGCCGAGGATGGTGACCAGGCTGTCGAGGAGAAGGCCCGGTGCAAGTCCGATTCCGGCAAACAACCAGCGGGAGATGGGGTTGGCTTCGGTTACGCCTTCGAGCGGGTACTGGAGGCAGAGGAACGTGGTCCAGTGGTCGGCGGCGGAGGCCAGCAAGACCAGGAGAGCGAGGGCGACGACCATGGGCGCCAGGAGTTCAAGTTTCGTGCCCCCGAACGCCCCGTGCTCGGGTTTCCATTGCTCGCCGCTGGGTTGCGCGGGTCAGTTGCCCGTTCGAGAGGCTACGCACTCGCTTGCGAGCCAGCCTCGAAAGGAACCCTGTCTACCCAAGAGCGGCGTTCGGCCTGCTCTCGGCGGACGGCTCAGCGTCCGCGGCGCATTCGCCCCTTGCCGAGAAGCAGCCAGTCGATCGAGACGTTCTCTTTCAGCGCGAGCTGGATCAGGAAATCGGTATGCGGCGTGGTGCCGCTCTCGTATCGGTTCACGTTCTGCTGGAAGACGCCCAGGTCGCGCGCGAATTGTCGCTGGGAGCGAATGCCTCGCACCTGGGAGAGGCGCTCCGGAAGATTCTTCTTTGCGCGATCCACCGTCGTCTTCGACATCCTGTTCTCCTGGCCGTGCCAACGCTGTAATGGCTTCGCGACTGCGTCACCGAAAAGTGTCAACTCCGAGGCGCGGGCATTCTAGGCGAGTCGGTTGGCTTGCTGCAATTCCGAAGTTGTGCATCGACGCCGCTCGCGCGAAGTTTTCCGAGTGCGTGTGACAGGAGGAGAGCTGGCTGGCCGACGTGTCGAGATGCCGCGTCGTGGGGAAGTGCGTCCCACCTCCGATCGCGTACGCGAATCCCTGTTCATGCGCCTCGGATCCCAGCAGGGGAGACGTGTCCTCGATCTCTTTGCGGGTTCCGGCGCGCTAGGCATCGAAGCACTCTCCCGTGGAGCGGATTCGGTGGTGTTCGTGGACCGCAACGCTGTTTGCGGAGCAGCGGTTCGCGCGAATCTGGAGGCGCTCGGCCTCGAGGAGCGAGGAAAGGTTGTGCGGAGTCCGGCGCAAGCGGCGCTGCGTCGTTTCGCGCGCCGCGGCGATTGCTTTCAGCTGATCCTGGTCGATCCGCCCTATGCTTCCGGGGAAGCCGTGGAGGCCTTGCAGGCGATCGCCACGAGCGGACTCCTGGATCCCGCGGGAACACTGGTTCTCGAAACGGATCGCCGGCATGATCCCGGTTCCGTGGACGGGCTGCGGCGGGTGGATGAGCGGCGCTACGGTGACACTTTACTCCTCTGGTTCACGCCGGACCTGGAGTCGACGCATCCCGGGGCGGAAGACCCAGGCAACGAAGGAGCTGCATGAGCGACGACGCGAGCCAGCTGGCCCTTTTTCCGGCCAGCTTCGATCCGGTTACGAACGGGCACCTCGATCTGGTTCAACGTGCGCTGCGCGTGTTTCCCCGGCTGGTGGTGGCCGTTGCCCACAACGTGGACAAGAGCGGGACGTTTACTGTGGAACAACGCCTGGAGATGCTTCGCGCCTCCATCGGCGATCTACCTGGCGTCGAGATCACGTCCTTCGCCGTGTTGGCCGTGGACTACGCCGCGGAGGTCGGAGCGAAGACGGTGATCCGGGGCCTGCGGGCGACCGCTGATTTCCAGTACGAGTTCGAGATGGCCCTCATGAACCGCCACATGAACCCGGAGGTCGAGACGCTCTTCTTGATGACGGGCCAGGAGCATTTCTACGTCAGCTCCTCACGTCTGAAGGAGCTGGTCTCGTTTGGGGTGGACGTCAGTGAATGGGTCCCGCCGCTGGTCGAGAAGTACCTCCGGGAGAAGTTCCACAAAACGTGAGCGGGTCCCGTTGCGCCCCCTCGGGAAGCTCGCGGCCTCCCATCACGTTCGGTACCAGCGGCTGGCGAGGCATCCTGGGGGAGGAGTTCACACTCCCGAAGGCCCGTGCCTTGGTTCGCGCGGTGGCCGAGCAGGTGCGCGGTCCGGCGGGAAAAGACGCGCCAGTTCGCGTGATCGTTGCCCATGACACACGTTTCATGGGGGAACGTCTGGCCCTTGAGGCGGCCGAGGTGCTTTGCGGCGCTGGCGTCCGGCCCGTGCGCACAGCAGGGCCAACCCCAACACCGGTCGCAACGAGCAGCGTTCGCTCGAGGCGGGCCGCCGCCGGAATCTTGTTCACGGCGAGCCACAACCCGCCGGAGTACCAGGGAGTCAAGCTCGTCGGTAGCGATGGAGCCCCTGCGGCTCGGCCTTGGGCGGAGGCGGTGGCCTCCCGAGCCGCGGAGATTTTGCGGAGTGGCCGAGAGCCCGCCCGCCGCCCGGCACCGCCGCCGACCGATCTCATGCCGGCGTACCTGAGCCGGCTCTCGAAGCAGATCGACTGCGCTGCGCTTCGACGTGCCAGGCTCTCGATCGTCTACGATGCACTTTACGGCACCGGAGCCGGCGTGCTCGATGCGTGGCTGCGTGGCGCTGGCGCCGAGGTGAGCACTCTCCATGCCGAAGCCGACCCTCGCTTCGGTGGTCTCGCACCGGATCCGGAGCCCGCCCGCCTCGTTGCCCTGAGTCGGGCGGTGCGTGCGCAAGGCGCCGTGTTGGGTCTGGCCAGCGATGGCGACGCGGACCGGTTCTCCGTGGTCACGGCCGGTGGTCGGCGGCTATCGGAGAGCGATGCGCTGGCCCTGCTGATCGACCATCTCGCCCGGCAGGGAAGGATCCGGCGCGGCATCGCGCTCTCGGTCGCGACCGGCAGCTTTCCGGAACGAGTCGCCCGGGCCTACGGGCTCGATGTCTCTCGCTTTCCGATCGGCTTCAAGCCACTCAGTGAAGAGTTGGTGGCTGGACGGGTGGACCTGGCAGGAGAAGAGAGCGGCGGGTTTGCCTGGGCTCCCGTGGCTCGGGACAAAGATGGCATCCTTGCTGCTGCTTTGTTGGTGGAGAGGCTCTCTCTCGACCGGCGTTCCCTGGCGGATCAACTCCAGGAGTTGCGGCGTCGGCATGGTGGCTCGGCGTGCGGTCGAATCGCCTTGCCGGCGACCCGGGCTCGGAGCCAGCGTTTGAAGAAGCTCTCGCGTACCCCCCCGCGCAGCATCGACCGGCAGCGGGTGACCGAGGTCCGCCGGAAGGGTGGCCTTCATTGTCGGTTGGCCGATGGCGGTTTCCTGATGCTGCGAAGCTCTGGCACCGAATCCGTGCTCCGGGTCTATGCTGAAGCCCCCACCGCGAAGGCGCTGGCTCAGCGTCTGGCTCGCGGGCGGGCGCTTCTCGGCTAGGAAACGTCCCCTCGCCCGGGCCGGGAGGTTCGGTACCCTCCCGCCTTACGTGGTTGTTTTCCCTTGGCTTTCTCCGATTCCGGACTCCCCGGCACGAGGCGCTTCGTGAACACTCAGCCCTCGGCGCGGCTTGGCAACGTGCTTCTCGCCGTGGCGGGAGGGATCGCGGCCTACAAGATTCCGGAGCTGGTCCGCCTGCTCCGGCGGGCGGGGCATTCCGTCCGTTGTGTGCTCACGGAGGCGGCGGGGGAGTTCGTCTCGCCGCTCGTGCTTCAGACCCTCTCGGGAGCGCCCGTCCGAAGCTCGCTCTTCGACGCGGGTGAAGAGGGAGAGATCTCGCATATCGAGCTCGCAGATTGGGCGGATCTGGTGGTGGTCGCTCCGGCAACCGCCGACCGCATGGCGAAACTCGCCCAGGGGCTCGCCGACGATCTGGTCTCTACCGTGCTCCTGGCGACGCGGGCGCCGGTGCTGCTCGCGCCGGCGATGAATGTGAACATGTGGTCGCATCCAGCCACGCGGGCCAACGCCGAGTTGCTGCGTGAGCGGGGCGTCCACTTCGAAGGTCCCGAGGCCGGTGAGTTGGCCTGTGGTTGGGAGGGTGAGGGTCGCATGTCCGAACCCGTGACCCTGGCCGGGCGTGTGACGCTTCTTCTCGGGGGTGAAACCTGGAAGGGGGTGCGTGTGCTCGTGAGCGCGGGCGGTACCCGCGAGCCGATCGATGCGGTCCGCTCGATCACGAATCGCTCGAGCGGCAAGATGGGCTTCGCCGTCGCCGAGGAGGCGGCGCGACGCGGTGCGGAGGTCGTGCTGGTCGCGGGGCCTTGTCCGCTTCCCACGCCGCCGGGCGTCCGCCGGATCGATATCGAGACGGCCCTCGAAATGGCCGCGGCGGTCGAGCAGGAATTCGAGGCCAGCCAGGTGGTCGTCATGGCGGCCGCGGTCGCCGATTTTCGGCCTGCCGAGGCCTCGGCGCTCAAGATCAAGAAGGAGGATCTCGCCCCCGGCGCTGGCCTTCAGATCGAACTCGTTGCGACCCCGGACATCCTCAAGGGCATCTGTGGGCACAAGGGCGACCGCGTCGTGGTCGGCTTTGCAGCGGAGAGCCACGATGTCGTGGAAGCTGCGCGGCGGAAGCTCGCCCGAAAGGGTTGTGACCTGCTCGTGGCCAATGATATTTCCCGCACCGATGCGGGCTTCGATACAGACACCAATGCCGTGATGTTCGTGTCTCCCGGGGGTGAAGTGGAAGAGTTGCCTTTGTTGCCGAAGATCGAGGTGGCCGGGCGCATCCTCGACCGGGTCGAAAAGCTGCGTAAGGGCACCCGATGAAGATGCTACGCCGTGCACGCCTCGCCATCTCGGTGGCGTTCTTCCTGCCTTGGCTGGCGATGGGCCTGGCCGCCCAGGACGAGGCGGGCGAGCCGACCCTTCGAGACAGCGGGCCACTCACCGTCATCCGCATCGATGGATCGATCAATCCCGCCAGCAGCGACTACATCCAACGGGCCATTCTTGAGAGCGAGGAGGCAGGAGCTCGTGCGCTCCTGATGGAGCTCGATACGCCGGGCGGCCTCGTCTCATCGACCCAGGACATCATCCAGGCGATGCTGCGCTCGAAGGTGCCGATCATCGTCTACGTCTCGCCCCAGGGCGCCTGGGCCGGCTCGGCAGGAACGTTCATCACCATCGCTGGCCACGTGGCCGCCATGGCGCCCGGTTCGACGATCGGTGCCGCGCATCCCGTGGGCGTGGGTGGTGGAGGTGGCGGCTCGCCCGAGGGCGAGGAAGGCAAGGCCAAGGATCACGCGGCGGCCAAGGCCGAGAACATGCTGACGGCCTACATGAAAGCGATCGCCGAGGAGCGGGGCCGCAATGTGGAGTGGGCCCAGGATGCCGTCCGCAATTCGGTGGCGATCACGGCCGATCGGGCGGTGGAGCTGAACGTCGTTGATCTGGTCGCGGACGACCGCGCCGACCTCCTCGAGCAGCTCGAAGGGCGGGAGGTCAAGATCGGCGGGGAGATCCAGCGACTTGCCTTCGCCGGTGCCGTGGTTCAGGACATCGAGATGCAGCTGCTGACGCGCATCTTCAATGTGCTGGCCAGCCCGGACGTCGCCGTGCTGTTGTTCATGGCCGGAGTGCTCGGGTTGTATGTCGAGATGAACCAGCCCGGGATGATCTTTCCCGGTGTAGCGGGCGCCCTCTGCTTGTTGCTGGCGCTGATCGCCTTCCAGATCCTGCCGTTCTCGTGGGTGGGCGTCCTGCTGATGTTGGTAGGGCTCGGGCTGATGGTCGCCGAGGCCTTCGTGACCTCGTTTGGTTTGCTGTTTGCTTCCGGCGCGGCCTGCATGCTGCTCGGTGGCTCGATGCTCTTCGATCGTCCCGAACTCTCGGACCTGGACGTTTCGTTCTGGCCGGTGCTCGTACCCGCGGTTGGCGGGCTGGGGGCTTTCGGAGCCCTGGTGGTCTTTGCTGTGGGTCGCTCGATGAGACGTCGTCAGGAATCCGGCGTCTACGAGCTGATCGGAATGGAAGGGGTGGCCCGTACAGCCATCGATCCATCCGGTACGGTCTTCATCCGCGGCGAATACTGGACGGCCCGATCTCCGGAGCTGATTCCGGCGGAAGCGCGGGTCGTGGCCGAGCGTGTGGAAGGGCTGACGCTACACGTACGGCCCGTACCCGCAGACGAGCAGGATCGGACGAGCTGAGCAGAGAGAAGAAGAGCAGGGCGTGCCTTTTCGCGCCCTTGAGAGGAGGGGAGCATGGGTCTGTCACCGCTGATCATCTTGGTCGGTATCCTGGGATTGATTGGAGCCGCTGGCGTCCGCGTATTGCAGGAGTACGAACGCGGCGTGCTCTTTCGCTTCGGCCGGTACGGTGGCGTCAAGGAAGCGGGCATCCGCTGGATCATTCCGATGGTCGATCGCCTGGTGCGGGTGAGCCTGCGCGAGATCGTGATGGACGTGCCGCCCCAGGAAGTGATCACTCGGGACAACGTGTCGGTGAAGGTGAACGCGGTGATCTATTTCCGGGTGCTTCACCCGGAGAAGGCCGTGATCCAGGTCGAGAACTACCTGTATGGGACGTCTCAGCTCTCCCAGACCACCTTGCGGAGCATTTGCGGCCAGGCCGAGCTCGATGAGCTCCTGGCCGAGCGCGAGAGCATCAACCGGCAGCTGCAGGAGATCATCGATCTGCAGACCGAGCCTTGGGGCGTGAAGGTGCGCGCGGTCGAGTTGAAGCAGATCGATTTGCCCAGCGACATGCAGCGCGCGATGGCCAAGCAGG
Source organism: Deltaproteobacteria bacterium (assembly GCA_019312665.1). Classification (GTDB taxonomy): domain Bacteria; phylum Myxococcota_A; class UBA9160; order UBA9160; family UBA6930. The sequence continues at coordinate 2,770 of JAFDCZ010000074.1, read as the reverse complement.
CCGAGGCCGAGCGGGAGAAGCGCTCCAAGATCATCCACGCGGAAGGCGAAGCCCAGGCGGCCGTTCGGCTCAGGGAAGCCGCGGAGATTCTCGCGGTCGAGCCCGCAGCGCTTCAGCTCCGCTACCTCCAGACGCTTTCCGATATCGCAACGGAAAACAGCTCAACGACAATCTTTCCGATTCCGATCGACATCCTGAAGCCCCTCTACGACATGCAACGGAAGAAAGACGCCGATTCCGGAGAGGGGAACGGCTAGATGGCGAAGGGGGATGCGCCCGAGGAACGCAAGGCCGGACGTTTGATCCGGCGCTTGCTGACGGGGGTACTGCTGATCGTCGGGCTCACGGTCTGGGTCGGATACACCGGGACCTTCCAGCTCGATATCGGTGAGCAGGCTGTGATCCTGCGGTTCGGTGCGTACAGCCGGACGGTGACATCGTCGGGCCTCGGCTTCCATCTGCCCGCGCCGATCGAGACCCACGCCATCGTCGGGACCCAGAAAGTGCGTCGGGAGGAGTTCGGCGACGTGGATCGGCCCCTCGAGACGAAGGCCGAAACGGTCATGCAGACCGGTGACAATGCCATCGTCCATCTGGAGTTCGTCGTCCGCTACCGGGTCGCGAATCCGCGCTTGGCGCTCTACCAGGTTCGGAATATCGACGCCGTGGTTCGGGATGCCGCCCAGGCAGCCATGCGCGAGGTGGTGGCCCTCAACCACATCGATGGTGTGCTCGCGGATGCGCGGTTCGCTGTCGAGAGCGATGCTGCAGCCCTGCTGACCGGATTGCTGGACCTCTACGAGACCGGGATCGAGGTGCTCCAGGTCGAGTTGCAGGAGGTGCAACCGCCGACCGAGGTACGAGGTGCGTTCGATGACGTGGTTGCGGCCAATCAGGACCGCAATCGCCAGGAGAATGAGGCACGGGCCCACCAGAATCAGGTGCTCCCGCGTGCCGAAGCCACCGCGGCCGAGCTTCTCGAATCGGCGGAGGCCTACAAGCAGAGCCGGATCGCAAGAGCCGAGGGTGAGAACGCCCGTTTTCGTTCCCTGCTGATCGAGTACAAGAAGGCGCCGGAGATCACCCGCAAGCGGCTCTACCTGGAGACGATGGAAGAGGTGCTCTCGAAATCTACGAAGATCATCGTCGAGCCCGGGTCGGTCGTGCCCTACCTCCCCTTGGATCAGGTCGGGAGGAGTCGCTGATGGCCCGTCTTCTTCTGTTGTTGTTGCTCGGTGTACCGCTGGCGATGAGTTACCTGGGCTACGGCCCGATCATCCTCAACACCGAAGGGGAACAGCGCATCGTTCTCTTCCTGGGCGATGTGCGCTCGGTGATCACCGAGCCTGGCATTTCGTTGGCGTTTCCGGTGACGGAAATCCGCACCTTCGAGAGTCGGTGGCTGCATCTGAGCTCGGGTCCGGAGCCGAAGCCGATCCAGACCCTCGACAAGGAGCCGCTCGTCGTCGACAACTTCGCGATCTGGCGGATCAGCGATCCGCTCCAGTTCAACAAGAGCTTCCCGGAGGGCATCCAGGAAGCCGAGCGTCAGCTGAATCAGCTGGTGAAAGGCCGGGTACGTGAGGTGATCGGACGCCTCAAGCTCGAACAGGTGCTGTCCCGCGAGGTTCCCGGGGGCGTCGATCTCGGTCCCGCCCGTGCATCGGGTTGTGTCCCGGTGCACAAGGATCTCGATGGGAACGTGCTGCCGCTGACCTTGACCGACGTGATCACCGCCCGTGCCTGCCAGAACATTCTCGAGAATGGCATCGAGCTCGCTGAGGTGCGCATCAATCGCACCGAAATCCCTGCGGGTGAGCCAGAGGCGAAGGTCTACGGTCGCATGCGCTCCGAGCGCGAAGAGCTGGCCAAGAAATACCGAGCCCAAGGTGAAGAGGCAGCGCGGAAGATCCGCGCTGCAGCCGATCGGGACGCAGAGATCACCATCGAACGCGCCCGAGGTGATGCCACGCGCATACGAGGTGAGGGTGATGCGGCCGCGGCAGGGGTCTATGCAGACGCCTTCTCCGAGGATCCCGAATTCTACGATTTCGTTCGGAGCCTCGAGGTATATCGCAAGACGCTGGGCGACGGAACGACGATGGTGCTTCCACCGGATCACCCGTTCCTCAAGTACCTGGGAACAGCCGGGGAAAAAGCACCGTAGCCCTCAGGTCCTGCGTGTCTCGAAGGCCGCTTCGCTTCTCTTGCGTAGACAGGAGTCGCCGGGGCTGAGCACAGGCCGAGCGGAATGGCTCGGCCGGGGATCGGGTGGCCGCGTAGAGAGCTGGACAGGGTGTTGCCCTTTGTGGCTTCGCCACGGGCAACCCAAGCGCACGCTGGGCGGAGCCTATGCCTGCGCTTTATTTCCGCCCGGCCTGCGCCCAGCCCCGGCGAAGCGGCCCCAATTGCCAGCACGGCCAATCGCGGGGCGGGGGGCGGTCAGCGCGGAAGTAAAAGCGGAGCCAGGCCCGAGAGTACGCGCCCTCGCACTCCGAACCCGGCAAACCGGGTGCACGCGCGTTCGAGGGTCTGGTGAGCCATGGAGCGCTGGCCGCCCCCCGCCCCGCGATCCGACATGAGAAGCGAAGCGGCCGCCTTTTGAGTCCTATTGATGGACGCGGGAGAGGCGCCAGCCTCCCAGGGCGAAGAAGATCAGCAGGGTGAGCCATGGCGCCAGGGCGGCCGAAAGCTCGCCGCGGGCACCGAAGCTGGCGCTGTACTCGCGTAGGATAAGGAAGACGAAAAGCAGGCCCACGCCTTGAAGGGC
>JAFDCZ010000374.1 GCA_019312665.1 Deltaproteobacteria bacterium | reverse complement strand
GGCGGAAATGTCCGAGTAGAGCTGTCCTTGTTCCCAGCGGCCAGGGTTGGTGATAACGAGAGCCCAGCCGGACCGATGAGTTCTCCCTCCGACAGCAGCACGGCATTCTCGATGACGTTACGCAGCTCGCGCACATTGCCGGGCCACGAGTAGGAGCGCATGATCGCCCTGGCTTCCTCGTTGATGCGTAGCCCGTCCTTGCCATAGCGTCTGGCGTGATGGTCGAGAAAGCGATCCGTTAGCAGCAACACGTCGTCGCCGCGCTCGCGCAGAGGCGGCACGTTCAGCTCGACGACGCGCAGGCGAAAGTAGAGATCCGAACGAAAGGCTCCCGATTGCACGTGCTCTTCCATGTTGCGATTGGTGGCGGCAACCACACGCACGTCGACCGCTCGATCGCGCACGCTGCCAAGGCGGCGCATGCGCCGGTCCTCGAGCAATCGAAGAAGCTTGACCTGAACGTCGTGGCCGATCTCGCCGATCTCGTCGAGAAACAGTGTCCCGCCATCGGCGGCTTCCACCAATCCGAGCTTTCGGCCCTTGGCATCGGTGAAGGCGCCGCGCTCGTAGCCGAACAGCTCCGATTCTACCAGCTGCGCTGGCAGCGATGCACAGTTGACCTCGACGAAGGCATTGTTGCGGCGGGCGCCATCGAAGTGAATCGCCCGGGCAAAGAGCTCTTTACCAGTGCCGGTCTCGCCGGTGATCAGCACCGACGGCGGCACCTCGTCCTTCAATCCGGCTTCCACAGCCAGCATGCGACGAACCCGCTCCTTGACGTCTTCGATGGCCGGCGCCTTTCCGAGCACGGCGGCGAGTCCTCCGTGCCTGGCATCTTTCCCGTGATAGTAGGAGAGCGTTCCCTCGAGCTGCTTCTGTCCGACCGCCTTCTCTACCAGGAGTTTCAGCTCCGCCAGGGCCACGGGCTTGGTCAGGAATTCATTGGCGCCGGCCTTCATGGCGTCCACGGCCGTCTGCACGTTGCCGTGCGCGGTCATGAAGATGATCTTGACATCAGCATCGCGATTCCTGATGTCGCGCAGTACCTCGAGCCCATCAACGCCCGAGAGCCGATAGTCGAGAAGCACAACGTCTGGTTGAAAGCTGTCGAAACGCGCCAGGCCCTCTTCGCCGCTAGTGCATACCTGCGCGTCGTGCCCGGCACGCCCGAGGTATCGCTTGATGTTCTTGGCGAGCGTTGCTTCGTCTTCGATGATGAGAACTGCGTTGCCCATGGGTCACTCCGCGATGGGTATGCGAATGGTCGCCAGGGTGCCACCACCCGCCGGTCTCGCGAGCTCGAGGGTTCCCTGGTAACGCTCGATGATGCGTCTGGCGAGGTACAGGCCGACTCCGAGACCCGTGCCCTTGGTGGTGGCAAAGGGCTGGAAGAGCTTTTGCAGATGCTCCTCGGGCACGCCGTGACCCGAATCCGCTACGCACACCTGGACCCAATGGCCCGGCGCATCCCGATGCGCTGATACCTCGAGCTTTCCTCCGTCCGGCATCGCCTCGATGGCGTTGGAGATCAAGCTGTTGATTACCTGTCGCAGCGATGCGCCGCTACCGTTTACGGGCGGCAGCTCATCGTCGACATCAACGGCGAAATCGATAGCCTGTCTCTCGAGCTGCAGGCCGAATCCATCGACGCACTCTGCGATCACTTCGTCGAGGGCGACACTCTCGAGCTCGCCGGTCATGGGCCGGGCGTTCGAGAGGAACTCGCCGATCCATCCCTCCAGACGATCGGACTGGCTGACGATATCGGTGAGGGATTCCCGCAGCGCCTCCGACGGTTGCTCCTCGAGCCCCAGCTCGGCCGACGAGCGAATCGAAGCCAGAGGATTTCGCAGCCCATGGGCCACCGCGGATGCCATCTCCCCGACCACCGCGAGAGTCTCGCTGGCGACCAGGCGATGCTGCTGCTCGTCGATGACCCGGCTGCCGCGCTTGATGATCCAGAAGAGCGCGAAATACAACACCACGGCGCCGAGAGCGGAACTCAACCATACCAGCCGCCGCCCCTTGTCGATGGCAGCGTGCAGGGCGCTCGGCGTCTTGTACAGCTCGACCACGCCGATTATGGCGTTGCCCTGTTGCCCGTACACTGGAATGTAGTTTTCGATGAAGGGGGATCCCTCACCCTCGAGGAAGGCCTGCTCGGC
>JAFDCZ010000373.1 GCA_019312665.1 Deltaproteobacteria bacterium | reverse complement strand
GTCTCGAAGCTATGCCGTCCGTGGTAGGCGCCCTGCCCGCTCGGGCCCACACCGCCGAAGGGCGCTCGCGGATCCATGATGTGCATGAGCGTGCCGTTCACACAGGCGCCACCGGAGCTGGTCTCTTGCAGCACCTTCTCTTCGACGGCGTCGTTCTCCGTGAAGAGGTAGAGGGCCAGGGGCTTGTCCCGGCCGTTCACGAAGCGCACCGCTTCGTCCATGTCGTCCACGGCGAGAACCGGAAGGATCGGGCCGAAGATCTCCTCTTGCATGATGGGCGAATCCGGGGCGACATCGCGCAAGACGGTTGGCGCGATGTAGTTCTGCTCGGCATCGACCTCTCCGCCGAAGGCCGGGCGCCCGCTCTCGAGAAGCTTTGCCAGGCGTTCGTAGTGGCGGCTGTTCACCACCCGCGCATAGTCCGGGGCGGCCTTGGGATCTTCTCCGTAGAAGCCGCGAGTCACCGCTTCGAGGGCGCCCACCAGCTCTTCTTCACGATCCCGATGGACGAGCACGTAATCCGGGGCGATGCAGGTCTGCCCCGCGTTCACGAACTTTCCCCAGGCGATGCGCCGCGCGGTGGTCGCAATATCGACATCCCGGTCGACCAGGCAAGGACTCTTGCCTCCGAGCTCGAGCGTGACGGGCGTGAGATGCTTCGCGGCGGCTTCCATCACGATGCGGCCGACGTGCCCGTTCCCTGTGTAGAAGATGTGATCGAAGCGCTCTTCGAGAAGCGCTGTCGTCTCGGGCACCCCGCCCTCGACGAGAGCGATCGCTTCCGGATCCAGAAACTCAGGGACATAGCGAGCGAGCGCAGCCGAGGTATGCGGAGTGACCTCCGAGGGCTTCAACATCACGGCATTGCCAGCGGCAATCGCCCCCGCCAGAGGGGAGAGCAGCAGCCCGATCGGGTAGTTCCAGGGCGAGATGATCAACGCCACACCGAGCGGTTCGCGCATCACGAACGTGCGGCCCATCAGCGGAATCGGACCGATGCGCTGGGGCCGCGTCCACTTCTTCAGGTTTCGAAGCGCGGCGGCGGCCTCCATCTTCCCCTGAGAGACATCCATCGTGAGCGCCTCGAGAGGCGGCTTGCCGAAGTCTGCGCGCAAGGCCTCCACGAATTCGTCGGCCCGATCGGTGCACATCGCTTTCAGGCCTTCGAGCTGTTCGCGGCGCCACGCCAACGGACGCGTGCGGCCGGAATCGTAGGCATTGCGCAGCCGCGCCACGGTCTCGGAAATTTCGGCGATCTCGGTCTGGGGAGTTTCGCTCATCGGGGGCCTCCTTCAGGTCCATGGAATGTACCTGAAGCCCCCCTTCGGGCGCCGGGCGGGCGGCCTCTACCCCTTCGCCGCCAGAACACTCCAGGCACGGCTCTCCAGAAAGACAGTGAGGATCTGGGAGTCGACACGCCCTCGCCCCGCCTCGTCCTGCAGGACGTCGAGAGCCCGCTCGAGAGGTAGCGCCTTCTTTTACGGCCGATCGGCCGCCGTGAGGGCATCGAAGATATCGACGATCGTCAGCAACCGGGTCGGGATGGGGATCTCACTGGCCTCGAGGCCTCGCGGATAGCCGCTGCCATCGAGCTTCTCATGGTGGCCCCGGGCGATCTCCTCGACGCTGCGCAGATCCCGGGTCCAGGGGATCCGGGCCAGGAAGCGGTGCGTATAGCTGACGTCAGATTGGATCTCGAGACGCTCTTCTTCGGTCAGGCTGCCACGGGCGACGCCACCACGCTCGCAACGCTTCAGGCCGGCCATGTGTTCGGCGAAATGTCGATCCTCGAAGAGGTGCCCGCAGTGGCCTCATGCGTAGCTTCCCGGAAATGCTGGGTGCTGGCCCTGGCCCGACGCCACGTGGCCGAGCAGATGGCCCTCCATCCCGACGTGCGCACCGCCGCGACAGCGCTCGCCCAGCAACGACGCGCCGAGAACACCACGCTCGCGAGCCAACTCGAACTCGTCTGAACGTCGCAGCACCATCCGGTTCTCCGGTGCGGTAACGTTGCCGTCCCGAAGGAGGACCCATGGGCGAATTCAGTCAGGTCGAGACAGACGGACACCTCACCATCGTCACCATCAACCGGCCGGAGCGGATGAACGCGTTGCATCCGGCGGCAAACCGGGAGCTGGCCGAGGCGTTCGATGACTTCGCCAACGACCCG
>JAFDCZ010000073.1 GCA_019312665.1 Deltaproteobacteria bacterium | reverse complement strand
AACTCGTTGGTTGGCCCACGACCTTCACCACCTCGAGACCACCGATTCCACCAACCGGGTTGCCGGCGACTTGGCCCGCGAAGACGCGCCCCACGGCACCGCCGTCGTGGCCGAGCACCAGAGCGCGGGCCGCGGCCGCCTCGGCCGCCGTTTCCATTCGCCGGCTCACCAGAACCTCTACGTCTCATTGGTGCTGCGGCCAACGATCTCCATCACCCAGGCCCCGACCATCATTCTCGGAGCCGGTTTGGCCGTCGCCCAGACCGTTGCCGAAACCCTCGGCGCCCCGGAGCGCGTCGAGATCAAATGGCCAAACGACGTCCTCGTCGATGGCCTCAAGATCTCAGGCATCCTGATGGAGATGAGCGCGGAGGCGACCCAGGTGGGGCATCTCGTCCTCGGAATGGGTGTGAACCTGAACGTCTCCCCGGAGACCTTCCCGGAGGAGTTCCGCTCTCGGGCGACCAGCCTGGCCGCAATCCTGGGCCACCCGGTCGATCGGGTGGCCTTCACCCGCCGACTCTTCGTTACTCTCGAAGGCGTGCTCGAAACACACGCCAAAGCCGGGTTCGAAGGACTACGCGCTGATTTCGAAGCCCTCTACCGAATGCGAGGCCGAGAGATCGAGGTCTCGGATCCGGGCGGTAGCGTTCGTTCCGGGATCGCAGGCGGCATCGGCTCCGACGGCACCCTCGAGCTTCATCTCGAGAGCGGCGACCTCGTGCGCATCGTCGCGGGAGACGTGACGCTCCGGCCCCAGACGTTGGGCGGCGCCCCGGCACCCCAAGGACCGACAGGATGACGAGCCCCGTCCTTCTGGCCATCGACGTGGGCAACACGAACGTCACGCTTGGCGTGTTCGATTTCAGCGGTGGGCCCGGGAAGCTCATTCATCACTGGCGGATGGCCACGCATCGGGAGCAGACGTCCGACGAGGTGCTCGTCACCCTCAAGGGGCTCTTCGATCTCGGAAACTGCAAGCTGGGATCGTTCACCGACGCGATTCTCTCGACCGTCGTTCCGCCGCTGCTGCCCATCTGGGAGCGCGTATGTCACAAGCTTCTCGACCGCCCGGCGATGGTGGTCGGCCCCGGCATCCGCACCGGCATGCCCGTGCGTTACGAAAACCCCCGCGAAGTGGGCGCCGACCGCATCGTCAACTCGGTCGCCGCCTTCGAGATGGTGGGCGGCCCGGTCATTGCCGTCGATTTCGGTACAGCCACCACCTTCGATTGCGTCTCGGCCAAAGGCGAGTACCTCGGCGGTGCGATCTTTCCGGGCATCCACATCTCGATGGAGGCGCTCTTCGAGCGCGCGTCGATGCTCCACCGCGTCGAGATCGTTCGGCCCAAGACGGTGATCGGACGCACGACGACGCAATCCCTTCAATCGGGTCTGCTCTTCGGTTATGCCGGCATGGTGGATTCGATGGTGAACCGTATCCGCGTCGAACTGGGCGAGGAGGCTGGCACGATCGCGACCGGCGGCCTGGCCCAACGCATCGCCCGCGAGGCCGAGACGATCGAGCGCGTCGAGCCCTTCCTCACCCTGGAAGGCCTGCGCATCTTGTTCGAGAAGAATCGGTCCGCGTCGTAGGCAAAGAAAACCGGAGGCCCCATGCAGAATACCAGTGTCGCCAACACGCGTAGCTTCGCGCTGATCGGACACGCGGCGGACGGCAAGACCTCCCTCGGCGAGAGTCTGCTTCACGTAGCGGGTGCGACCGCCAGCCTGGGCTCACCGGCGGACGGATCTTCGATCCTCGACACCACCCCGGAAGAGCTGGAGCGCAAGCATACGCTGACTTCCTCGCTCTACGGCTTCACCTGGAAGGATCTCCATCTCACGCTGGCCGATACGCCCGGAGATCCGAACTTCCAAGGCGACGGGCAGACCCTGCTGCACGGTCTCGATGCTGCGGTTCTGGTCGTATCCGCCGCCGACGGCGCCAAGGTCGGGACCGAGAGCATGTGGCGGGCCAGCGGCCGCGCCGGAATTCCGGTGATTGCCTTCGTGAACCGACTGGACACCGAACGGGCCGATCTGGATGCAGCCGTCGCCAGCCTGAAGGATCTCGACATCAACCCGATCAAGATCAGCCTTCCGATCGGCAGCGGTGAGGATCTCCGAGGGCTGATCGATCTGATCGACATGAAGGCGGTGATCGACGGAAAGGAAACGGAGATTCCGTCGGAGTTCGAGGACGACGCCCTGGCGGCCCGCTCCGAGCTGGTGGAGGCCGCCGCCGAGAGCGACGACGAGCTGCTCGAGAAGTACCTGGAGGACGGAGAACTCTCGGACGACGATGTCATGCGCGGCCTGATTGGCGCGACGCGAACCCGGAGCCTCGTTCCAGTGGTTTGCGGCGCCGCCACCCGTGAAATCGGTTCGCTGACTTGCCTGCGCGCCATCGAGCGGCTTCTGCCCTCCCCTACCGAGCGCGGTGCGGCTTGGGCCGCAACCCTCGAGGACGAGGAGATTCGCGTCACCGCAGATCCGAGCGCGCCGTTTACCGCACTCGTGATCAAGACCGTGGTCGATCGCTACTCCGGCACGCTCTCGGTCTTGCGCGTGGTCTCCGGCACCCTCAAGGGCGATACGCCGGTGCTGAACGCCACCCGCGGCGAGAAGGAGCGGATCGGCAAGCTTCTGCTCTTGCAAGGTGCGGAGCATGTGGACGTTCCCGAGGCGGGCCCAGGCGATGTCGTGGCCGTCGCCAAGTTGAAAGACGTCCACACCGGCGATGCCCTCTGCCAGGAAAAAGGAGGCGTGACACTCCAACCCCTGCCTATTCCCCAGGGCGTTCTTTCCTATGCCATCTCGGCCCCCTCGAAAGGCGACGAGGACAAGGTCTTCACCTCGTTGGGTCGCCTGGTGGAGGAGGATCCCACGCTTCACCTGGGTCGCGATCCGGCCACAGGCGAATTCCTGCTCACCGGCATGGGCGAGCTGCATATCCGCATCACCGCCCAAAAGCTGAAACGGCTCTACGAGGTGGACGTCGCACTGAAGACGCCGAAGGTCCCCTATCGGGAGACGATCAAGGGGCGCGCCGAGCACGTGGAGGGCAAGCTCAAGAAGCAGAGCGGCGGCAAAGGCATGTACGGTGTCTGCTTCCTGACCGTCGAGCCGAAGCCCCGAGGGGAAGGAATCGAGTTCTCCGACGAAGTGGTGGGAGGCGCGATCCCCCGGGGGCTGATTCCGGCCGTCGAGAAAGGCGTCCTGGAGGCCGCCGAAGCAGGTCCGCTGGCCGGATACCCGGTCGTGGACGTGAAAGTGCGCTGTACCGACGGGAAACACCACTCGGTGGACTCCAACGAGATGGCCTTCAAGCTCGCTGGCTCCTTTGGCTTCAAGGCAGCCCTTGAGCAGGCCAAACCCACCCTTTTGGAACCTGTGATGCGGGTCGAGGTGTCCGTACCTGGGGACTTCGTGGGAGACGTCATGGGCGATGTTTCCAGCCGCCGCGGAAGGGTCCAGACCACGGAAACCCGGGGCCATACCGCAGTGATCAAGGCGGAGGTCCCCATGGCCGAAATGCTGGAGTACGCGAGCGCCCTCACGAGCCTGACCGGTGGGAAGGGGGCGTTCCATATGGAGTTCGACCACTACCACGAGGTACCTGCGGGCGAGCGCGAGAAAATCATCGCTGCGGCCAAGGCCCAGGCTGCGGCGGAGGGGTAGCACCGGCAACCAACCGGTCGCCCCTGCCTCGTGGGCCCACGAGAAAAGGAGTGCACCGGCATATGCCCGGAGCAGAAGCTGAGACAGCAAAACAGAAGGTCCGCCTGACCCTTTCGCCCCAGGCGGAGAAATACGTGCGAAGGGACGCGCCCGTTGGCGTACGCCGCATGGCCGCAGGGGGTGCCCTGCCCCTCGAGCCCGTCGAGCTCGCGACGGTCTTGTTTGCACTGACCCACGATCCGGACGACGAGGTCAAGAGCAAGGCCCAGGAGAGCCTCGAGCAGTTGCCCGAGAGCGTGGCGAAAACGGTCATCACCTCCGAAGCCCATCCGGCGCTTCTCTCCTGGCTGGCCCATGCCTGGAAGAACGATGGCAGCCGGATGGAGAAACTGGCCCTGAACCCCTCCATCGATGACCGGACGCTCGCCCACCTGGCCAGCCTGCCCCACCCGCGCGTGGTGGAGATCGTGGCCAACAATCAGCAAGCCATGCTGCGAGATCCGGCCATCGTCGATGCATTGGGCGACAACCGGCTGACCGGCCGCGCCACCATCGATCGGATCCTCTCGTTCCTCGGTCTCGACAAGCCGAGCGGCCAGATCGAAGAGCCGGACGAAAAGAGCGATCTGCCGCCGGCCGAAGAGATCACCGACTCGGCTGCTGCCGAGGCGCTTCGAGCATTGCTCGGCGACGATGCCAGCGAGTTCGATCGCGACCTGATCCAGGACGCCGAGAACGAGCCCGACGAGGAACAGACGTCCAACCTCTATGCGCTCATCCAGACGATGAATGTGATGCAGAAGGTCAAGCTTGCGCGGATGGGCAACAAGGAGGCTCGCGGCCTGTTGGTGCGGGATCGCAACAAGATCGTCAGCACCGCCGCCATCCGCAGCCCGAAGACGACCGACAACGAGATCGAGGCGCTGGCGAAATCTCGCAACATCGCCGATGAGATCCTGCGCATCATCGCGAACAACCGCGAGTGGACGCGCAACTATCAGGTGAAACTCGGCCTGGCCACCAATCCGAAATGCCCCGTGCCGACCGCGATGAAGTTCCTGAACTTCCTCCAGGAACGGGATCTACGGAATATCATGAAGAGCAAGGACGTCGCGACACCGATCTCGACACACGCCCGGCGGCTGCTCCAGAAGAAGGGGAAGATCTGATGACCGAGGTGAACGCCCGGATCCTGTATTGGGGAGCGCCCGGCGCCGGCAAGCTCGCCAATCTGAAGATGATCCACAGCAAGCTGCGACCGGATCACCGAGGGGAGATCGAGAACCATCCCACGCGCATCGATCCCTCGGTCAGCTACCACGCCCTGCCGATCGAGCTGGGGAATGTCGGCGGTTTGCGGACGCGCATCCGGATCGAAACCACGCCTTCCTCCCCCGAGCACGAACCCACCCGGCGCCAGCTGCTCGACCGGGTCGACGGGGTCGTCTTCGTGGTCGATACACACCGGGACCAGATCGACGCGACGCTCGCCAGCTGGGCCGAGCTCCGGGAAATGCTGGCAGAATACGGCAGGGAAGTCTCCGACGTGCCCCTCGTCGTCCAATACAACAAGCGCGATCTCTCGGATCCTTTCGCCCTGGAGGAGCTGCACCGAAAGCTCGAGCTCACCGGCGTGGCGGCCTTCGAAGCCGTCGCGACCGAGGGCACCGGCATCCTCCAGACGCTGACGACCATCTCCAAACGTGTCGTGCGAACCCTTCGCGAGCGCGGCCCCGAGCGTCCGACAGAAGCCGAGAGCGCAGACGTCGCGGAACCGCTCGCCGACTCCGAGCCCCAGCTCGACCCGCTTCCCACGGAAGGCCTCGATGCGGAGCTGCTTGCTCCCGACGACGAGAATGAAGCCGACCTCGAAGCCATCGAGGCCACGACGACCCTTGCCGAAAGCGCCTTCGAGGAAACCTTCCGCGAAGCCACCTCGGATGCGACCGCCGAGGCCTTCGACATGGACTTCGCGACGAGCCTCGATACGCCCGACGAATCGAGTTCCGAGACCGCCCCGGATGGGCACGGCCCGGGCCGACGGCCCTCGTGGCGTAGCCGTCCCCCTCGTCCTCCGGGACGAGCGGGGCGAGGAGCGCAGCCTCGTTCTCAGCGTACGCCTCGACCCGATGGAGGAGGCGTAAGCCCGTTCCATGCGCCGCGCAATCGCCATCTATGGGGTCACCGATGAGACCCTGACCTTGATCCCGATCTTGGAGGACAATCCCGAGATCGAGATCCGAGGGGTCTACGATCCGGATCTTTCGACGGCCCGGGCGCGCGCGGCCGCGATGCATCTGGAGCTTCGGTTGACCGACGACCTCGCGCTGTTCGGGCAGCCCCTCCACGCCCTGGTCGATAGCGGCAGCCTGCCTCCCTTTGCCGAAGCGCATCCGGAGCTCGCTCAGGACGTCGAGCAGATCGTTTCCCCGCTGACAGCTCGCTTGCTCTGGGGCTACGGCGTCTCGTCCGGCGATCGAAAGAGTGAGCTGCTGCAAGCACTGCATGAAATCGTCGAGTCGGTCAATCTGACGGTCGAGCCTCAGGAGCTGTTCGGCCGCATGCTCGAGATCGCCATGAGCGTGACCGGTGCCGACGGTGGTTCCTTGATGCTTCTCGACGCGGAGAGAGGCGATCTCGCCATCCGCGTGGCCGTCGGTGTCGAGCCGGAACTCTGGCCGAAGATCCGTGTCCCCCTTGGCGAAGGCATCGCGGGCAAAGTGGCTGCGGACGCGCGCCCGCTCAAGGTGCGCGGTCACGCCGATCGCGACGAGTTCCAGATCGTCCGAGAGCGTTTCGATGTCGAGAGCGCCCTCTGTGTACCGCTAATTCACGAGGGGCGCGTGCTCGGCGTCCTGAACCTCCACCACGCAACCAGGACGGACGCCTTCGATGACGACGACCTGGAATTCGCCGAGCAGCTGGGGCGCCTGGATGCCGAGATCATCCACCGAGCCCAGGAACACGAAACGCTCCGGCGCGAGGCTTCCAGATACGCCGCAGTGCGGGAAGTACGCGCCGCCCTGGCCACCGGCGACGCCCTCGATGTCCGCCTGCGGACGCTATGCAAATTGGTCGCGCGCCGTGCCGGCGGGGGCATCGCCACAGCCTACCTCTACGATCCGGACGAGGACTCGCTGCGCTGGATCGCCACTTCGTTGGGAGGTGCCGGGCTCGGCGCCGACTGGCGCGTGGATAGCGGCGACGGGATCGACGGGCGTGCCGCCCGCAGCCGACAACCCGTCCTGCTCCACGGCGCCGATGGCTGCCTCGCCTACGCCGCCTTGCCCCTGCTCGCCGGTGGCGAACTCGTGGGCTTGCTGGCCGTCCAGGCCGGCGCGCCCGTACCGCGCAGCCGGAGCCTGGAGGAGGCGCTGCTCGAAATGGCGGCCGCAGCGGCAGAATCCGTCGCTCAGGCCGAGCGTGAGGCGCGCATGTCCGCCCGCGCCACCAAGATGACGGCGATCAACGAAGCCGGGATCCGGCTGATCTCGAGTCGAGAGATCAGCGAGGTCACGAGGCTCGCGACCGCTTCCGGGGCACTCATCCTCGAGGCCGACCATGCCGTGCTGCGCCTCCAGGATCCGGAAACCCGACGCTATGTGATCCGCTCCTACTACGGTTCCGGCGATGCCCGAACCCAGGAAGCGCTCTTCCAGCTCGACAAACATGTGGCCGTCGCCACGCTGAAGACACGCCAGCCTCGTCTGGTACGCCGGGTCGCCGACGAGCAGGGCCTCGCCGAAGCCGGTGATCGCTTCCAATCCGTGCTCTCGACGCCGCTCCGCCGAGAGAGCCGAGTGATCGGCACGTTGAGCCTCTACGACAAGGTCGCGCCGGATCAGTTCTACGCCGGCCCCTTCAACGAGGACGATCTGCGGGTCTTCACCCGCTACGCCTCCTACGTCGAACGCGCCCTGGAGAACGCCCTCTACTACGAAAGCTCCGGGCAGCACCGGAACTTCGATGAGGAGACCGGGCTTCCGAACGGAGAATACCTGGCCCTTCGTCTCGACCAGGAGCTCGCACGAGCGGGCAACGAAGCAGGCCGCCTGGCCGTAGCCGTCTGCCGGATCGAGAACCTGGACGAGGTGCGCCGGGAGGGAGACGGTGTCCGCGCCGATCGGCTCGTGCAGCAAACCGCCCTGGCCCTACGCGAACCCCTTCGCGATTTCGACGTACTGACCCGCACCGCCGAAGCCGAGTTCACCATGCTGCTCCCCGACCCGGGCGCTGCCCCCGAAGAACGGATCACTGCGCTCTCCCGTTCGGTCGCCGATCGCATCTCTCGAGACGAACGGTTGAACCAACCCGTCCGCGTCGCGCTGGCCTTCGGCTACGCCGTGCACCCTGCGGACGGAACGGATCGACAGACGCTTCTCAAGCGAGCCAGCCACCCACGCATCCGGATGGTTTGAGTTCGAGGGCGTCACGCCCAGAGCCGGCCGGCAAGACGGCCACAGGCCGAGCCGAGACCTAACGCAGCAGCTCGGAAAGCTCCCGATACGGGAGCCCCAGCGAATCGGCAACGCCCTGGCAGACGATTTCGCCGCGCCACAAATTGGCTCCCTGCTCGAGCGCCGGGTCGGCGCGAACCGCAGCCTCGATTCCTTCTTCGGCGATGCGTTCCACATAGGGGAATGTCGTATTCGTGAGCGCGAAGGTCGAGGTGCGGGGCACGGCACCGGGCATGTTCGCCACGCCGTAGTGGATCACATCGTGGAGCGAGTAAGTGGGATCCGAGTGGGTCGTCGGGTGAATGGTCTCGATGCAGCCACCCTGGTCGACCGCTACATCCACCACCACCGAACCGGCCTCCATGCTCTGGACCATTGCCTCGGTCACGAGGGTGGGTGCGCGTCGACCGTGGATGTAGACCGCTCCAATGACCAGATCGCTCTCGACGACTGCTCGTTCGATGTTGACCGGATTCGAGAAGAGCGTGTTCAGTTCGCCGCGGAAGATGTCGTACACGTACGCCAGGCGTCGCAGGTCCACGTCGAGGACGGTCACATCGGCCCCCAGGGCGTGAGCGATGCGCACCGCGTTGATGCCAACGATTCCACCGCCGATGACCGTCACCGCGCCGCGCGGCACACCCGGCACACCTCCCACCAGAAGCCCCTTGCCGCCCCGGTTCTTCTGCAGGAGCGTCACCCCGATCTGTGCGGCCAGGCGCCCAGCAACCTCGCTCATCGGCGCGAGCACTGGAAACGAGCCGTCCGCATGGCGGATCGTTTCGTAGGCGATTCCGATCACCTTGGCTTCGAGCAATGCGTCTGTCACCCGAGGCGCAGCCGCGAGGTGCAGGTACGTGAACAGCACCTGGCCCTCGTGAAGACAGGCGACTTCCTCCGGATTCGGCTCCTTGACCTTGACGATCATCTCCGGCTCGCTCCACACCTCTGCGGTGGAGACGAGGCGTGCGCCGGCCTCTTGATAGTCGTCGTCAGGGAATCCGCTGCCCAGCCCGGCCCCGGCTTCGACCCACAACACGTGACCGCGACCCGTCAGCATGCGCACGCCATCCGGCGTCATTCCGACCCGGAACTCCTGGTCCTTCGTCTCCCTCGGAATTCCGATCTTCATGGGGTTTCCTTCGCTTCCGGGTCACCGCTCGGGCGAGCCTCTCATGCCTTATACGCTTTGATCAGGATATCCGCGATCTCCGGGCGGAGAATACGCGGATCCGGGCGTTCCCCGGAGCGAAGCTGCTCGCGGACCTTCGTTCCCGAGATGCCGTAGGGCTTCTCGTCCGGATGGCGCTCCATCAGGTCGACTCGTCCCATCGACT
This sequence comes from Deltaproteobacteria bacterium, assembly GCA_019312665.1. Taxonomy (GTDB): domain Bacteria; phylum Myxococcota_A; class UBA9160; order UBA9160; family UBA6930. Next base: position 15,337 of record JAFDCZ010000073.1, on the reverse strand, counting down.
CGTAGAAGGCCGCGAAGCCGATCTTGCACGGGGTGAGATGCAGCTCTCCGGGGAGATCGTCGAAGACCTCGTGGGCATCGAAATCGCCCCAGATCGCTTCGCCGTCTTCGAAGGGCGCATCCGCGTGCTTGCGGCCCACGACCAGATCGCTGAAGCCGTAGTTCTGGCGGTAGATGGCGTGCATGACTGCTTCGCTCGGCCCGCCGTAGAACATCTTGATGTCGAGGCCGATCAGCTCGAAGACCTCGGGCAGGTCATAACCCCGCTCGGCCCAGAGCGCCTCATCTTTGTCCCCTTCGCCGAGCAGGCTCTTGTTGCGAAGCTCCCGGTAGCACTCCATGCGCATGGATGCGGGCACGTCGTCCCCCTTCAGCTCGCCGACCAACGGGTTCAGCACGACGCCCGTGTAGTTCCCTTCGCGGGTCAGGCGCTCGGCTCCGGCGACCAGGGCGTACTCGTGAGCGCGGTGCAGGGGATTGCGCGTCTGGAACGCCAGCGCCCGATCCCATTTCCGATCGCGGATCAGGGCTCGTACCCGGATCGGTGAGAGCATGAACTGGCCGTACTCCCGGTTGATCGGTTGCGGGAGAACCCGCAGGCTTCCGCCCAGCAGCTGCGTGCGCGGGTCACCCTCCACCATGCGTCCGCCGGGATGGTCGAAGCGCTCCGTGCGGTAGACCTGCTTGACGTAGCGCGCCTTGTCGAAGGCGTAGCAGCTCGGGCCATCGACGATCGCGATGGTGTCCCCTTCCTCGGTCTGCACCGCGACGGCCGAAGCGCCAGTGGCCGCCTGGGCTTCTTCGTCGGTGACCGGCAGCGCCAGCGGGATCGTCCACACATAGGGCTTTCCGCCACTCAGGACGATCCGCTCGTCGAGCACGCGATTCCAGGTCTCCTCATCCATCGGCCCCTCGAGCGGCGAAAGTGCGCCGTCACCGATCCGATACAACGTCGAAAGATCGGCGCGGCTGACCCGCACGGACGGCAAGCCAGAAGCCTCGGCCAGGAACGCCTTGCGCTCGGAAAGGGGGACGGTGCGATCAACGGGGGCTTCGAGGCCTCCGTGAACGGGAACGAGATCGCCTTGGGGCGTACGGGACATGAGAACTCCTGATCGTGTTGAAGAGAAACTGGCCCGTCGGCCAGAAGAAGACGTGCGGCGGTAGCGAACGGCTACCAGACCGGAAAAAGGCCCTCGCCGTCGATGGCCATCGGCCGATCATCGTCACCATCGAAGGGCCGAACCCAAATCGAAAAGTGGACTTCCTTGTCCGCGGGCGTGGTCACGAAAACGGCATAGCCACCCTCGGTCGAAGCCGTGGGCTGGTGCTCCCAGGACGCACCGCGGCCCAGTGGGTGACGCCCGGTTCCATCGGTGCGCATGCGCCACAGCTTCCAGCCCGATCGGGTTTTGGCGCTGTAGACGAGCCACTGGCCGTCGGGGGTCGCGCTCGGATGTCGGCCCCGCGTCAGCACCTTGGCCTGGCTGTCGGGATCCGTCAGGTCGCGCCTGTAGATCGTCCCCGCGTTCCTTCCTTCGAGTGAACCCCAATACACCGCGCTTCCATCCGGCGCGCAGGACGGAGCGAAATCGACGGGGCCATCCGTGATCGGCACCGCCTTCCCCCCACCGGCCCTGCGATGGTAGAGCCTGCTTCCGCCCGAAGGCAGGAAGGCCGCGAAGACGATCGCGTCCTCACCGCAGTAGCAGGCATCGAGGTGACGGCGACGGGTATGCGTGATCGGCGTGATGTCACCCGTTCGGAAATCGCGCTCGTAGATATGAGGCATCCCTCGGCGAAGACTGAGGTACAGGAGGCGCTGGTGATCGGAAGACCAGGCCAGCGGGCGCGCACCCCGGGCCGCCCAATCCGCGGTCTCGACGACGCCCGTCCGCGGATCGAGCAGCGCCAGATGACCGAGGGAAGAAGCCGCGCGCGTCTCGCCGGAACCGTAGACACCGAAGGCCTGGGCCATGTCATCGACGCTCAGCGTGTTCGCGCGCTTCCGCGCCCGGATTCCGGTTCGCGCGACCCGAAGCTTCTCCTCCATCTTGTAGAACGCGTCGGCGGCTTGCTCGGCCTCCGTCATGTTCCGGTAGACGAAGGCAATCGGTACGTCCGGAAGATCCTCGAAGCTGTACCGGGGGCCGAGGCAACCCAGGGCGAGCACCGCCAGCAACAATGCAACCAGACGGCTCACGGGGCCTCCGTGCTGAGCACGCGTCCTTCGAAACCGCCCGTCGCCCGCACAGGGCGAAAGACGGCGATGTCGCGGACCCGGTGTTCCACCACGGAGATCACCACGTGATCCGCACCTGGAAACGGGAACAACGGCTCGAGGGCAAAGGCTTGATCCAGTTCAGAGAAGTACGCGCCAACGCCCACATGCGAGTGATAGACACCCGTCACTTGAAACCGTTCCTCTCTGGCTTGTTCCTCGATCCGCACGTAATCCATCTCGTTCATGTGAAACGCCTCCCGTCCGTCGCGTGGATGGGAGAGCGGGTCTTCCTGATGCAACCGCGTCATTTCGTTGCGGCAGCGGACCACCGTCTCGTAGAAACCGGCTGCCTTGCCCAACAGGAGGCCGCAGCACTCCTCTGGGACCGTCTCCAGGGCATGGCTCCGGAGCTCGTTCCACACGATCGCGGGCACGGCCACCGGAGGCAGCGACCGATCTACGTCGATGCGTCCGCTCACCGAGACCGATCTACGTCGATTCGTCCGCTCACGGCCCGTCCTGGGCAACTCGGCCCCTGTGTGGGACGGCGGCAGTCTACGCAACACCCTCGGGGATTTCACCCGTCCCGCCGGTCGGGTCCGACTCCCCTCGGGGAAATCGATTGGTCAACCGCCGCTCAGCGCCTGGAGGATCTGCACCTGGTCCCCCTCGCGCAGAGGTTGCTCCAGGCTGCGTACGCGCTCGCGATTGACGAATACGCGCACGTGAGGCCGGAGGCGATCTCGCTCATCGACCACGCGGAAGCGGAGGCCCGGATAGAGCCGGTCGAGATCCCGAAGCAGCTCGTCGACGGAAGCGCCCTCCGCTTCGACCTCCTCCGCGCCGGTGTAGCCCCGCAGAGGTTGGGGAATCGAGACCTTCACGAGGCGAACTCCACCGCCTCGATGGAGTACACGTGGGGCAGGTGAGGAGCGATGCATTGCCAGCTGACGCCATCATCTGCGCTCGCCCAGACGTTTCCGTTGGTCGTGCCGAAGTACACGCCAACGGGATCGCGCTCATCCACCGCCATCGCCTGACGCTTCACCGTGAGCCAGGCCTGCTCCGCTGGGAGGCCCGCATTCTGGCCCTCCCAGCTCTTGCCCCCGTCGCGGGTTCGATAGACCGCCGGCCGTCCACCCGGGCTCGTGCGCGGCCAGACGTCCGTACCGTCCATCGGAAACACCCAGGCCGTATCCGGATCTCTCGGATGCAAGGAAATCGGGAAGCCGATATCGCCGACGTCCTTCGGCATGTTGTCGCCGATCCGCGTCCACCGCTCGCCGGGCCGCTCGAGCCGGTAGATGCCGCAATGGTTCTGCTGGTAGAGGACGTCCGGCACCTGAGGATGCATCGCCAGGTGGTGCGTATCCTGGCCCGTCTCGGGAAACGGATCCGGCAAGAAGTTCGCTTCCACACCTCCGTTCAGTGGCCGCCAATCCTCCCCCGCTCGAAGGCTTTCGAAGACACCTCCGCTCGACGTCGAGAGATACATATGACTCGGATCGCGCGGATCGATCCTCACGGAATGGAGCGGCGACCCGTCCGGCGTCGATTGTTCGAGGTCATCCGGCTCGGCCCAGAGATCCCAGCTCGGGTGATCGTTCCAGCCATCGACCCCGTCCCAGGTCAGGCCGCCGTCCTCGCTTCGGAAGAGCCCCTCCGGCGCAGTCCCCGCATACCAGACCCCTGCCTGATCGGCGTGGCCGGGCGTCAGCCAGAACACCTGCTCCACGGCCCGTTGGCGCCCAGCAGGGGACGGCTTGGGGAACGCCGGCGGACGCTTGGCCTCTTGCCAGTTCTTGCCGCCGTCGGTGGACCGGAACACCGTCGGCCCCAGGTGCCCTGCCCTCGCGGCGATCAGCAGGGTTTGGCCGTCTCGCGGATCGAGGCAGAAATGATGAGCGACGTTCCCGAGAAACACCGGCCCCTCCGTGCTCCAAGCCTGCCGGGCGGCGTCCGGCCGCAGGATCCAGGCGCCCTTCCTCGTCCCGACCAGGAGCGCGAGGCCAGGCCGAGGGGTGATCTCAGCATGCCGGCCCGGGTCGAGCGGCGGGGCCTCTCTCCGGGGAGCGGTCTCCCCACGGGCTGCATCGGGGAGAGCGGGGGCACCATCGGGGTCGGCCATCGGAGACCTCCTGGCGCCAGGATACGCAGGCCCAGGCGTTCCGATCCAGGGAATTCGTGGCGAAAAGCCACGCTCAGATGTGCCAGACCCGGCTCTCGGCGCTGGCGCGCTCTACGCCCGCCTCAGCGGCCTGACGACACAGGCTGGCCAAGCTCACCTCTTGGAGTGCACCTTGGATCCGGCCTGTCAGATCCGGCCACAGAAACGTCGGACGCTCGGGAACCTCCCGGTCTCTGGGCGGCGGGCCGGGCGCCAGCGAATCTCCCAGGGGGCCCTCCACCGCCTCGATGATGTCCAGGAGCGTCACCTGCGCTGCGCCTCGAGCCAGCACGTAACCGCCTCCCGGCCCTCGTTTGCCACGCACCAGCCCCGCCTTCCGAAGACGCTGGAAGATCTGCTCCAGGAAACGCCGCGGGATCCGCTGGCGCTCGCCGATCACGCGCACCTGGACCGGGCCTTCTTCGCCGTGGTACGCGAGGTCGAACATTCCACAGATCGCGTACTGGCTCTGGAGGGAGAGGCGCATCGGGAAAGACCTTGCCGCTCCCGGCGCCAACCCACAAGCCACCCATGACGGCTTTGCGACCGGTGGGTAGTCTCCGCCTGTCCCCGTTTCACCACCGTCGTTCCTCCCAGCGACGGAAACATTCAAGAGGCGCCCGCGGTATTCGTGGGCGAATGGGGACGTGTCGAAGGAAGCAGATCGAGTGGGCCCCGGGCGGGCAAGGCGCGGAACCGGAAACACCGCGCTCGATGGCGGCGGAACCCGCGAGCGCATCGCGGCCTTCCTCGATGCCATTGCCGCAGACCCCGATCTTTCCTCTGCCCTGCGACACCACGAGGTCCTGCCGCCCCAGGAGCCCGATCTCGCCCCCGAGCTCGAGCTCTCGGTGGCACTTCAGCAGGTCCTGAAGATGCGAGGCATCTCCGCCCCTTATGCCCACCAGACCCGCGCCATCCAAGCCCTGCGCGCCGGGAACGATGTGGTTCTCGCGACGCCGACCGCCAGCGGCAAGTCCCTCGTCTACAGCCTGCCCACCTTGGAGCAGGCGCTGGCCGACCGCGATGCCCGGGCGATCTTCCTCTTCCCCCTGAAAGCCCTGGAGCAGGACCAGCGGGCCAAGCTCGAGCTGGACATCACGGCCCTCGGCCTGATGTCCCAGGATGACCGGCCGCGCGTCGAGATCTACGACGGAGACACGCCGCCCTCACGCCGCAAGAAGATCCGCGAGAACCCGCCTAACATCCTGATCACGACCCCGGACATGCTCCACCTCGGCATCCTCCCCCATCACCAGAGCTGGGATGGCCTCTTCCGCGGCCTGCGCCTCGTGGTCGTGGACGAACTGCATACCTACCGCGGAATCTTCGGCTCCCACGTCTCACAGGTCTTGCGACGCCTGCTGCGGGTCGCACGCAACCACGGCGCCACACCGCAGATCGTCTGCGCATCGGCCACGGTGGCCAACCCGGGCGAGCTGGCGAGCAACCTGACGGGGCGCCCGTTCGAGGTGGTCGAGAGCGATGGTGCGTCGCGCAGCCGGCGCCACGTTCTGCTCATGAACCCTCAACTCTCGCCCTACACGGTGGCGAGCCATATGTTCCGCCTGGCCGTGGGCCACGGTTTGCGCACCATCGCGTTCACCAAAGCGCGCCGGGTGACCGAGCTGATGCATACCTGGATCGTGCAGAGTGAGCCGGCTCTGGCCGACAAGATCAGCTCCTACCGAGCGGGCTTTCTTCCCGAAGAACGCAGGGAAATCGAACGCAGACTCTTCACCGGCGATCTGATGGGCGTGATCTCCACCTCGGCCCTCGAAATGGGCATCGATGTCGGCGGCCTCGATGTCTGCCTGTTGGTCGGCTACCCCGGGAGCCAGATCGCGACATGGCAACGTGCGGGCCGGGTCGGGCGGCGAGACGAAGCCTTGATCGCAATGATCGCTCAGCCGGATGCGTTGGATCAGTATTTCGTGGCCCACCCCCGAACCTTCTTCTCGGGGCGGTTCGAGCATGCGGTGCTCGACCCGCATAACAGCCAGATCCTGGACGCGCATCTGCCTTGCGCCGCAGCGGAGGTTCCCCTGCGCGCCAATGAGCCCGCCTTTCAGGTGCCCGAGATCCAGGCGTCGATCGGCCGACTCGAAGAGGCTGGCGAACTCCTGAAGAGTGAATCCGGCGATCGCTGGTTCGCATCCCGCCGCAACCCCCATCGCCACGTAAGCCTGCGCTCGGCCGGCGCCAGCTACACCATCGTGCTTGCCAACCAACGCGATGCAAAGGGCAAGCCGCGCATCATCGGGCAGATCGGCGCCGGGAATGTCTACACGGAGTGCCACGAGGGTGCGATCTACCTTCATGCAGGCCGCTCGTTCGTGGTCACGCGACTCGATCTCGATGAACATCGCGTCACGGTCGAACCGGTGGAAGCCGTCTACTTCACCCGGGCGATCTCGGAGAAGGAGACGGAAATCCTCAGCCGGGATCGAACGCGGCCGGCCGGAAACATCCGCCTCACCCAGGGCCGGGTGAAGGTCACCACCCACGTCACGAGCTTCGAGCGCCGACGGGTGCGCGGCCAGGAGTTGCTCGGAACCGAGCCGCTCGAGCTTCCGCCTACCTCGTACGAAACGACCGGGATCTGGTTGGAGATGCCCGACGAGATCCCGGGCGTTCTGGAACGCGAAGAACGCCACGTGATGGGAGGCATCCATGCGGTCGAACACGCGGCGCTCGCGGTCTTTCCGCTCTTCGCTCTCTGCGACCGCTTCGACGTGGCCGGCATCTCCTATACCCGTCACCCCCAGCTCGGCCGGGCGGCGGTGTTCTTCTACGACGGACACGACGGCGGGATGGGCCTCACCTCGAGCGCCTTCGACCGAATCGAAGCCCTGCTCGAAACGACCTACCAGCTGATCCACGATTGCCCTTGCGAAAACGGCTGCCCCGGCTGCGTTCACTCACCGCGCTGCGGCAACGGGAACCGGCCGATCGACAAGGCTGCGGCCCTACGGGTCCTGGAACTCACCCTGGGGCAGGAGCCGCTACCGGAGCTCCCGGACGAGGAGCTGCACCTCGCCACGGCCCCGAGCCCCGCTGCCAAGCCAGAGGCCGAAGCGGGCCCCGAGCCGCGGCTAATCTGGTTCGACCTCGAGACCCAACGAAGTGCCAAGGACGTCGGCGGTTGGCATAACGCCCACCTGATGCGCATGGCCCTGGCCTGCACCTGGGATAGCCAGGAGCAGACCTTCAAGACCTACCGTGAAGCGGAGGTCGATGCGCTTCTGGCCGATCTGGCCGCAGCCGATCTGGTCATCGGCTTCAACTCTATCCGTTTCGATTACCAGGTACTGAAAGGCTACACCGATGACGGGCTGCGAAATCTGGCCAGCTTCGACCTGCTCGAGGCCATCCACGCCCGGCTGGGCTTTCGCCTCGCCCTCGGCCACCTCGGCGAGGAAACCCTGGGCGTGGCGAAGAGCGCCGATGGCCTGCAATCCCTCCAGTGGTGGAAGGAAGGCCGCATCGACGAGATCGAAAGCTACTGCCAACAGGATGTCGCGCTGCTCCGCGACCTCTTCTTCCACGCCCGCGACGAGGGCCACCTGCTCTTCCGCACCAAGCGCGGCGAACGCGTGCGGCTTCCGCTTTCGCTGTCCGTCCCCGAACTCATCGAGCGAACTCGCAGCCGATCCAGATAGGCGCCCGGTTGCAACCCTCTTGGCCGCTTCGGTTCTCATGGCGGATCGCGGGGAGATGGATCCGTCGCGTCGGCAACGGGGAGGCTTGGGTGGAGACGACACGCAGCTTCGTGCCTTGGCGAAACCACGCGTTGGCTCCACCATTTGAGCGAGGAGCGGAGCCCTCCCCCTCCGCCCCGCACCGCCTCGGTCCGGCGACCGTCCTCCCGAGACCGCTTCGCCGGGGCTGGGCACAGGCCGGGCGGAAATAAAGCGCAGGCATAGGCCCCGCCCAACGTGCGCGCAGGTTCCCCGCGGCGAAGCCGCAAAGGGCAACACCCCGTCCACCTCCCTACGCGGCCACCCGACCTCCAGCCGAGCCATTCCGACCGGCCTGTGCCCAGCCCCGGCGACTCCCGCCAACACGTGAGAAGTGAAGCGGCGTCAGAACCAGCATGCTCGGGGCCCGCGGCTAGTGGAGAGTGGGATTCTTCCGGAGCCGTCCGTCGAGCAGTTCGAAGTACAGGAGAACGAGCACGTGGCGTACGGAGGGCGACAGGTGGGCTACGAAGCGATGTCCCTGCTCCGGGGTCTCGAATTCCACCAGCGCCTGAATCGCGTTCTGGATTTCCTCCAGGCGCCCGGAAAGCTCCTCACGCAGGATTTCCGCATCCTGCTCGAAGGCTTCCGAGATCATCTGCCGGTCGAAGAGCAGGTGGATGCCCCGTTCGCCGATCTCGAGCAGATTTTCCGTGTTCACGTGCGTGGCCCTCACGTCACGTGTCGGCCCCGGAGCCTCCCGAGTTGAGTGGGATTCGCGCCGAAGGCATCCGCTGCCTAGGTTCCCGGCCCCATGTTGCTCCGGCTCGACGACGTTTCTCGCAGCTTCGGCTCGCGCTCGCTGTTCAGCGGCGTGTCCCTCGAGGTCCGCGCGGGCGATCGCATCGGCCTGGTCGGTGCCAATGGCGCCGGCAAGACCACGCTTCTGCGCATCGCCGCGGGCGACGACCCGCCGGATGCGGGCCGGCGCAGTGTTCGCCGGGGAGCCCGGGTCGGCATTCTGCGCCAGGAGATCGATCCGGCCCAGGATTGCACGGTCCGCGAGGAGACGGGCCGCGCTTTGGCCCATGTCGAGGATCTGGAACGGGAATTGCGCGATCTCGAGGCCCAGATGACCGAGGCGGGGGAAGTCAGCAGCGACCTGGCGGAGGCCTACGACGCAGCCAACTCCCGGTTCGAGCATGCCGGCGGCTTCGAACGCGAGGCGCGAATCGAACGCATCCTGGCCGGCCTGGGCTTCGATGAAGAGGCGCGCGGACGCCCGCTGCGAACCTTCAGCGGTGGCTGGTTGATGCGCGTGGAACTCGCCAAATTGCTGCTCGCCGAGCCGGACGTGTTGCTCCTCGACGAGCCCACCAATCACCTCGACCTGCCCTCGATCCAATGGTTCGAAGAAACCCTGACCGCCTTTCGCGGAGGCGTGATCGTCATCTCGCATGATCGCACCTTCTTGCGGCGGCACGTGCGCCAGGTGGCCGAGCTGGCGCTCGGGCGCTTCCTCGTCTACCCGGGCGGCTACGACTACTATCTCGAAGAGCGCGTGCGCCGCAAAGAAGAGCTGCTCGCCCGCAAGAAGAGCCTCGACCGCAAGACGGCGGAAACCGAGCGTTTCATCGAGCGCTTCCGCTCCAAGGCGAGCAAGGCGCGGCAGGTGCAGAGCCGCGTGAAGGCCCTCGAGCGGCAGGAACAGATCGAGCTGCCGGACGAGGACAAACGACGCATCCGATTGAAGATCCCCGAGCCCTCGCGAGCTGGGGCCATTCCGATCGCCCTCGAAGACATCCACAAGCGATACGACGACAAGATCGTCTACGACGGCATCGATCTCCAGATCGAACGTGACGACCGGGTCGCGTTGGTCGGGCCGAACGGTGCCGGAAAATCCACGCTGCTGCGGATCCTGGCCGGTGTACTGCCCTTCGAAAAGGGCAAACGCGAGCTTGGCCACCGGGTCGAGGTGGCGTTCTACGCCCAGCACCAGCTCGAATCCCTGGACCCCAAGCGTACGGTCCTTGGAGAGCTGGAGAGCTGCGCCACCATGGGCGATGCGACACGCCTGCGCGGACATCTCGGTGCCTTCTTGTTCAGCGGCGACGATGTGGAGAAGCGTGTCAGCGTCCTCTCCGGTGGCGAGAAGGCGCGCCTCGCCCTGGCCAAGCTGCTGCTTCGACCTTCCAACGTGCTGGTGCTCGACGAGCCGACCAACCACCTGGACGTTCAAGCCTGCGAGGTGCTCGAAGACGCCTTGAGAGGGTACAAGGGAACGCTCGTGTTCATCTCGCACGATCGCGCGTTCATCAACTCGTTAGCATCGCGCGTCATCGAGGTGGAAAACGGCCGGCTGCGCTTCTTCCCGGGCAACTACGACGACTATCTGCGAAGGATTGCCGAGCCGAAGAAGACGAAGAAAAGCACGCCCGAGGCCCTGCCCACCGCGCCGCCCGACCCGAAAAGATCGGCACCCGCCGAACCGGCTTCCAACAAGGAACGCCGACGCGACGAACGCGAGCGCCGCAAGGCCAGGCAGAAGGTCGAGCGCCGCATCGAGAAGATCGAGGCCGAGATCCTCGGAAAGGAGAGCGCCGTCTCCGAACTCGGCTGGAAGCTCGCCGACCCGGGGCTCTTCAAGGACCCGGACCGCCTGCGCGGCCTGGAAGCCGAGCGCACCGAGCTGGGAAGCGCGATCGAAGCCCTCTACGCCGAGTATGAGCGCCTCGGTGCGGAGCTCAGCGCCATGGCCGACGCAGATTGCGAGAGCGCCGCCGCGAGTTGACCTTTGGAGGCCAGGAACGGCAGCAGTTCCGACGAGTTGACGGCCCGCGGACCGCCCCTTAGCCTCCCCATCCCGCCTGTGCCCAGGTGGCGGAATTGGTAGACGCGCTAGACTCAGAATCTAGTGTTCGCAAGGACGTGCTGGTTCGACTCCAGTCCTGGGCACCACGCTGCCCTCCTGCGCATCACACGCAGTCCAGGCGCCGCCAGGCTGACGGAGCCAGCGCCATGCAGTGCCGCGGTAGGCACTGCGATCGGGCAGCGCTCAGTCACTGGGCCTGGCGCCACGCGACGCGGTTGCATGGAACAGGGGATAGAGCGGCGTCTCAGCCGGGATGCCGGGTATTCAGTGCACCGGCCGTGGCCGTTCTCCCTGATTTGTCGCCAGGTTACGCCGGTTTGACCGGCGCCGCCTGGGACCTAGGTTTGGGCCTTCACCTCGTCGGGGGAAGATTGGGTTGAGCGACGAATCGGGCACGAATGGCACGAACACGGTTCGAATCCGTGTATTCGGGGACGAAATGCTGGAGGTGCCTGCCGAGCAGCCTGTGCTGCCGGTACGCAACGCAGTGGTGTTCCCGGGCATGAATGTGCCGCTTACGGTCGGCCGTCCCGGCTCCCTGGCCGCGCTGGAGGAAGCCGGCGATGGCGGCTATCTCGTCGTCGCTTCCCAGCGGGACCCGGAAACCGAGAACCCGGGCATGGACGAGCTCCACCCGGTGGCGTGCATCGCCCGGGTCGTGCGGGTGGTGGATGCGCGCAATGAGGCGCGCCAGGCCCTCGTCGTCGGTGTCGTCCGGACACGCATGCGCAAGGTCTCGGAGGGGCCCGGCAGCCTGAGGGTTGCCATCGACCCGATCGTGGAGGAGGCGGAAACCAGCCCCGAGGGAGAGACAGCTCGGCAACACGTCTTGCACCTCGCCCATCAGGTGATCGAAGTTCGCGACGACTATCCGGACGAGTGGAAGACGATGTTGAGCCAGCTGCCCACACCAGGGCTCCTGGCGGATCTGATTTCCGCGAATCTTCCCATGAGCATGGAAGAGCGTGTAGAGCTGCTGTCCGAGGCCGATACGGCGGCCCGGCTCTGGAAGCTGGCCAGCGTCCTCGAGCGAGAGGTCACGATCGCGGAAACCCAGCAGGCGTTGAAGAACGAAGATTCGAGCGAGGAGATCGACCCTCAGCGCCGTGAGCGGCTCTTGCGAAGACGCATGCGGGACATCGAATCAGAGCTTGGCGAAGGCGACGAAGGCCAGCGCGAGGCGGACGATCTCGCCGATCGGCTGGAGAGTGCGGAGTTGCCCGCCGAGGCCCGCAAGCATACGGACCGGGAGCTGCGCCGCTTCCGCGCCCTGCCCCAGCACGCGCCCGATCGTCACCTGCTGCGCACTTATCTGGAATGCGTGGCGGATCTGCCCTGGTCGAGCATGACCGACGATCATCTCGATCTGGCCGCGGCCCGGCAGGTCCTGGACGAAGACCACCACGATCTCGAAAAGGTGAAGGATCGGATTCTCGAATACCTCGCCGTGCGCTTGCTCGCACCGGACGCGAAGGCACCGATCCTCTGCTTCGTCGGCCCGCCGGGCGTCGGGAAGACCTCCCTCGGCCGCTCGATCGCCCGTGCCATGGGCCGGAAATTCGCTCGCGCCTCTCTCGGCGGTGTCCGGGATGAGGCGGAGATCCGCGGCCATCGGCGCACCTACGTCGGTGCGATGCCGGGCCGCATCTTGCAGAACTTGCGAAGGGCAGGCTCGCGCAACCCGGTCTTCCTGCTCGACGAGATCGACAAGCTCGGGGCGGATTTCCGCGGCGATCCTTCCTCCGCACTCCTCGAGGTGCTCGACCCGGAGCAGAACAACACCTTCTCCGATCATTACCTCGAGGTGCCGTTCGATCTCTCGCGCGTGCTCTTCATCGCAACCGCCAACTCGCTCTCGACCATCCCGCCGGCCTTGCTCGACCGTATGGAAGTGATCGAGTTGCCCGGCTACACCGATCGCGACAAGCTCGTGATCGCGCGCCGCCACCTGATCCCGAAACAGCTCGAAGCCCATGGCCTCACCGAGGAGCAGGCCCAGGTGACCGACGACGCGGTTGATCTGGTGGTCCACGAGTACACCCGCGAAGCCGGTGTACGAAACCTCGAGCGCAACTTTGCCACCCTGATGCGGAAGGTCGCGGCGCGCATCGCCGGCTCCCCGGAATCCGCTCCGATCGTCGCCGATGCGGCGTTCGCCTCCGAGGCACTCGGCTCGCCGCCGCACCTGCCCGAGACCGCGGAGCGGACGACGCTCGCCGGCGTGGTGGTCGGGTTGGCAGCCACGGCCCATGGCGGTGACATCCTGTTCATCGAAGCCACAGCCGTACCCGGCGGCAAAGGCGTCCGATTGCGGCTCACGGGCCAGCTCGGTGACGTCATGAAGGAATCCGCCGAGACCGCACTTTCGTGGGTGCGCGCCAATGCCGAGCGGCTGGGGCTCGCCGAGCAGTTTGCGACCGGCCTGGAGATCCACCTGCATGTTCCGGCTGGAGCCGTCCCCAAGGACGGGCCCTCCGCAGGCGCAGCCCTCTCGGCGGCGATCGTATCGGTCCTCTCAGGTCGCCGAGCCCGAGGCGACGTTGCCATGACCGGCGAGATCTCCCTGCGCGGACGCGTCCTCCCGGTCGGTGGTATCAAGGAGAAGCTCCTCGCCGCCGCCCGCGCCGGCGTCACCACCGTGCTGCTACCCCGGCGCAACGAGAAGGATCTCGTCGAAGTCCCCGATGAGGTGCGCGAGAAGCTCGACATCCGCTCGCTCGACACCATCGACGACGCCCTCGAAGGCGTCCTCGAACCCAAGTAAGTCAACGAGCGGGGACGGAGTTTACAATTGACTTACTTGGGGCTGCCCAGGGTCCAAAGCGCAGGGGCTTTGGCCAGCTCTACGTTGAAGAGGTCGTAGAGCGCCGGGATTTCGGTGAGCATCAGAAGCGCTCCGAACGCCACGGTCGCGAGCATGTAGAGCGCGAATCCGCGCTCGCGATAGAGCCGTTCCGGGTTCTGTACTGGGCTGTTCGGTTTGAGGCCGAGCTGCATGTAGTAGGCGAAGAAGCCCGCCAGTAGCGGCACGACCAGGATCAGCTCCAGGTGGTAGCGGACGATGAACATGCCCGAGAAGAGCGCGCTGGCGATCGCATAGAAGAAAAGGCTGATCAGTAGACGCGGCTCGTCGTAGTAGGCAAACGATTGGCGATAGCGAGCCGCCACGCCCGGGTTCCCGATCTCCCGATACTCAGCGAAGCGTTTCATCGCCATGAAGAAGGCACCCACCATCCAGTAGGCCAGGATCAACGTGAGCGGTGGAAAGCTATTAGGGATGAGGGCGAACCAACCGAGCAGCAAGCGGATCGGGTTGTTCACCGATTCCGACAGGACATCGATGTACGGAATTTCCTTGGTCCGCATCGGCCGCACGTTGTAGAGCACGCCCATTACCCACAGGGCGACGAGCGAGGCGGTGAACGGCAGGTTCACCAGCAGGCCCAGGCTGATGCCAATCGCCCCGAGGACGAGCCACTCGATGAGCGCGTAGCGGCGACGGATCTCCCAGTTGGCGGCAGGACGACGGCGCTTGGTCGGATGCTTTCGGTCAAAGGCCGCGTCGAGGGTCTCGTTCAGGACGTAGTTGCTGCTGGCCGTCAGGCACGTGGCAAAAAGTGCCAGGAGCAGGACCGGAATACTCGACCAGCTGAACAGGCTCGGATCGACGAAGAACGCCACGAACACGCCGAGCAGCATGAAGACGTTCTTGAACCAATGGTCGATCCGCGCGATCTGGACATAGGGCCAGAAGCGCGGGTTGTCCCGATAGGCGAGCGTCTCTTCGGTCATCTTGGTGGGACCATCGCCCCCCGGATCGCGTCTCGCAACCATCCCGCGGGGCTCAGCGTTTCCCGACGAAGCGGTAGATCTGGACGTCCTTCTCGTCCAGATGCTCGGGCAGTGGAAGCGTCGCTACGTGCTCGAAACCAGGCACGGAAGCGCCGGTCTCGAAGATTTCCGCCAGATAGACCTTCTTCAACCGGTAGTAGTGGTGATGGGAGGGGTTCCGGAGCGGACCACGATCCGTGAAGACCGCGAGGGAAATCCCCTTGCGTTCGAATTCCGGGAGCAATCCCTCGAGATCCTCGGCTTCGAATCCCGAGTAGGAAACGAGCCTCTGCGGCGACAGCCCAGCCAGGTGGACCACGTGGGTGCGGGGTAGCAAGGCCACCTTCTCTCCTGGCCGAAGATTATCCTGGAGCCACTCGGCCACCCGGAAGGCAGACCAGTTCGAGTAGAAGATCTTGTGCAGGGCGCGCTGCTTTCCGACCATCCCGCCGGCCACGAGGGGAACGACCGCAACCAACAGAGCCGCAGCCACAGCCACCCGCCACGGCCTCGTTGCCACCGTCGCCAATCCACGCAGGATCGAAGAAAAAGAAAAAACGA
>JAFDCZ010000219.1 GCA_019312665.1 Deltaproteobacteria bacterium | reverse complement strand
TCATGGTGGGTACCGTCAGTCCTGGAGCGTCAACGGGTAGCCCTTGCGTTCCAGGGCCGCGGATGCGATCTCGGTCAAGTTCCGGATGGTCTCCGGCGAGAGTTCCTCGCGAAACTTGTAGTTCATTTCACGGACCTCGAGGTCTTTCCGAAAACGCATCCCTTCGGCGGGAAGTTCCAGGAAGTCCAGGACTTCACCGATCAACTCCCGTGGTCTGCTGCAGAAGTCCTCGTACTGACACTCGAAGTAGATTCCCTTCTCCGCCCATTCGTTCGTCTGAACCACGCGATCGATCTCGTCCAGGTGTACCTGCCAGAGCCTGGCCATCTGTTGGAGGAGGTCGTCGAAAGAGCACCACAAAACTTGGGTACGATGGATCTCCTCGCTCTCCTGCATCTTCCCGTGGGTCTTGCGAGCATAGGAGAGCGCCACCGGCCGGCCGTCTCGTACGATGTGAATGAATCGCGCCTCGGGAAAGAGCTCGAGGACCTCGGGCAGCATGAAGGCGATCATCGCGCTCTTGTTGAGGAAGACGGGCTTCCGCCGGAGTCGCTGGTAGATGGCGAACTCCCGCTGCAACCGCTCGCTGTGCCCGCGACTCCAGTCCGCGAGCGAGAGTTTCGTGAAGCTCGCGGGGTCGCTCCAGAGGGGGGGCTTCCGATGATCGCTCTCCACCCACGGGTAGCCGGTCGGGTGCCAGAGGTGGTTGGCCTCGCCGGGGAATGCCGCGATCGACTCGTGGCACGCCAGCATCCGCTTCAGAATGGAGGTCCCGCTGCGGGCGCATCCGATGATGAAGGTCGGCCGTTCCGGCGCCAGCGCAATGGGCAGGTGAGCCAGGGCGTGAGCCAGCGGGCGTTTCCACTTGACCTTTCGTGTCATTCCGCCTCCACCGAGCGTGTTGCTGGAAACGGTGTCTCGGGCTGCGATTCTCGCCAGACGCTCGCACGGGTGTAACACGCCGTCAACGCTCGCTTTGTACTCCGAAGCCCGACTCGCCGGAAGTGATTGGACTCGCTCGTCCATGGGATTGGGGACGATTGCAGTAAGGAAGGCCGTCACAGCATTTCTCGACGAGCATGCGGTTGGTCCGTAGTTTCAGAGCATCCGATTTCGCCATTTGCGACCGGTGGGGGGTATCAATCGTCGGCCCGGCGAGATTCAAGCCGCTGCAATATCGGTCTGGTTGGGTCGTCTCGCTGAGGCGTCGCTCGAGAACCAGCTGGTACAAAGTTGTCGTGGATTTCTTGCTAAAGCAATCGATCTATCAAGATCCATTGGGGCATCATGAACATCTATTTCTATACTGCATTGACTCATGATCCCAAGTATCTGATGCAGTGTGAATTTCTATTGAAGTCAATTCGCCTTGTCTACCCCGAGGCGATTCCGATTCTCTGCCTATTCGATGAATTCAAACAGAAATCGATAAAGCGGCTAAGAAGAGCGAACTCGAGATTGGTCGTCAGGAATCGGAGTGAACAATTCGATCCAAATCTGGGATTCGATACGAATTTCTTGAGAGATCTTGCGGAATGCTATCGATCCGTTTACGGCTACGTAGTGGCATTGGACGCCGACATGCTCGTCTGCAAGAATTTCGATGATCTATTGAACTCTGAGTTCGATGTGACGGCCACGACTCGAGGCTATGTGGAGTCGGAGCACGGGCGCCAGGATATATGTTTTGGAATCACGATCTATTCAAAGAATCATCCGGAATCGGTATCGGCATATTTCGAAAACTTGTTGATGCGAGCTATGAAATGGCACGAAAATGGTGAGCGGCCCTGGTTCGAAGTTCAGACTGAAATCAACAACATCTTTCTAGAAGATTCAAACCAGCTACTCGAAGGCTATTCGCATAGAGCCTACGAAACTGAGAAGGAATTGCAGTGGCCAGAAACTGAGAAGGAATTGCAGTGGCCAGAGTCGGCTCGATTGATCTCGGACAGGTAGATGTTGTACTTAGAGCCTATCCCATAACCCCCGCCGCCTTCAGCGTGATGATGGCGCAGGCAAGGTGTAGCCCCAGCGCCGAACCAGATCTCGCGTGTCGACGTAGTCGTAGCCCTTGTCGCCACAGAAGCGCTGCTTGCGAAGTCGGCTCGACGAGCCGTTTGTCATGCGTGTTGGCGCCCGACACGGCCAGGGCCAGCGGAACGCCGCCTCCATCTGTAAGAAGGGAACGCTTGGTTCCGGATTTGCCGCGGTCTGTGCAGCCACCGGAGGTCGGCGAGGTCGTTGAGGTGGTCGAGGCCGGTGGCCTGTACCGGCACTACGAGCGCATGGCCGCCTGAGGCGCGAAGACCTGGCACCCCTGGCTCGCGTTCAGTGTGCAGTCGGGGGATTGCGAGACCCGTACCACGGACATCGAGTTCGCGAAACGCGGCGATGGACGACCGCACCGGCCATTGCTGGCTAGGCCGAGTGATGGTCCCAGATGGTGGACTACGCCTTTTTCGCTGGTGTGCGTCGGTCGAGTGTGGGCCCGAGAACCCAGGGGCGCCTGCAGGAGTTTTCGGGACGCACACCCGCTCAGGCGATGGTGAAGAGGTTGTCCTTCAGCTTCACCGCCCTCAGCCCTTTGAACCGGCTCAGAACCGCGGCGAATCGGCCAATCCATTCGTCGAGATCGGCTGTCCTCAGTTCGGGGAATTGCCGCACGAAAAGCTCCAGCTGTTGTTTGTTGTAACCAAGCATCTCGAAGTCCAGCTTGTGCAGGGAGAGCTGCGGGAAACGCGCGCGAAGGAAGCGGCGCTTCTTGCGCCCGCTGCGCGAGCTGTACCACTGAATGAACCGCTTCATCCACAATCGGCGAAGCCGCAGGTCGATCATCATCCGATCGACGAAGCCTACGCGCGATCTCTGGTCAATGGCCTGCTCGGGGGCGCAGAGCAGATCGACGATCCTTTCGCAGGAGAAGGGACCCTCGAGGCTGGCGATGTGATGCGACAGGAGCGCCTTCTGCTGCTGTGAAAGGCCGCTCGTCTGCCCTTCGCTCAGCGCCTGCAGTGCGCTAGCCAGCGCCGCGGAATCCGCGCAGTCCTGCCCGAAAGCGTGCGACAGCGAGTTGTCATATTCGGACTTCCAGGGGCGGAAGTTCAGCACCGGTGTCCCGCCAACGGCCGCCTCGACCGCCGTGGTACAGCTGTTGTGGACCAGCGCTCGCGCTCCGATGATCCAGGGCACTACGCCGCCCTCGAAGACGACGTGAGCGTTAGCCACCTCCCCTACGGCGCGTTCCCATGGAGTGTGGTCCTCGTTGGGGTGGGGGCGGACCAACAGCGTCATCGGTGCGATTGCGTCGGCCAGGGGACGTACGAGCCCCAGCACCGCCTCGAGCATCGCGCTCTTGTTGGACAAGAAATCCGCCGTGAGCTGCTTGCCACGATCATCTTTCGCCCATTTGGCAATCCGCACCCCGCCGCCCTTCGGCGTCAGGTTGTTCACCGTGGAGAAGTTGGTGTTCAGGAGGACATAGTCGCCGTACTGCACCTGGATATCAGTCACCCGCGCGGCGTAATAGGGCGCCATCTCGTGCCGCATCAGGTCCATCCGCGGGTTGCCGACGATACTCACGCCGCCCGAAAAATCGAGATTGGAGTGTCCCCACATCGCGTTGTCATCCTCGCCCCAACACAGGATGTGAGCGACGTGGTCGAAGGCGTCCTGCCGGTGTTTCTTCAGGAATATCTCGTCCGACTGGCGAACCAGTGCCTCTTCGTCCATCACCAGCACGCGGTGGCCGAACTTGCGCACGCGATCGATCCACTCGGATTTCTGCCGCGCGTTATGCGCCAGGAAAAAGCCCGGAGGCAAGCTGGCAAGCTGCGATTGAAACGCCGACTTGTAGCCGAAGACCGGGCTCATCCCGCTTTCCTTGGCAAACAGCGCCAGCAGCAGCTTTGCCTCCAGCTCGCGCGGCTGGCTCGTGATCGGAAGGTAGAGGTTGGGCATGGTCATTCGATTGGGCCCGGCAGGATCGGGAATTCGGCTGCGTTCCGGGTCGAGTCGGGTCGCTCTGGCAAGGGGCAGACGAGGTGCTTCCTCAGGAATACTTGCAGTTCGCCGGCCCGGTAGAGCTCGTGGATGATCGTGTGGCGCTTGAAGCGATGATCGGGCAAGAGCGTGGTGGAAGGGATCATCCGTGCGATCTCGCGGGCGGCTTCGCTGTCGCGTTGGTTTTGCGCAGAATAGGCTACGGCCACGGAAGAAGCCGAGGGCTCGGCGAGCGTGGAGCGGAGCCGCTCTATCGTCTCGGAAAAGTGGGGGTGACTGGATGGGCGGTCGGCTCCGCAGACGAGGACCTTCGGCCATCGGTTGATGGTGGCGGCGCAGATGGCGGGCAATCCACCGGCGCTCGTACCGATCGCAACTACTCGCCGATAGCCCTCGTTCCGGGCGTACTCGTCCAATCTCCGGGCCATGGCCTCGAGAGTGTTTCCCAAGCCCGGAACGCCGAAGCGGTAATGCTTGCGCTCCGGGTCCCGGATCAACAGCAAGTCGTGCTGATCGGGATCGAGACAGAAAAGCAAGCGGGAAACGGGCACCATTAGCCGCATCGCCCCCCCGGCGAAACCAACGATCAGGGTCTTCGCAGGGGGCTGTGCGGGTGGCGCCGCGAACAAGTAGGCATTCTCGCCGACGCCGCGGCGCCTCCAGGCCATGGGTCGATCGGCCAGGGCGTGGTCGCGCAGGAATCTGCGCTTCATTTGCCGGCGTCGGCGTGCGATGTCCCTCGCGGTCCGGAGCCGGAACAGGTCGGATGCGCGCCAACGCGAGCTCAGCGGAGGTTTCTGGTTGAGCCAGGCGTGCAGCTCGGCCGGCGTGCCGATCGATTCCCGGGATTGGCTCAGAATCTTGAATTCGGCCACCGTCCGGCAGTCGTAGAGCGCGTAGGGCGCGGCGTCCTCTGCGCCGAGCAGGGCTTCGCTGGCCGCGGCGATCGCCCGCTCCACGCGGAGCTTCCCGGCTCGATCGGGATCCGGAGCAGCAGGGCTGCCGGGCAGCGCATCGGCCGAGCAACCCATTGCGACCAGTGCCGCTGCCATGTTGCTGACCGTGTCGAAGCTCGCGAGTGCGTGGTCGGGAATCTGCACTCCGAACAGCGATTGAACGGCGACGAGAATCCGAACACTCGATAACGAGTCTCCGCCGAGCACGCTGAAATCGTCGTCGATTCCGAGGCCGTCCAGGTCGAGTTCGCTCGCCCACAGCTCCACCAGCGTGGTCTCGATCCTGTTTCTAGGAGCGCGGTGGGGCGCCTGGCGGCTTGCGCCCACTGCGAGCTCGGCCAGCTCGCTGCGCCGAAGCTTCCCGACGGGGCAGCGGGGGAGCTCAGTCAGGAACGACACCTGGCGTGGGACTTTGAACGCTGCGAGCCGCTGCGCGACGAAGTCCTGCAAATCGACCTGCGTTGCCGTCAGGCCTGGCTCGAGGACTACCGCTGCGGCGACCTCTTCGCCCAGGGTGGGGTGAGCGACGCCGAAGGCCGCAGCTTGTGCGACGGCCGGGTGATGAAGCAGGACGCGGTCGATCTCCCCGGGCGAGATCTTCTCGCCGCCGCGGTTGATGATCTCCTTCACACGGCCGGTGAGAAAGAGATAGCCGTCGGCATCGAGGTACCCGATGTCTCCGGTGTAGAACCAGCCGTCGCGGAAAGAGTCGATGTTGGCCTGGGGGTCGCCTTCATACTCGGCGAACACATTGTCGCCCTGGATCGCGATCGGGCCGCGCTCGCCGATCGACAAGGGCCGGCCATGGTCATCCATGATGCTGACTGACGCACCGCACGGGACGCCGGCGGACTCGGGCTTTCGCTGTCCGGGTGGCAAGCGATTGGACGTGATCAGCGGCGCTGCCTCGGTCATGCCGAAGGTCTGGATCACGGGAACGCCGAAGCGCTGCTCGACCTCCCGCATCCATTCTGCGGGGAGGGCCGCAGCGACCGAACGGATGAATCGCAGCGACGAGCCCGACGTGTCCACGCTGTGAGCCTTGGCATGGAGACACAGCTCGCGCAGCGTCGTCGGCACGCCCTGGAACCAGGTAGGTTCGGCGTCCGCGAGCGATTCGAAGAAGCGAGCGGCATCGAAGCCGGCAGCTGCGATGATCCGCCCACCCGAGGCCAGTGGAGCCAGCAGGAGATCGACGACTCCGCCGATATGGAACTGCTGCCACATGCTCAGGCAGCGATCTCCCGCTCCGAGGTCCAGCGAGCGGCAGACATCGCGCGATGCCGAGCAGAGGTTCTTGTGGGTCAGCGGGACGACCTTGCCCCCGCCCGTCGAGCCCGAGGTCAGCATGATCACCGCGAGATCCTCGCCGTCCGGGGCGCGCAGCGGCGGCATCGCTCCCTGTGGATCCTCGTCCACCCGGGCGCTGTCCAGGCCCAGACGCAGCACGCGGATGCCGGCTTGCTGCGCGACGCTCACCGCCGGCCCGGTCTCATCGCCGGCGACCAGCAGAAAGTCGACCCGCGTGCGGGTGAAGTAGCTTCGGTACTCCTCGGCCCGAAAGGCGGGATTGAAGGGCAACGCCACGCCCGCGCAACAAGTTCCCAAGAGCGCGATCGACTGGCTGGGCCCGTTGGCCATGACGATCGCTACGCGGCTCGCGCGCTCGCCGCCGCCTACCCCGCAGGCTCGCAGCGAGGCCGCCAGGGCCGTGACACGAAGCAGAAGAGACCCGTACGTGACCGGGTTCGAAGCGAGCGAATGCAGCGCAACCGAGCGCTCATGGCTCTTGGCGCTGGCCTGGAGCAACGACAGGACATCGGCATGAGGGGAATCTTGAAAGGTCGTGGACAAGCTGGAGTCTCTCACGTGCGTCGACTGGAGAAGATCAGGCCTCTGGACCGAGGCGGGCGATCTCTTTGCGATCCTGATCCAGGTGGGCACGCAACCTGGACAAGTCCGCGGCATCGGGTCGCACGCCCGCGCCGAGCTTCGCCAGTAGCTCGACTTCGTAGTAACGCACGGCGTTGCAAAGCACAAACAGCTCTTGCATCAGGTCCGGCGTGCCCGCCGGCGAAGTGATGTCGTCGATGTTGTCCGATCCGACTCGCACATGGACGCCGGCGTCGAGCATCTCCAGCACGCGTGCGATGGAATTGCCCGTCGGCGTCTTGACCGGTCGATATTGCCGCATGCTGAGCGCCGCCGACGGGCAGCAGATCACGCCGATGTTCAGTTCCACGAACGCCTCGATCAGAGCGTTGAACCTCTCGTCGTCGTAGGTGGACGGTGAAATCACGTGCACCAGCCAGATCATGGGCTCCTGGTCGCACTGACCGCTCAGGCCGATCTGCCGCGCCGCGCGCACGACTACTTCGCTGGCGGCCTCGTCCGGGTGGTTCCTCTGATCGACGTGAAGGTGCAGCGGCTTCCCATGCTCCGCGCTCAGCGTCAACATTCTCCGACAGCTCTCTTCGAAACCGATGTGCTCGGGGTAGCTCGAGTGATCGTCACGCTCCGGCAAGGAGCCGATGAAGTCCGCGATGCGAACCCCTTCGACCAGCAGCTCGAAGCGGTCCGGCTCGTCGTCGCGGAAGCCCAGCGGTGAATAGGCGCCCACACGCAAGTCCAAAGTGCCGTGCCACTTTGCCTTCAACTCCAGGAACACTTGCAAGGCGCCCAGCCCGACGCGATCCGCTGTCGTGTCCACCACGGTGTCTGCACGGGTCGTACCGACCTCGACCAGCGCATCGAGATGAGCGTCGACGCGCTCGGCCAACACGTCCGGGTCGTAGCATCGACTGGCGTGGACCATCGGGATCAAGGCGTGCTTGTCGGACAAGGAGAGGTACGAATCGCCGCCGCTGCTCGAGGTTCCCAAGAGATCCCTGGTCTCAGCCAGCGTGCCCGAGCGGTCCAGGTGCAAGTGCCCATTGAGCATGCCGCCCAATTCCAGCATCCGTTCGTGGAGCGTGGCGAAGAATGGCGCCAGGTGTCTTCTCAAGGCTCCCGTCCTCCCTTCGACCCTTGCACAGCTCGGAGGCCCCTGTCGCCTCCTCAATACCAGCACGCGGACCGCCAAGCCTGCCTGCGAGTGTACACGTTGTTGGAGACTGTCCGTCCCGAAAACCCGATTCTGGCTGGCTCACGGCCACCTATCGAGGCGCATCCGCAGCCGTGGGGTAGGCCCGGCCGGCCAGCCATCGCCAAGGAGGTCCGCGATCTCATCCGCAAGATGTCGGAGTCCAATCCCGCCTGGGGGTCGCCGCGGATTCGGAGCGAGCTGGTGTCGCTGGGCTTCTTCACGGCCCCAACGGTTCGGTTCGAGGTGCTCTTCGTCCTGATCATCATTGGTTCTCAGTGAGCGGCATCTGCGGCGGATCCTCGAGGACTACTTCTCCGCTTCCACCGCTGGCGCTGCCGCCAGCCCCTGGAGATGGACTGCCCCTCGCCCCGGCCTGTAGCCGCCGGTTGCTGGCCGAAGTGAGCGACGACCCGAGACCGCAGCCTGTCTCTTGATCGCTTGTCTGCCTCGGCACTAAGAGCCTATCCCATAACCCCCGCCGCATTCAGCGTGATGATGGCGCAGGCAAGGTGGAGCATCGCTTCGTAGTTGGCCGCCTTCTTTTTCCACCGGATCAGGAGGCGTCGGAAGCGATTCAACCACGAGTGGCTCCGCTCCACGACCCAGCGACGCGCACGGAAGCGAGGATTCGTGCGCAAGGCATTCGCCTCGTCGCCGCGCGACTTGATGTGCAAGGTGTAGCCCCAGCGCCGAACCAGATCTTGCGTGTCGACGTAGTCGTAGCCCTTGTCGCCACAGAAACGCTGCTTGCGACCTCCGGGCTTCGGACGGGGGCGACGTACCGCAAAGTTCTTCAGAGTCGGCTCGACGAGCCGTTTGTCATGCGTGTTGGCGCCCGACACGGCCAGGGCCAGCGGAACGCCG
>JAFDCZ010000218.1 GCA_019312665.1 Deltaproteobacteria bacterium | reverse complement strand
AAACGATGAGTCTCAAAACCGCCGGAAACTAACCCCAGATCTGGTCCGAGAAACCCAAGCGGCTCATCTCCAAATTGTCGATGGTGCTGTGCGAACATGGATCCGCGTTCGCTCCCAAGGATGATGTCAGTCGGCATCCACGGGTGCGATCACCAACGCATGTGAGGAGATGGTGATGATTCACGTTGTTATGGTTCTCGTTCTGCTAGCCCCTCCGTTCGCCGCATCTGCCGAGGGCCCCTCCGCCGAGCTTGGCTACGCCAAGAAGAAGATTGAAGTGCTGGGTCACGAGATGGCCTACATCGAGGCGGGCACGGGCCGTCCGATCGTCTTCCTGCACGGCAATCCAACCTCTTCGTACCTTTGGCGCAACGTCATCCCGCATATCGAAGGATTGGGCCGTTGCATCGCGCCAGATCTCATCGGCATGGGGGATTCGGACAAGCTTCCGGCGCGTGGTTCGAACGGCGCCGATGGCCGGTACCGATTCGTCGAGCATCGCCGCTACCTCGAGGCGTTCTTGTCCGCGGTCGGAGCCGAGGAGGATGTCATCCTCGTGCTCCATGACTGGGGCTCCGGGCTCGGCTTCGATTGGGCGCGCCGGCATCCGGGGAAGGTTCGTGGGATCGCCTACATGGAGGCGTTCCTCCAACCGCTCACGTACTCGGATATGGGCTTTGTCGGCAGCCTCGGGTTCCGGGCGCTGCGCTCAAGGATGGGCGAGTGGTTGATCCTCGATCACAACTTGTTCGTCGAGCGGATCCTTCCGGGCTCCGTGCTTCGAGGGCTTTCGGAGGCCGAGATGGAGGTTTACCGGGCACCTTACCTGGAGCCGGGTGAGAGCCGGCGGGCCACACTGACGTGGCCGCGAGAGGTTCCCTTCGATGGCGAGCCTTCGGACACCCATGACGCGATCGTTGCGTACGCCGCTTGGCTTTCGACGACCACCGACCTGCCGAAACTTTGGTTCGATGTCTCCGAGGGGGTGCTCGTCACGGGGGCGCGGCGGGAATTCGCGAAGGGGCTTCCGAACCAGCAAGTGATCCAGGTGACGGGCCGTCACTTCGTCCAGGAGGACGCGCCGGACGAGATCGGTCGTGGCCTGGCGAACTGGATCCCTGGGCTGGACTGAGCTGCGCCTAGCCGCGGGAATTGCGCCGGCCCAGCCACCACCACGCAGCCGAACCACCAAGCAGGGCGCCGGCCGCGAGCGGGCCGGGCCCGTCGAGGCCGGCCAAGGGTGCCGTGGCGGTGCCCAGCAATGCGCCGGCTGCGATCGGCAGGACACAACAAACCACGAAGCTCGACAGCAGGCCGAACCCGGCCGCCTTGCCGAATCGGCGGATCTGGGGTTCGGGTACGGACTCCGGAACCTTCAGCGAGCGGAAGATCTGGGCATCAGGGTTCACGCCCAGAATCTCGAGGCGAACCTGATCGCTCTTCGAACTCTCGGTTCTTCGCCAGGTGATGCTGGAGCAGCAGTCGCTTTCCAGCTCGACCAACCGATCGACCTTTTCGACGAGCCCCGGCACCTCAGCCAGCTCGAAGGCGAGCCCCTTCTCCAGCCGAATCGTTTCGACAGCATGGGGAAGGATCTCCCGCTTGATCCAGGTGAGACGATCCTCCATCCCGTCGGGCGGGAGCGTGCAGATCTCAGCAGGGTCTTGGGTCGTAGGCTCAGACATGATGGCCCCCGTGCTTCGTTGTGCCTGGAAGGTACTTCTTCAAGTACACTTGAAGTCAAGGGGGTTCGTCATGCGAAAGGGACAAAGGAGGCTCGGATGCCGGAGCTGAGAATCGGCGAGGTGGCAGCGCGGAGCGGTATCGCGGCTTCGGCGATTCGCTTCTACGAAAGCGAGGGGCTGCTGCCGAACCCCGATCGCGAGTCTGGCCGGCGTGTCTACGACGAATCGATCCTCGAACGGTTGAGTCTGATCGATCTGGCCAAGCGCGCGGGCTTCAGTGTGGCGGAGATCAAGAAGCTCCTGGCCGGCTTCGCTCGTCGCACGCCTCCGGCGGAGCGCTGGCGCGTGCTGACAGAGAAGAAGCTGAAGCAGCTCGACGAGCGGATCGCGGAGGCCGAGCAGATGAAACGGGTCCTACGCGTGGTGATGAGCTGCCGCTGTCCATCGCTCGAGGACTGCAGCAAAGCGATCCATGCCTCGCGGGCAGCGGGGCGCGAAGGCGAATGACCCGTCGATGTCCAGACGAACGCCACCCCACGTAACCCGGAGGGGCTACGCAGGGTGGACGATCGGGAAGCCCGGGAGAACTACGCGGCCAGTTTTTCTTCCTCGGCGACCGCCAGCGGTGCCGCAGCGCCCGCAGCCTCTACGGCCATCGGGGCATGAACGAAGGGGATGACGTTGAAGTTCACGTCGAGGCTCTTGTACGCCGCGCGGAAGCCGAGGCTCAAGATCCAGTGCGAAACTAAGCCAATCACTCCCGGAACGGCGGCGTAGCCGGCCATCACCGAAGCGGTCACGACGGAGAGGACTCCGGCGATCAGAGTGGCTGCATAAAACGAAAAAACGCGATCGTTGTTCATTCCAGTTTCCTTGTCTGTGTTGACAGGTTCAGCGTGTGGCTTCCGAATCCAGCACAACGACCGCGGCCTGGGGCCGAACGGTTCTCATGGCGGTTCGCGAATGCCCCCCGGCGCGGGCTAGTGCACTTCGCGTGCCATTTCGCCGCTTGGTTGTGAGGCGAAACGGGCATGTTGGAGGTGTCGTGGCGATTCGCCTCGTTGCGGACTGCCTCGGCAGGCACCGGTGGAGGTTTGTCCCACGACGTGGCGCCCACTGGATCGATCTGGGGCGGGGCGCGACAGCAACTCGCCGGCAGAACTCGGGAAGTTGCTGGGTGCTGAAGATGCGATGAAAAAGGAAGAGCGGATCGGTCAGCGAAAACTGGGGCGGGGTCGGACAGGCTGTGACAGTCACCGTGGCGCCGCGTCCCACGGGGCTCGGAATCCGGCCGATGGCGAGGAACGCTACGCTCTCCCGATGCCCAGCTTTTCCTACGAGGCCAGCCCCTGGCAGATCCGAGAAGACCTTCCGGCCGCCTACCGGGCCGAATGGCAGGGCCTTGCCCAGCCGGGAAGCTGGTGGACGGGCGCCGAGCGGGTGGCGATCGCGGAGGAGGTGCGCCGGGCGCAGGGCTGCCCTCTATGCGTCGAACGAAAGCAGGCGCTTTCGCCGTTTTCCGTGGACGGCGAACACGCCCATGCTGAGGCGAGCGTGCTTTCGGACGTTGCGATCGACACGGTGCATCGTCTCGTCACGGATGCGTCGCGGCTTTCGCGGACCTGGGTGGAGAAGCTCGCGGCCCAGGGTGTTTCGGATGGCCACTACGTCGAGCTGCTCGGTGTGGTTGTCGTGGTGATCAGCATCGATTCATTTCACCAGGGTCTTGGCCTTCCGCTCGAGCCTCTGCCCATGCCGGAAGCCGGTGAGCCCACCGGCCACCGGCCTGCTGGCCTCGAGCATGAAACCGCCTGGGTGCCGATGATCCAAGCCGGCAAGGCGCAAGGTGAGGATGCGGATCTCTTTTCCGGAGGCCCGCAAACCGCCAACGTGATCCGGGCCTTGAGCCTCGTGCCCGATGCCGTGCGATCCCTGAAGAACGTGTCCGCCGCCCAGTACGTACCGACCTGGGCTGTCGGCGATCCGTCCTATTCGGAAGGGCGGGCACTCGAGCGGGGCCAGATCGAGCTGGTCGCGGGGCGGGTCTCGGCGCTCAACGAGTGCTTCTATTGAACCAGCGCCCACTCGGTGCTGCTCCGTGCGGGCGGCGAGATGGCAGGGACGGCGGTGGATCTGGGCGCGGTGACGGGAGGCGACACTGCAAATAGCGGTGTGCCCCACGCGGCCGAGTTGGTTCGGTTCGCTGAGGCGATCGTGGGCGGTGACGATGCCGAGATCACTCCGGCCCGGGAAGCTCTTCGGGCGGTCGTCGGTGATGCAGCAATGATCGATGCGGCGGGTGTGGCTGGGAACTTCCAACGCATGGTCCGCATTGCCGACGGAACGGGCATCCCGCTCGATACGCCGGTCAAGCTGGTTTCTGCGGATCTACGCGAGGAGCTCGGCATCGATGCCTTTGGCTCGGCGAGCGAAACCTCACCGACCGGCCGGTTCGGGCGCCTCGCCGGGCGATTGATGCGGCCGTTGGTTCCGTTCGTGGCGAAGCGGATGGGCCCGAAACGGCCGAGTGATGATTCATCGGTGTGAATCGGGCCGCGGATAGCGCCGTCGCTCGCGCGTAAGGCGCGCGGCCACGGCGATCCACACCAGCCACATGACTCCAACCAGTGCCGCGGCTGCCAGCTGGGTGCCGGGCCGGGCGAGCAGCAGATCATAGGCGCCGTGGGCGATGGTGGAGATCGCGAAGCCGAGCGGAAACGCCCAGCGCGCTCCGCGCAGCGTGGTGTAGGCCAGACCCAGGCCCCAAGGGCCCGCGAAGACCACATGGGTGATTGGCGCCGCCGCGGCGCGGGCAAGAGTCGAAGCGACGTCGGTCTCCCCCATGCTCGCGAGCAGGACGGCCTCGGCCAGGGCGAAGCCCACTGCTGAAGCGCCCGCGTAAACAGGGCCGTCCCAGAGTTCATCGAACTGGCGCGTCGCCCAGACGAAAGGAAGTACAGGCAGGAGCTTGGCCGCCTCTTCGACCGCTCCGATCGCAAGGGCGCCCGCGATCGCGCCGGGGAGCGGCCCCATCAAGAGCTCCCAGCTTGCCTCCAGCCCCGCGCCATCGAGAGCGCGGTAGCCGAAGTGCGCGAAGAGCACGGCGAGCGAGCCGAGCGCGGCGGCCGCCACCATCAGCGGCCAGGGCTCCGGGGTGCGGCGATCCTTCCAGCGCAGGTAGGCGATCCATGCGGCTGCGCCGCCGAAGGTCGCGGGCACGGCGAGCAGGAGCAGGTGAGCGAGGCCGGGCATGTCGGCTCTCATCGACGAGGAGACCGATTCTATTGAACCTCGAGGCTCTCAGGCCTGCGGATTCTCCGGGTCTTGCAGCTGAACGAGGGTGGCGCCCCAGCCTCCGCGCTCGGCGGGTGCATCGCCCCAGGAGTGGGCATGGGCGACTTTCGCGAGCAGGCTTTGGATGCGTGCGCGCTGTACCCCCTTGCCGCGCCCGTGGATCAACCGGACCTCGCGGAAGCCTTTCTCCCAGGCCGCCTCCAGGTAAGCCTCGACCACCTCCGGGATCTCTCGCGGCGCGAAATCGTGGAGGTCCAATGCTTCGGTGATCGGCACATGGACGATTTCGTCATCGAAAGGCGGATCGTCCGGGTCGGTACTTCGAATCCGGGTCAATGGTCGCTCGCCCGATATACGCGTTTGCCGCCGACGAAGGTCTCGAGCACCTGGATCTCGTCGATGTGCGCCGGATCGTCCAGCGGTGATGCCGAGAGGATCAAGTAGTCGGCGAGCTTGCCTGCTTCGAGAGATCCCTTGAGGTCTTCATGGTGATATTGGTAGGCGGCGTCGATGGTCGTCGCGCGCAGGGCCTGCATCGGAGTGATGCGTTCGGCCGGTCCGATGTCCTTGCCGCTGCTGCTCTTTCGATTCACCGCAGACCAGATCAGCCGCAACGGCTCCATCGGCACGACCGGGGCATCACAATGGATCGTGAAGCGCACACCTTTGTCGAGTGCGCTTTTCGCCGGGCTCATGCGCGCAGCACGCTCGGGGCCCATGAAGAGATCGCGGTGCCGATCCCCCCAGTAGTAGGTGTGCAGGCTGAAGAACGAGGGGATCACGCC
This sequence comes from Deltaproteobacteria bacterium, assembly GCA_019312665.1. Classification (GTDB taxonomy): domain Bacteria; phylum Myxococcota_A; class UBA9160; order UBA9160; family UBA6930. The sequence continues at coordinate 1,046 of JAFDCZ010000218.1, read as the reverse complement.
GAGTTTGGCCATGCGATCGAGTTGGTCGTCGCGGGCCATCTGCGCGTGGATGATGATCGGCCGCGGATCTTCGGCCGGCGTCTCCGCGAAGGCGGCATCGAAGGCATCGAGGATATCGTCGATGGATGCGTCACCGTTGCCGTGGATGGCCAGCTGCCAACCGGCCGCGTGGTAGCGCTTGGCCCGGGCGATCAACTCTTCGCGGGCGACGCGGGGGTAGCCGCGGAACGTCGGGTCGTCGCCGGGAGGCACGTGGTAAGGCTCGCTCAGGTAGCCCGTATACCCCTGGATGGAACCGTCAGCGATGAGCTTCACGGCGCCGATCTTTACCCACTCCGGATCGTAGGTGGTGTAGGGCTCGCCTCCGTCGAGTAGCTCGTCGAGCGCCTCCATGGCGGGCCAGAGCACCAGCCGGATGGGGATGATGCCAAGGCGGGAGAGCCACGGGAAGAGGCGCAACTGGTTGGTCGGGGTGTAGCCGGTCTGTGCGGTGGTGACGCCCTGGGCCACGGCCCGTTCTACGGCGAGCCGCACCATCGCCAGGGCTTCCATCGCGCCAGGGTTCAGAAGATCTGATTGGAGAGGCTCCATGGCAGTCTCTTCCAGCACGCCGTCGGGCTCGCCCGTTTCGGCATCGCGGCGGATGACGCCGCCCTCCGGATCCTTCGTGTTCTTGTCCCAGCCGAGATCTTGGAGGGCTCGGCTGTTCACCGCGGCCAGGTGGCCGGAGATGTGCAGCACCGCCACCGGGTGCTCGGTAGAGACGCGGTCGAGATCGACCCGGGTCGGGTGTCGGCCTTCGGCCAAGAGCGTGTCGTCGTATCCCATCCCGGTGACCCATTCCCCAGGCGACGTGTCCTCGGCGCGCTCGCGCATTCGCGCCACCAACTCGTCGATCGTCTTCAGGTCTCCGATCGGCGGAGGATTCAAATCGGTGACGCCTGCCCAGACGCCATCGCCGGGGAAGTGGCCGTGAGCGTCGATGAAGCCGGGCACGATGGCGCCACCCTGAAGCTCGACGACGCGGGCGGTCGGGCCTCCCCAGG
>JAFDCZ010000372.1 GCA_019312665.1 Deltaproteobacteria bacterium | reverse complement strand
CGATCCCTTCGAGTACGACGCGGTTCTCCTGCTCGACATCCTCGAAGAACTCGAGGATCCGGAGGGCTTCCTGCTCGCCCTCCGCAACAAGAGTCGGGTGCTTCGGCCGGGCGCCGTCGGGCCCGTGGTATTGGTCGCGACGCCTAATGTTGCATTCCTGAGCAATCGGATCGCGCTCCTCTTCGGGCGCTTCAACTATGGCGACCGAGGGATTCTCGACATCGCGCACAAGCGCTTGATGAACCGCGCGTCGCTGCTGCGGATGCTCCGGGATTGCGGCTACGAGATCGAGTGGGTGCGAGGCGTGCCGATCCCCTGGGAAGCGGTGATCGGAGGGAAGCTCGGACGATGGTTGGAAAGTGTCAGTGCGCAGCTCGCCAGGTTCTGGCAGACGCTCTTCGGTTTTCAGCTTCTCGTCCAATGTCGGCCGTTGCCTGGCGTGGAGCAGGTGCTCGGCGATCGGGAGCGTCTGGCTCCCGCCGCGGAACCGGCCAACGAAGGCTGAAGAGCCGCGGCGAGGCTCGCTCGCCTTGCTGATTCGCGGCTGTGAGGTCGAGGGTCGCGTCGCGGATGTGCGCATCCGGCAGGGTCGGATCGAGGGTATTTCCACGAAGCTCTCTGCTGAGGCAGACGAGCAGGTACTCGACGCGGGAGGAGGCGCGCTCCTGCCAGGCCTCCATGATCACCACCTGCATCTGTTCGGCCTCGCAGCGGCTTTGCGTTCGCTCCCGTGTGGGCCGCCGCAGATCGCCGACGCGGAAGCGCTCGCCCAGGCCCTCGCACAGGCTGAGCCCGAGCACGGCTGGATTCGTGGCATGGGATATCATGAGGCCGTCGCGGGGGATCTCGATCGTGCGGCGCTCGACGCATTGCGTGCCGACCTGCCCGTTCGCATCCAGCACCGAAGCGGCAGCCTCTGGATGCTGAACTCCGCGGCGCTCGAAGCACTCGAGGCGGCGGATCGGTGGCCCGACGGGCGATTGTTCCGTGCGGACCGCTGGCTTCGCGAGCGGTTGGCGGCAAGCGATCCCCCGGGCCTGGGCCCGGCAACGGAAAGGCTGCTCGCGGTCGGCATCACTGGCTTCACCGATGCGGGCGCAGACAATGGCCCGCAGACGGCGGCATTCTTCGCGGCGGCGCAACGCTCGGGCAAGCTTCCCCAACGTTTTCGGATCATGGGCGGTGCCGATCTGGCCGGAGCGGAGCGAAAAATCCTGCTCGACGAGCCTCGCCTGCCGCCGTTCGCCGAGCTGGTGGCACCGATTCGAGAAGCTCACGAGGAGAACCGTGGTGTCGCGATTCACGCCGTCACCCGCACGGAACTCGTGATGGCGCTCGGCGCCATCGCGGAGGCTGGCGCTCACCCGGGCGATCGCATCGAGCATGCTGCCGTAGCGCCACCGGAGGCCATCGAGCTGGCGGCGGAGCTGGGTATCACGGTGGTGTTGCAACCTGGCTTCGTGCACGAACGCGGAGACAGTTATCTCCGGGACGTCGAAGCCCGCGATCGCCCGTGGCTGCTACGTGGGCGCGCGTGGCTCGAGGCTGGGGTTCCCATTGCGGCCGGCAGCGACGCACCCTACGGCGCGCCCGACCCGTGGCGCGCCATGGCCGCGGCGGTCGATCGGCGTACACGTGAGGGCGCAGTGCTCGGGCCCGATGAGGCGCTGACTCCCGAAGAAGCCCTCGCGCTCTTCAGCGGTTCCCTGGAAGAGCCCGCCGGCCGGCCGCGACGGGTCGAGGCCGGCCAACCGGCGGATCTATGTCTGCTCTCGCTGCCCTGGAAAGAGGCTCGAGAGGCGCTCGCGAGCGATCTCGTCGTCGCCACCCTCTGCGCCGGTAAGCTGGTGGCTAGGCGAAGCGCATCACGCCCTGGTCGATGACGACCTCATCGTTCTGATTCGTCGTCTGGAAGAGACACGTCTCGCCATCGACCCACATCCGCACCGTCAGTTCATCGCCGGGCATGACGGGCTTGGAGAAACGCGCGTCCATGGCCTTGAAGCGGGCGGGGTCGCCCTCGCAGATCGCGTGAAGCAGCGCGCGGCCTGTGAAGCCATAAGTGCACAGGCCGTGCAGGATGGGGCGTTCGAAGCCTCCGAGCTTGGCGAAGGACGGGTCCGAGTGGAGCGGATTGCGGTCTCCGGACAGGCGGTACAAGAGGGGTTGATCGAGG
>JAFDCZ010000217.1 GCA_019312665.1 Deltaproteobacteria bacterium | reverse complement strand
CCGATGGTGCTGAGCGGCGACGATCTGCGCGACCTCATCACCGGCGACGATCCCTCGGTGGCCCGCGAGAAGCTCTCGCTGGGCCAACGCGCCCTCGTCGGCGCGGGCGGCCTGCTTGGCCTGGGCGACCGCCCCGAGCTCGCCCGCAGCCTCAGCAAGCGCTGGATGCCCGTAGGCAAGCGGGTCGCAATCCTCGGCGGCGGTCTCGTCGGCTGCGAGCTCGCCGAGTTCCTCAGCGACCGCGGCCGCACCGTTCACGTGATCGAAGAGAGCGCCCACTTCGCCAGCGAAATGGCCATGCCCCGCCGCGCACGCGTCCTCTACGAGCTGCGCGAAGCCGGCGTAGAGTTGCTGCGCAAGACCCGCACCGAAGAGATCCGCGACGAAGCCGTCATCGTCGCCAACACCGAGGGCGAGCGCCGCACCATCGCGGTGGACTCGGTCATCCTCGCCATCGGCACCGTCGAGAACCGCAAGCTCGGCGAATCCCTCGCCCAGCTCGACGGCGAGGTCCACCTCATCGGCGACTGCACCGGCGTCGGCTACCTCGACGGCGCCTTTCAAGACGCGGCGCGGCTGGGGCGGGAGATCTGAGGGGCGGCGCGCGGTCCTTGCCGCACCGATTGGTGCACACGCTCCGTCCGCTCTGGGTATGGGGTAGGTAAGGGCATCTACAAGTAGATGCCTTGATGATCGAGTAGTGGAATGCGCCCCCGTATCGGGCACTTACGCTATCGGAATCGGGCCGGGCACCGGGCAACCGGCTCTTGCGCCCGGCTTCCTCGCCTCAGAAGCCATTCTCTCGGATATGAGATGGTCCGAAGCCTCCCGGGCAGCTCACGCGGAGTCCGGGTTTCATGCGTGCTTCGGGTCTTGGAGGTTCAACGCGACGAGACGTGAATCGCGTCCGAATTCGCCGGTAACGAGATCATCGTGCCGTCGACACCGAGAGTGACGCCACCGGAGTACGCGTCGGAGACACCCTCGAGGAAGATCACATCCAGCCCGGGCGCTGGCAGCGGGGGAACGACGTGGGTGTAGAGCAGATGCCCGGCACCCGCCTCCTGCGCCACCTCGGCAGCCTCCACCGGCGTCGTGTGGTAGTCGGGAATGTCGAGGAGGATCTTCCGCATGTTCTCGACCTGCTTGCGCTCTGCCACCTCTCTGAACAGGCCGATCAGCCGCGCCGAGAGCGCCTCGTGGACGAGCAGGTCGGCGCGCTTCGCGTTGCGCACGACGGCCGCCGACTTCTTGGTGTCGCCGGAGAAGACGGCCGTGCGCCCCGCGTACTCGAAGCGGTATCCGACGGCGGGAGCCACGGGTTCGTGCTCGACCAGGAAGCTCGTGACACGCAGGCCGTCCGCTTCGAAGACGGTGACGGGTGCGCCGGCCGGAGCCGGTTCGAAGCGCTCCGCCACGAGCCCGGCGCCACTCGGCGGCACCGTCTTCTCACCGTGGTGCGCGACCCGGTAGCCAACGTCCAGCCGATATGCGCGATTGAAACCGTCGACGACGCCCGCGACCCCGGGCGGCCCGTACACCGGCAGCGGTGCCTCATTTGCGTTTCCCGCCCAGCGCAGGGTGGCGAGCTCGCCAAGCCCGTCGATGTGGTCGGAGTGGAAGTGCGTCAGGAAGACGGCTTCCACCAAGCCCGGCGGGAGCTGCATCTCCCCGAGGTGACGCGCCGAATCGCCGCCCGCGTCCACGAGATAGAGCTTCTCGCCTGCGACGACGGCGGCGCACGGCCCGGACCGGGTGCGACTCGGGTCGGGCAGCGGTCCGCCGGCGCCGCACAGGATGACGTGCAGCCCGTCGTCGAAATCTTCGAGTGGGTTCTCACCGAGATTCCGGTCCATCACGATCTCGACCAGGCGTAATGCGACGGCCCCGCGTAACGCGTACCCCAGCGCCGCAACGACGAGGACCACGGCAGCGAGGATCAGGATCATACGGCGCATGGGGCCCCTTTCGATTTGATGCATCGGGTCACTTCCGTGACGTTACACGAGATCAGAAGCGACTGTTGCTCTGCGAGTTTCGCATCCGAGTTCGAGCTTCGAAGGTCTCCGGGATCGGAGGTAGGCCCGTGCTTCGGGTGACCCCGATCTGTCCCGGTCCATTTCACGACAACGCGGTGGTCTACAAGTAGAGCCCCTCGTTAACCGTGTAATACGAACGCGGGAAGCGGACCCTCGCGGCGAGATCCGGCAGCCCCAGGATCTCAAACGGGGATTCTGTGCCGCCGAGCCGATTCCCCCGCTGCTACTATGCTGCGAATGCTGGTGCTTTCGCGGTCGAAGGCCCGCAGTCCAAGAGCTAGTTAGAAGGCGGCCACATTGGTGGACGTGAGTTCAACAGAATTGCTCGTCTCGCTGGCCGAGATTTCTGTGGCCCTCCTTGGCTTTGCCGCGATCGTCTCCGTACTCCGAGGCCGCAGCCATGACTGGAGGCCGGATGGACGGTTCTGGGTCATGGTCGCTTTGGGTGTGTCGAATTTCTCGCTAGCGCTGCTTCCGCTGCCGTTCATCATGGCGGCGGTTCGACCAAGCCTTACCTGGGGAGTTGCCAGCACCTCGCTCGTGGTGGTCGTCGGGGTCAACGCTCTCGTGACGGTGCGTGTCTACGGGCTGGCTCGCTCGTTCGTGAGATCGACTGGCCTTCTCAGGCGACCGTGATCGCAGTCAAGGGACCTTGGCTTGCCAGCCTCACTTGCCGGAATGTTGCCCCCTGCCACCCGAATCACCCGACAACGAGGGCCTCTACAAGTAGGCGGCTCGTTGTCGTGCGATCCAGGACCGTGGCCGAAGATCTCGGCAAGCCTCGAATTCCCAAAGGAATTCAGTGCTGCTGAGCCGCTTCCCACGCTGCTACCGTGGTGCCAGGGCTGCTGCCTTCGCGGTCGAAGCCTCGCAGCCTATAGGCTTCGTTGGACGACGTGAACCGCGCGTCCTCTCGTCATACGGCAATCTTCGGGGGCTTCGGGTCGTGAAGCAGGGGCGAATCAGCCAGACAGCTCTCAAGGTTGCGCTTGGCTTGATCACGTTGAGCGTGAAGGACGACTGGGCGCAACGGCTTCCTCCCGGCCTGGTGGAAGTCACCGAGCGCCTCCTCCTGGCCTCGGGGTCACCGGGCTACGGCCCAGGCCTAATGCGCGCGTCAAAGAAGCAGTGGATGGTCCGCGTCTACCAGATCCAGGACCGCATGATGCCGGGGCAGTGGGAGGGCTTCGGCCACCGCAAGATCTTCATGCAGCAGCAGGTGGAAGCCGCGATCGAGGAGGGGGCGAGACAGGTGCTGGTACTGGGTGCCGGCTTCGACACGCTCTGCCTGAGACTCGCGCCGCAGCACAGCCACGTGCACTTCTTCGAGGTCGATCATCCCACGACGTCTGCGGCCAAGGCCAAAGGAGTCGCCGTAGAGGGTCAACCGGCGAACATGATCCAGATCGCGGCCGATCTCGGCGAGCGTGCCCTCTCGAAGGTGTTGTCGGAGGACGGTCGCTGGCAGTTCTCACAGCCCTCGGTGCTCTTGGCGGAGGGCCTCTTCCAGTACCTGACGAACGACGAGGTGCGAGGTCTGCTGAGTGACGCAGCCGCCTGCACTTCGGCCGGAAGCCGAATCGCGTTCACACACGTGATCCCCGGTAAACGCAAGACCCTCAGAACAATGGTTCGCCTCGTCGGAGAGCCGTGGAAGTCCGCCGTTCGAAGCGGGGATCTACCCGAATATGTCGAAGGTACCGGTTGGGCGATCATCTCCGACGTCGACACCGAATCGGCGCACGGAGTAGAACGCTACGCGGTCGCTGAGCGGCGCTGACTCCTCGGTCGCGAGTCTGATGTGCGAGAACCTTCGCGAGCACGACCATCCGACAGGCGATCGCGATCGCAGTCGATGGACCCAAGCCTGCCAGCCACTTGCAGTTCACGATGGCCGATCAGGCCGTTCACGATCACCGAAATGCGCATCTCAAGGGACATTTTCAGCGAGGCCAAGACGCCCCAAGTGCCTGAGCGAACGGCAGAATTCCAAACCACATCTTTCCAGGGATATACAAGTAGAAGCCTTGCTCAGCGGGTAATCGAGAGTAGCCTGAGGGCGCCTCCGGGCCCACGAGCGCCCCGAATGCGCCATCTGACTGTGGCGACACGCTACACGGCACGGAATCGCTGCTGCACAGCCATCGAATTGCGGAGATGCCACCACAGATGGCGATCGGAAGGCCTCCTCGATCTGCCTCTAGGCTCGCCAATGCCTCCGCAGAACCCAGGACACACCAATCCGAACCTGAGGAAGATCAGTAGGTTGCGACTGGGGCACCGGCAATGGGCGGCAAGGAGCGGCGACAGGCCGAAACAAGGACGGCATACGGCACCCCCGCGGCACCATCCGAAGCTCACCCGTTTCCGTCGCGGGCGATTCCCAGTCAGCGTGCAGAAGCAGCCGGTAGGGCGTAAGCCACGTACTGGCTTCCCGACGGCTGCCGAAGCTTTCCACCTCCGGCTGCGACGACGATGAATTGGCGTCCGCCGGCCTCATACGTGCTGGGGGTCGCGAAGCCGGCGGCCGGAAGCTCGCTCTCCCACAAGAGTTCGCCGTTCATCTTGTCGAAGGCGCGGAACTTCGAATCGGGGGTGGCGGCGATGAAGAGCAGCCCGCCCTCGGTGATCACCGGGCCGCCATAGTTCCGAGCGCCGAGTCCATGGAGTCCAAGCTCCAGAGACCATGGAAGGTCACCGAGCGGAAGTCGCCACACGATGATCTCTCGGTTGAGATCGATCGCGGTCAGCGTTCCCCAAGGAGGGCGCGACGCGGGAAAGCCGTCGGGATCGACAAAATTCCGGAAGCCCACGTTGACGTAGCCGCCTTCCCGACCGTCGGGGGGAGAGTGTGTTTCCGGAGTCACCACATCCTCTGCAGCTTGATTCGCGTACGCCGTCAGTACGGCGATCTCGTACCACCCGAGCCATTCTCCGAACGCCGGCATGCGCCCTCGCCCATCTCTGACGACCCGGTAGGCCTCGAGGAAGCCCAGACGATCGGTGACGCCGATCAGTGAAAGAACCGCACCACCGTCTCCCCGTCCGTCTGCACCGTGACAGTGTGAGCAAGCGGCCAGGTAGCGACGCTGGGCGCTGGATTTCCCGCTCACGCTTCCGAGATCTTTGACATTCGCCAGCTGGATGATCGACGGGACTTCGTTGGCGTTCACGTACAAGAATCCGGTCTCGGTATCGAAGGCAGAGCCGCCCCATTGCGCGCCACCGTCGAGCCCGGGCTGGAGGACGGTTCCCTCCAGGCTGGGGGGCATATACAGGGCGCCGGATCGCATCCTGCGAAGCTCATCGAGAACGGCCCGATGGGCCTCCGGGGTTCGTCGGGTGACCGCTTCTTCGTTGAACACCTGGCGCGCAAACGGAGGGATGGCCAGGGAAACGGGTTGGCTCCGGGCCGCTCGTTCGCCGGAGACCGCAGCGCCCACCACCTCGGATTCGGTGATTTCAGACAGCGGCTCGCCCGTTTCGCGGTGGAAGAGAAAGACCTGGCCGGACTTGGTCGTCTGCGCCACGCCGGGGATCGTCTTCCCGTCGCGTTTCACAGTCACCAGATTCGGTGGGGACGGCAAGTCGCGATCCCAGAGGTCGTGGCGCACGATTTGGTAATGCCAGATACGCTCGCCCGTGCGTGCGTCCACGGCGATCAGCGAGTTCGCGAAGAGGTTGTCCCCGGGACGATCGCCCCCGTATAGATCGAACGCGGCCGAGCCCGTCGGGATGAAGGCGATGGCGCGTTCCACATCGACACTGACACCGGCCCAGGAATTCGCTGCTCCGAAATTCTGGCGTGCATTCTCGGGCCAGGTTTCGGAGCCCGGGGTTCCATTCACAGGAATCGTGTGGAAGGTCCAGCGGACTTCGCCGGTGCGAATGTCGTAGGCCCGTACATCACCCAGAGCCGCGGCGCGGCCTTCGGACGTTGAGGACCCGAGGATCAGCAGGTCTTCGAAGACGCTTCCGGGCGTGGTGACCACCAGCCTTGCGCCTTCCTTGGCGCGCTTTCCCAGTCCGCTGCGGAGGTCGACTGAGCCCCCTGAACCAAAGGATGCGATGGGGATTCCCGTCCGGGCGTCGAGGGCGTAGAGCTTATCCGATTGGGTGAAGAGGATTCGCTCGTCGTCTCCGGCCGACCAGTAGCTGACCCCACGGTTCTGAGAACGATTGGGCTCGGCCGATCGAAAGCTCCACAGTTCTTCGCCTGTGGCAGCATTCAGGGCGAATACGCGCGTGTCCGCAGATGTGGCGTAGAGGACTCCGCGCACCACGATGGGATTGCACTGCATCGTCGAACGCGGACCCACGTCCCTCGCGTCGTAGGTCCAGGCCACCTCGAGTTGGCCGACGTTGCCGCGGTGGATCTCGTCCAGGGGCGAGGAGTGGGAGACCGACGGATCGCCCAGGTAGGTGCGCCATTCGCGGTCGGCGGGTGCGCTGTGTTCTCTGGCGGTATGGAACGCGGCGCTTGGCAGGACGGGGGCGTCACTACAAGCGATGAGCATCGCGGTCGACAACGACACACCCACGACCGCCAGTTCGATTCGACTAGGCCATACCCGCATCGCCACGCCGAGCCTAGCAATGCCCATCGAGTGTCGCCAAGTTGCGGACGGTGTCATCGACACCCTTTGCTCACATGGCGCCGGCGCCGGAGCCGAGGTCGGTGGCGGCGTGGCGGTGCTGCAGCGCCAAGCTGAGCGGTACGGGCGAGGAGAGAATGCCCGCTCCGGTCAGCGTTCATGGGGCTCCCGGAGCGGGCGCTTTGCCCGCTTCCGACCCCACATTGCCTGCCCCAAGCGCGGGCAATGTGGGGAGCACGGACGCGCCCAGTGTAGCCCCTCCCGACACGCCCAAGTGCCAGCCCCGGGCACAACGCCCTGCTACCCTCCCCGTGGTGAGAAAACAGTACAAGCGAAAGCGCCGCGCCTGCGGCCTCTGCAAGCCGAACAAGAAGGGCCTCGACTGCCGGTGGAAGCCGCGCGAGAAGATGCTCCGGCGGGAGGGGGAGCGGCTGGTGCGGGAGGCGCGGAAGCGGCCGTGATTTACCCCGGCCCCGCCAGCTGGATCTGGATCGGCTTCGTCGCGGCTCACGCAGGGTGGACCGTGTGAGGGATGGCAGGATTGGGGAGACGGGCGGGTCAATTGGTAGTTGGGCGGAGGGACGGGCGACAGATGCCCACTCAAGAGACGACTCAGCCAACCCAACGGCAGCTCAATTCGAGGCTCCGATGGGCCGTCATCGCTTCTTTGATCTGGATGTTCGGAATTGGTTCCGCCTACGCATTCTTTCAGGCACTTCGCGCGAAGCGGCACATCGAGGAGAGCGGCGGCGCATTGAGCGGAAGAGGCCGCGTCTGGTGGTGCCTGATCGTCGGCGCGCTCGGCATGGCCCTATGGCCGCCGATACTCGCGATTGGTGTGTCCAATCAGTTTCAGGTAGACCCAGCGACCAGGTCGCTCGGCTCCCAACAGAACACACTGGCCAGATGAAGCGGCTCAGCATCCAACAGCCGTCCTGCTTGTGTCACACGGATGCCCAGGCGTGCGTGAAAACGACTGTCGGCATGGAGGACGAGCTCGGCCGAGGAACTCGCGGCTCGGCGGAAGACCGCGCTTGAAGCGAGCCCCGGCGAGACCGCAACTCTTCTGGATCGAATCAAGAACGAGGATCCTGTCTGACGCGATCATCCTGGCCTACACGCCGAAGGCGGAGCTGATCTCGTCATTGGGGAGCGCTTCGATCGAGCCTGCGCGTCGAGCCGATCGGCTGCGCTCGCATCCCGCCTCGGGGTTGCCACCCAATGCACTCAACTCCGGATATCGACGCCGGCGGCCTGGGCGAGCTCCCGGTAGCTGCTCTGGATGTGCTGGGAGAGGCTGCCGAGATCGGGAAGACGGTCGAGGT